>JAAWLO010000003.1 GCA_022797935.1 Oscillibacter sp. | reverse complement strand
GGAAAGCAGCTGCTTTCCAGGAGGCTCTTTTTGGGGGAATCAGTCCGCCGTCAGCACGCCGCTGAGATCCAGAGGCTTGCCGTCAGACCACAGGCGCTCCAGGGAGTAGAACTCCCGGGCTTCGGGGGAGAAGACATGGACGGCCAGACAGCCGTAGTCCAGCAGGACCCAGGTGCCGTCCCGATGGCCCTCCCGGTGGAGGGGAACCTCGCCAGCCTGTTCCTTCAGGGTCTTTTCCACCGCGCCGCACAGGGCGTTGATCTGGGTGTTGGATGAACCGGTGGCAAAGACGAAATAGTCCGCCAGCGTGGTGAGGTCGGTGATTTCCAGGGCGGAAATCTCTTTTCCCTTCTTCTCGTCCAGGGCTTTTGCGGCCAGTATGGCCAGTTCTTTCGGTGTCATAGTACCTCTCTTTCCGGGACTTGAAGCCCCGTCCTTATGTGATTTCCTCTGGGGGAATGAAGGTGAAGCCCGGGTTGGGTTCCGCAGGCGCAGGGGGTGTCTCCGGCTGGGTCGAGGGCGGTTCCGCCGGGGTGGGGGCCGCGGGGGGCGTGCTGTCTCCGATGTTATCGGGATTCGGGGGAGCTGTGGAGATGCCGGGGTCTGCCGTGTCAGATGGGGAGGGATTTTCGCCGGTATTCGTTGGAGGAAGCGCGGTTCCATCACCGCTGCCGGTGTCGGGCGAGGGTGTGATTCCGGGCGTACCGTTGTTGATATCGCTGTTGGGGGTATGATTGTTAACGCTTCCGCCGTTTGGAGATTCAGGGGAGCTGCCGCCGCTTTCGTTGGGATTGGGGTCCGCGGGGACCGGCAGGCCGGTCTCCGGGTCTATGACCACGGGATCTCCGTTTTCATCTACAACCGGTTCTTCCACCGGCTCCTCCTCCTGAGGCTTGGGACGGACCGGCGGCTGAGCAGCCTTTTTGTCCTCCACATAGCCGGTGGAGGAGCGGACGCTGCCGTCGGCGTTAACCGTCATGATATCCAGGTCGGAGAGGGTGAAGACCTCCTTGAAGGGACTGAGCTCCTCGTTCACCAGCTTTAAAAGCTCGTTGGGGTAGAGGGTCACATAGGACTGCATATTCTTGTAGGTCCGGCTCCAGCAGGTGGCGGCATAATTGCCGGGAGCGGTGACAAAGTGGACGTTCTCCATTTTTAATCCGCCCATATAGGCTGCTTTCGCGAACCAGAAGCAGTTCTGGAAGGTTAGGTCGGTTTCGACGCACTCTTGAAAAACCTTGGCGAATTCCCGAATCCGCGTGATGTTTTTTACTTGAAGTAGCTGCTCCACCATAGCGGTAAGGAAGGCCTGCTGGGTCTTGATGCGGCCGATATCGCCTTCGGCGTAGCCCCGCTTTTTGCCGGTGTCATAACGGTAACGGAGAACCTGCATGGCATCGTCGCCGCTGAGGAGGCGGTAGCCTTTTTCCTGATGGATGTGGAGGTCCTGATAAGGGTCGTCATAATTCATATTCCGGGGAACATCAAAGTATACGCCTCCCATAGCGTCTACGATTTTTCCCACAGCTTCCCATTCCACAATCACTTGATAATCGGGCTCAAAGCCCACCAGCTGGGAGATCTCTTTATAGAGGGCCTGGGTTCCCTTTTCCCCCTGGCCGTAGTAGTTGTAGACGGCGTTGATGCGCTTGATATCGTAGGGGATGTTCACCATAGTGTCCCGGGGAATGGAGAGAACAGTGGCCTTCTGGTTGGTCACGTCGTAGCTGGCCAGGAGCATGGTGTCCATGTTGCCGCCTCCGCCGGTATCCCGGCCCAGAATGAGGACCGTCCAGTAATCCTCGCTCTTGCGCTCGCCATCGCCGCCGCGGGGGCGGATACCGTCTCCCCAGTCGATTTCTTCCGGTGCGTTGTCTGCATCAGGACCGGTGGAGGCAGCAGGTGTGTTGTTCCGGACGGGAATTTCCGGACGGACGAACAGAGAGCGTACCGCCAGCACCGCAGCCAAAGCCAGGGCCAGGAGTACGATTACCGCAATCAGAACAATTTGCTGCCAGCTGAGGCGGCCCTTTTTTTTAGGTGTCTTTTTCTGCTCCGCCAGCCGCTTTCCAATATCTTTGCTCATGCTCAGTTTCCTTTCAGTGCGTCCCTGGCTTCCAGGGTGTTGGGGTGGATGGGTGCGCCGCCCATCTCCCGGATCGTCATTTCCAGACCCAGCAGCATCCCGGCGTCCAGGTTCTCCTGGCAGACCTGCCGCAGGCGGTCCACGCCAGGGAAGTTCCGGTTGGGCTCCGTGTAATCTGCCAGGTAGATGATTTTTTCCAGCAGCGTCATGTGCGCCCGCCCGGTGGTGTGCCAGCGGATGGCGCTGGTGACCGCGTCCTCTGTACCGAAGAGCGCTTCCGCCAGGGCCGCGCCGGTTTTAGCGTGCAGGAGCTTGGGGGCCTGCCGCTCCAAAGAATCCAGATTTGTGCGGTAGCGCTCTGCCAGAGCAAAGTGCTCCTCTGGGGAAAGACGCTTTGTGCAGTCGTGGAGAAGAGCGGCCCGCCGGGCCTGTTCCACGTCGCCCCCCCAACGCATGGCCAGACGGATGGCCTCCTGTTCCGTGCCCAAGACGTGGGGAATGCGCCGGTGGTCCAGAAAACTCAGAGCCACTGGCCGCAGCAGTTCTAAGGGCAAGTGTTTCAAATCCGCAGTTGTGCCGTAAAGTCCCTCCCGAAGGATATAGCCGTATACCGCTGGAGCCAGCAGGTTTCCGCCCTTCCCCTCAGCCAGCTGCCGCCGCAGTTCCGTGGAGGACACGTCTACCACGCCGGGAATGGTGAGGGTAAAGATCCGGGCTTGCGGATAGTGTTGGTAGAGATAGGCTCTCTGAACGGAAAAAAGGGATTCACAGTCTGCCTCCGTACGGCCGAAAGCGGCAATGCCTGCCTGATTGAAAATCTCCTGGGGCTCCCGCCACGCGTGAAGGGTGAGGAACATGTCCGTACCCATCAGCAGCCACAGCTCATCCTCCGGATAGAGACTCCGCAGGTATGTGAGGGTTTCAGCCGTGTAGCTGGTACCAGACTGCCGCAGCTCCAGGTCCAGCACCTCCACAGAATCGCCGGTCTGTTCTGCCGCCAGACGGGACAGCTCCAGCCGCTGTTCGGGAGTGGGACTTTCGGGAGGAAAGCGCTTATGGGGCGGATGGCCGGTGGGAATCAGCAGCAGCTTGTCCAGCTTCAGCAGAGCGAAAACCGCTTGGGCGGCAGCGATGTGCCCCAGATGCGGCGGATTGAACGCGCCGCCGTAGACGCCGATTTTCATGGCCGCTCCGCCTTTCCCTTCCGTTTGCCCGCCTGCACTAGGGTAATCCGTTTCTCTTTCGGTTTGGAATGGGTCTCCCGATAGAGTACGAACTTGCTGCCGATCACCTGCACCACCTCGCTCCGCGTGGCCTTGGCCAGGGCCTCTGCCGCTTGACGGGCGTCGTACTCCAGATTGTTGTCCAGCACCCGGCCCTTGATAAGTTCCCGGGCCTCCAGAGCGCCATCGGCCTGCTGAATGAGATTGGGTCCGATGCCGTCCTTGCCGACAATCAGAATGGTATCCATTCCATTGGCCAGGCCCCGCAGTTGGGCCCGCTGTTTGCTTGTCAAATCCATACGTTACTCCAGCGCGGAGTCCGCGCCGCCTTTCCGTTGTTCTGCGGGGTCCGGTTGGGACGCCCAGTATCGTTGTATGTTCTCCAGGTCCTCCGGGTCTGCCCACAGCTCGACGTATCCGCAGCGGCCGCAGACCCAGCGGTCCACCCGGGCCTGGGTCAGGGGACCGGTGGGAATTTTGTCATAAGCGCCCCGCACCACGGCGGCACAGCGGAAAACCTCACGGCTGCCGCACTTGGGGCAATGTCCCTGTTTCATGATTTTTCTCAGCCTTCCATTGTAAAATCCGAAATTCTTCCAGCATTCCATCGAATTCTATTTCCAATGGGGGACTCTCTTTCTCAGACGTTTATTTCCGGAGATAAGTTCCCAGCTTTTCCGCGAAAGCCGCCAGCGCCTTCCCACGGTGGGAGATGGCACTTTTCTCCTCCGGGGAGAGCTGTCCGAAGGTTTTTCCGAGACTGGGAACCAAGAAGACCGGGTCGTAGCCAAAACCGCTGTCTCCGAGAGGGGCGTAGGCAATCGCACCGTCACAGCGGCCCTCGGCCTCCAGAATATCTCCGTTGGGGAAGGCGCAGGCAACGGCACAGGTGAAATGGGCGGCCCGGGTACCCTGTCCCCGGAGGCTGTCCAGCAGCAGCATCTGCCGTCCCCGGTCGTCCAGCCCCTCGCCGCCGTAACGGGCGGAGTAGACGCCGGGACCGCCGTTCAGAGCGTCGACGCAGAGGCCGGAGTCGTCGCCAATGGCAGGGAGCCCCGCGGCGGCGCAGATGGCCTTCGCTTTCAGCAGGGCATTTTCCGCAAAGGTGCTTCCGGTCTCCTCCACCTCCACGGACACGCCCGCGTCAGCAGGGCTGAGAACCTGTACGCCCAGGCTGGTGAGAATGGTTTGCATTTCCGTCAGCTTTCCAGGATTATGAGTAGCCAGAATCAATTGTAAAGCCATTAAAAAGTACCTCCCAAAGCCTTTTTTTGGGCCTCCAGCAAGCCTTTGCCTCCTTGCAGGCAGAGGCGAACCAGCTCTTCCTGTTCAGCGGGGGTGAAGGGACGGCCTTCGCCGGTGCCCTGGAGTTCAATGAGTTCCCCTTGGTCCGTCATGATGCAGTTCAGATCCACCTGTGCCCGGCTGTCCTCCCTGTACGCCAGGTCCAGCAGAGCGGTATCGTCCACAATGCCTGCGGAAACGCCCGTAACAGCCCGGCGGATGGGACTGGAGCCCAGAACGCCTTCTGCCACCAGTTTCCGGCAGGCCAGGGCCAGGGCCACAAAGCCCCCGGTAACAGAGGCGGTACGGGTGCCGCCGTCTCCCTGAAGCACGTCGCAGTCTATGGTAATGGTGTGTTCTCCCAGGCGGTTCAGGTCCACAGCGGCCCGAAGAGAGCGGCCAATGAGACGCTGAATTTCAGCGCTGCGGGGAGAGAGCTTCAGCTTGGATACATCGCGGCGTTCCCGCTGGCGGTTGGCCCGGGGGAGCATGGCGTATTCGGCGGTGACCCAGCCTTGACCGTTTGGGACGTGAAGCGGAGTTTTGTCCTCCACGCTGGCGCAGCAAAGGACCATGGTATTGCCGCACTGAATGAGGCAGCTGCCTTCGGCAAAGCGGACGAAATCCGTTGTGATGCTGATTGGCCGCAGCTCGTCAAACGCCCGGCCATCTTCTCTGATTTGCATAGCTTACCTCCGAATGGATATAAAGTAAGGATTTTCAGCCCTCTCAGGCAGGTGAAAATACATCCCAAGAAAGCCGAAGGGGAGGGAAGCCCGCTCCCCTCCAAAATCATGGATTAGATGATTGCCTGCGCGTATTCCTCGGAGTCAAAGGGCCGCAGGTCGTCAATGCCCTCGCCCAATCCCGCGAATTTCACCGGCAGATTCAGCTCCTTGGCAATGGCGACGGCGATGCCGCCCTTGGCCGTGCCGTCCAGTTTCGTCAGCACAATACCGGTCAGGCCCGCCGCTTCCTGGAAGGTTTTGGCCTGAACCAGACCGTTCTGTCCCGTAGTTGCGTCCAGAACCAGCAGGGTTTCCCGGGCGGCGTCAGGGCACTCCCGGTCAATAATCCGGCTGAGCTTGCTGAGCTCTGCCATAAGGTTTGCCTTGTTGTGCAGCCGTCCCGCCGTGTCGCACAGCACCACGTCAACCCCCCGGGCCTTGGCGGCCTGCAAGGCGTCAAACAGCACCGCGCCAGGGTCGGCCCCCTCATGCTGGCGCACCAACTCTGCGCCGGCCCGTTCCGCCCAGATTTCCAGCTGGTCTGCCGCCGCTGCCCGGAAGGTGTCCGCCGCGCACAGCAGGCAGCGCTTTCCGCACATCCGGAGCAGATGGGCCATTTTGCCGATGGACGTCGTTTTTCCCACACCGTTGACGCCGATAAACAGCATGATGCTGGGGGAAGTGGATACGTTCAATTCGGTGGTGCCGATATCCAGGGCCTCCACCAGAATTTCCCGCAGGGCGGTTTTTACGTCTTCCTGGCTCCGAAGCCCTTCCTTCCGAACCCGCTGGCGCAGGGCTTCCACCGTGTCTACAGCGGTTTCCATACCCAGGTCCGCCAGAATCAAGGTTTCCTCCAGCTCCTCAAAAAAGGCCTCGTCTGCCTCGGTGAAGGTGGAGAAGAGATTGGTTGTGATTTTTTTCAGCTTGTCAAAGAAGCCCATGGTATCCTCCTGCATTTGGGTATTTGCCCGGTTTTGCCATTCTGAACGGAAAGAGTGCCTGTCTGTCTTTTTTGTCAGGAGACTTTCCGGACCTTATTTAATAAAAAACCAAAAACGCCGCAGAGAAAACCTGCCCACATGGGGACTCCGGTGCCGGGGAGGTCAGAAGCATAATGGCGGCAATATAGAATCGGATAACAAATGGCCGTTTTCAGTTTTCCCATTTTGTTTTCCTTTTTTCTCTTCTTATATTATTATCAGAATCTAATTTATGTCAAGCTCTTTTGCCATATCCTGAAGATTGATGGAGAGCATTTTGCTGACGCCCTTTTCCTGCATGGTCACACCGTAAAGCATATCGGCTTCTTCCATGGTGCCGCGGCGGTGCGTGATGACAATAAACTGAGTTTGGCCCGCCAGCTGGCGCATGTAGCGGGCGTAACGAGTGACATTGACGTCATCCAGAGCCGCTTCGATTTCGTCCATGACACAGAAGGGGGTAGGGTGAACCTTCAGGATCGAAAAATAAAGGGCAATCGCCACAAAGGCCTTTTCCCCGCCGGAGAGGAGGGAAATGGTTTTCAGTGTTTTTCCGGGAGGCTGGGCTTTGATATCGATGCCGCAGTTGAGGAGATCGTCAGGGTCTTCCAGCTCCAGCCGGGCTTGTCCGCCGCCGAAGAGCTCTGTAAAGGTGGTCTGGAAACTCTCGTCCAGCAGCCGGAACTGTTCCGCGAAAATCCGGGCCATCTCTCCGGTAATACTGCCGGTCAAGGTCTCCAGTTCCTTTTTGGCCTTGTCTACGTCGTCCCGCTGGTCTGTCAGGTAGGTGTACCGGGTGTTTACCCGCTCATACTCCTCCACGGCCCCCAGGTTTGGCGTGCCCAGAGCCGAGATATCCCGTTTCAGTTCCCCTATGCGCCGGGCAGCTTTGGGAAGGCTCTCCAGTTCGATCCGCTGGGCCTGAGCGTCGCTGTGGCTAAGCTCATAGTGTTCCCAAAGCCGGTCCAGAATCTGCTTTTCCTCCATGCCTGCTGCCGCCTGCTTCTGTTCCAGCCGGGCAACCGAACGCTCCAGATTCAGCAGAGTCTCGTTCATTT
This sequence comes from Oscillibacter sp., assembly GCA_022797935.1. Taxonomy (GTDB): domain Bacteria; phylum Bacillota; class Clostridia; order Oscillospirales; family Oscillospiraceae; genus Oscillibacter. The sequence goes on along the minus strand of JAAWLO010000003.1, from coordinate 65,728 downwards.
CCTGACTGGCCTTGCTCTGGGCCGTGCGGCGGGCTTCCAGAGCAAGTTTTTTCTCGCTGAGCTCTGCCAGCTGCGATTGACAGGATTCTTGTTTTTGATGCAGAAGCTCCACAGCCTCCTGCCGCTGATGGATTTCCGCCTGAGCCCTGCCGATATGATCCTCGTAGCCTTGAAGCGTGGCCTCTTTTTGCTGGCGGTCACCGGTAAGCTCTTCCGCCAGACGCCGCAGGTCCGCCGCCCGCTGAAGCGCTGCGTCATGTTCGGCGCTGAGGGAGGCAAACGCTTCTTTCTTTTCTGTAATGGTCTCCGTCAAAGCGCTGGACTGGGCCAAAAGTTCCGTCTGACCGCTGAGGGCCTTCTCGGCTTCCGCCCGGCAGGCAGCCGCTTGGGCCTCATGTGCCGCGCGGGTCTGTTCCGCTGCCTGCACCTCATGGGCGTTTTCCTCCAGGTGACCGGACAGACTCTCCTGTTCCCCGGTGAGATTCTCCAGGGACTCCTCCAGAGAATGTACAAGTTCCTTGTAATGCTGCTCCTGTCCCTCCAGACGCAGAACCTCGTCTTCAGCCTGACGCCGTTGGGCGGAAGCGGTCTCCAAATCATAGCGCACGGCAGCCAGTTCCCGGTTGAGCGCCTCCTCCTGAACCTGGGCCTCCTCCAGCTGCTGGGCCAGAAGGGAAGACTGTTCGCGGAGCCGCTCCAGTTCTGCCGCCCGGCTGAGGATGCCTGCGTTTCGGGAAGCGGAACCGCCGGTCATGGAACCGCCCCGGTTGATAACCTGACCATCCAGCGTGACAATTCGGAAGCTGTTCCGGTATTTCCGGGCTATGGCGATTCCGCAGTCCAGGTCTTCCACCACCACGGTCCGCCCCAAAAGATTCCGAAAAATACCAGTGTAGGGGGCCTCAAAGCGCACCAAACGAGAGGCCAGGCCAAGAAACCCCGTCTCTCGTTCTACACCGTTCATGCGCAATTCTTCTCCCTGGATGGCAGTCAGGGGCAAAAAGGTGGCCCGGCCGCCCTCTCGCTGCTTGAGAAAGGCAATGGCCGCTTTGGCGTCCTCCTCTCGGTCTACCACAATGTTTTGAAGGCCTGCGCCCAGGGCGGTTTCGATTGCCAGGGTGTAGGCCGGTTCTGTCCGCATCAGCCCCGCCACAGGGCCGTGAACCCCTCGCAGACGGTTCTGGCACACCAGACGCACGGCCTTTGAGAAGCCCTCATATTCCTTTTCCATTTCGGTTAAAAGCCGGATTCGGTTTTCCAACGCATCCGACTCCATCATTCGTTTTACCCGCCGTTCTCCGGCGGCAGCCGCTTTCCGCTCACGTTCCTCCAAACGAAGACGCTGTCCCGCAATGACATTGGCAGCGGCCTGAGCGTCTTCCCGGGCATTATCCAGAGCACGGCGATTCGCCCGCGCCTCTTGCCGGACGGCTTCCAGCCGCTCTTCTGCGGCAATGTGTTCTGTCTCCACGGCGGCATACCGCTCTTTCAGCTGAAGCTGTTCAGCAAGAAGAGCGGCAGCTTCTGCCTGTGCGTTGGCGGCAGCGGCAGCGGCCAGAATCTCCTGGCCCCGCAGAGCTTCAGCCTGGGTCTGACGGTCTCCAATCTGACTAGCGGAGGCCTGGGCCTCCGAGAGCAGGGAGTTCAGAAGAGCATCCAGAGCACCCAGGCGCTCTTTCAGTCCCGCAGCCCGCTGGCGTTCCGCTTGGGATTGCGCGGCGAGGCTGCCGGCCCGGGAATCGCTTTCCACGAGCGACGTCCGGGCCCTGCCAATGTTTTCCCTCTCATGGAAAATATTGGTCTCCAATACCGCCACGGCGGAGTCATGCTCCTTGACCTGGGCCTCCAGAGCCGTGTGTTCCGCTCGAACCCGGTCCACCACCAGGTCGATTTTCTGCATCTCATCACCGAAACCTTCCAATTCAGTGAACAGAGCATCCAGGGTCGTTCGGGCCTCATCGCGTGCCCTCGCGGCAGTATGATAATCGGTGTCCAGTTTGCGGGCCTCTGCCCGAAGGGCGTCCAGGTTTTCCAACCAGACCGAAATCTCCAGCAGGCGCAGCTCGTCCCGAAGGAGAAGATACCGTTTGGCCTTCTCCGCTTGGTCCCGCAGGGGACCCACTTGCAGCTCCAGCTCAGCGATTTTGTCGTTGATGCGAACCAGGTTTTCCTCTGTTCGGGCCAATTTCCGTTCCGCGTCTTCTTTCCGGTGACGGAAACGGGAAATTCCGGCGGCCTCCTCGAAGACCTCCCGCCGCTCACTGCTGCGGGTGGAGAGGATTTCGTCGATTTTTCCCTGCCCGATTATGGAATAGCCCTCCCGGCCCAAGCCGGTATCCAGAAACAAATCCGTGACGTCCCGCAGCCGAACTGCCTGGCGGTTGAGATAATACTCGCTTTCACCGCTGCGGTAGTACCGGCGGGTGACAGCCACCTCCGACTCCGCCATGGAGGGGAAGAAGCCTCCTGTGTTGTCCAGCACCAGGGTTACCTGGGCGAACCCAACAGGACTGCGGCCTTCGGCTCCCGCAAAGATTACATCTTCCATTTTGGCTCCGCGCAGACCCTTGACGCTTTGTTCGCCAAGTACCCACCGGATGGCGTCGGAGATGTTGGACTTTCCGGACCCGTTGGGGCCGACAATCGCCGTAATGTCATCTGCGAAGCGAAGGACGGTTTTGTCGGGAAAAGACTTGAAACCCTGGATTTCCAATGCCTTTAAATACAACGCCGCCGCTCCCTTCCATTTCGCACCGGAATTATTTCACTTCTCCCAAGAAGTCCCAGGACCTCTCTGGAAAAGCAACGCCATTGTATCATACCTTTTATTGGATTTCAAGACAAATCCGTAGATTTTGGAAATTATTTGGCAAAAAATTTCGAAGGCGGATAGAAAACAAAGGGATTCATTTCTGAAATTTTGGGAGTTCTCACAAGGAAGCGCAGACCGGTTTGTGCTAAACTACAGATATCTGGAGTGTGTTTTCCGAGACGAAAAAATTTCTTCAAAAACCACTTGAAATCTACATAATAATCGTGTAATATAGTATTATAAACTATATCAGGAGATGTACCGGTGTTAATTTGAAGGAGGTACTCCAATGGAAGCGGTTTTGACAAAACAGGAAGCCCGTCTGCGGGCCGTGCGGAAAGCGCGGATTCGCGCACGGAATGAACCTCCCCGGCTCACGTTGGGGGAGGAGGTCTTCAACGCGGTCAGTCACGGACTGGGGACGCTGCTGGCCGTGGCGGCGCTGACGCTGCTGCTGGTTCGATGCCAAACGGCAGAGGCCTGGGTTGCCTCCTGGGTTTACGGAGGAAGCATGGTGCTCATGATGCTGATGAGCAGTGTATACCACGCCATGCGCTCCGGTTCCGGCGCCAAGCGTGTGCTTCGCCGGTTTGACTATACCTCCATTTACCTGCTGATTGGAGGTACGTTTGCTCCCATTCTCCTGCTTTATCTGGGGGGACGGCTGGGGGTACTGCTTTTCTGCATCCAGTGGGCTGTCATTCTTGCCGGTGTGATTCTGGTGGCGGTTTTTGGACCGGGCCGCTGGCGGGCGCTCCATTTCACGCTTTACTTCCTCATTGGCTGGAGCGGACTGTTGTTCCTGCCCCGCATGGCCAGTCAGGACCCTGTGCTGCTGGGTTTCATTTTCGCCGGGGGACTGGCCTACACCTTGGGCATGATCCCCTTTGCCGGGAAGCGGAAGTACAGCCATTGTGTCTGGCATGTCTTTGTGTTGGCCGGGGCGGTACTGCACTGGGTTGGAATTTATACGCAGATCTATGGCGCCTGAATTTGAAGAATGTACAAACAGCGGCGGGACCTGACCTCTCAATAGAGGGGCCGGATTCCGCCGCTGTGCTGCGCTGAAGGGAAGGATTTACTTGCGGTTCTCCTTCTGATTGCGCTGCTCCTTCTGCTGCTGGGACTGCTGTTCCTTCTGGTTCTGGTTGTCACGGTTCTGCATACTCGGACACCCCCTTTCCGTTGGCTTATTCTTTCCAGAGGAAGCCTGGTTTATGCGGAGAAGGGAAGATTTTTTTGGGTTGCGTTTCCAACAGAGAACGTGGTATACTATAAACCATGTTCGATATCCGATTCATCCAGTTCCAAAGAGGTGCTATATGAAACAGTTTTTTCTTCTGGCCGCCGTAATCTGCTTCGGGGTGGCCGCGATTCGTTTTTACACCAGTAAAATGTCCCGGAACGGATCCGCTCCATCCGTACTTCCGCCGGAGGAGACCCCTCTGTCCCCAGAGGAACTGCAGGCCCGCTTGGAGGGAGGCGCACTGCTGCTGGATGTCCGTGCCCAAGAGGATTTTGACCGGGGCCATCGAGAAGGTGCGGTCTGTCTTCCCCTGGAGGATATTCAGGAAGACCTTCCGCTGCCGTTTGCCCAGGATACGGAGGTATTTCTCTGTTCCCATTCCGGACAGCGGAGCGCTCAGGCAGCAGAGCGCCTGCGGGCCATGGGCTACAGCAGAGTTGTTGATTTGGGAGGCACGGCGGAAAAGGAGAACGGCTGAAAAAATACAGGAATCCCTTGCGGGGACCGCAGCGCCGGTCTCCGCTTTTTCCTTGCGGGGGGTTCCGGTCCGGCGTGAGATTCTTGGAACGCCCGCAGACAGGGTATCTCTCCGCAGAGGTGAAAAACCGGCCGGTTTCTGGCGAGGCGAGCCAAAAACCGGCCGGTTTTTATTCTTCTGGCAGGGTAATCCGAGGCAGGTTCCAACGGTAGTGGCTGGCCAGAAGCCGGAGCAGTACGGTGATGAATACCCCCAGACAGACGGCGGGAATCTCCCGAAGGAATCTGACGCCAAGAAGGTAGGCCAGAGCCCCGGCAATCGAGGCGCAGGCATAAAAATGTTTGACGAAGATGTACGGCTTGCTTTCAGTCAGAATGTCCCGCAGGACTCCGCCGCCCACGCCGGTCAGAACACCCGCGAACAACAGGAGTGACAACTCGTCCGAGATCTTCGCGGCGGCAGCCACGCCGTTTACCGTGAAGATGCCCAGCCCCAGGGAGTCTGCCAGCAGCAGAATGGCATTTAAAAAGCCCTTTTGGTGAACGGTTTTTCCCCAATAACACAGGAGAAACACAGCCAGTGCCGCCGCCAGGGCGGTCAGGGGACACAGCGGGTCCAGAAAGACCGCCGGGGGATGACAGCCGGTCACCAAATCCCGGAGAACACCGCCGCCGCTAGCGGTAATTAAGCCCAGCAGCAGGACTCCCAGCAAGTCCATCCCCTTATGGATGCCCGCAATGGCGCCGGAGATGGAGAAAGCCGCTGTGCCGGCCAGCTCCAGGGCCAGACGAAAGGCGTCCAGCCCCTCCGAAAGGCCGGTCAAGCGTCCTGCGCGTCCCCAAGGTGGAGCTGGCGCAGCACATCCAGACCGTCGTAAATCTCCCAGGCCTCAACAATTTTTCCGTCTTCGATCCGATATTGGGTAATACCCAGAATTTCCACCAGTTTTCCGGTGGGTGCGCCAAATTGACCAAGACCCTCGTGAAGGCCCCGGAGGTTCCAGCGGACGGAGGCGCAGGTGACGCCCTCCCGTTCATTGACGGTCACCCGGTCCACAATCAGCCGGGCGTTGGGGAAGGAGGCCAGCAGGCTGACCACAGCGCCTTGGATTTCGTCGTGGCCCATCAGGTCCCGGTTGCAGATGGTGTGAACCACCGCGTTTTCCGCGTAGAAGTCGCAGATGCGGTTAATCATCTTCCGGTTATAGACTTCATTGAGAAGCTCCAGCAGCCGCTGGCCGGGGGTGTCGTCCTTGGCCCGGTAGACCTGAGGAATGAATTGTCCTTCCATGCACTCATCCCGTCCAATACTTTTTTTCGCAGGCTGTCCGGCGGCCATAGCCCGTGCCAGAGCATCGGCGTCCATGCCCAGCTGCTGAACAATCCAGAGGTTGTCCCGCACCAGCCATTCCTCGTAAATCCGGTTGTTGGCGCAGGCGCAGTCCGCAATCGTGCGGAAGTAGACCCGCTTTCCGGTAGCGGGGCCGAAGCTGCTGTCGCCCAGATTGGTACCGGTGGAGAGGATGCGGTGGGAGGAGAGGAAGCGGCCGGGGGAGTCCTCGGACCAGACCACGTCCTCCGCCATCAGACGGCGGTCCGGGAAGGCGTGCAGCGTGGCCAGCGTGCCGGAAACCACGCCGGACACGCCGGTGGAAACACAGTCTCCCGTGTGAACCAGACAGTTGTTGGCATAGGTGTCATAGATGACGCCGATGCCCTTTTCCTCCCAAATGCGGTGCGTGATCTTGATGATGTAGTCCACAATGTCCAGGTATTCCTCGTCAAAGCCGGGGAGTTCCTGGCGCTTTTCCGTGTGCTGGAGGAATTCGCTGTAGCTTTTGTGAGCCAGAGTGTTTACCTGGGATGCGTCGCCATAGTAAATTTTTACGTCTTTCATATACGCCCCTCCTGCTGTTGTGAATACGCATTCATAATTGGTAAGACCATATATGACACAACCGCCGGAAAAAGTCAAGGGCTTTTTTCGATTTTTTCTGCCGCCTTCTCAAAACCGAAAGGCCGGGAGGAATCCCGAAGCTTCAGCAGCATAGGCCGGGTAATGATTTGCGGCGGCGTCTGCGGCTGCTTGATCAGAAGGCGAAGCAGGTCTGCGCAGTCTTGACAGAGGCGGGAAACCTGCTGGGTCAGAGCGGTGAGAGAGTAGGCATGCAGCTCTGCCAGCAGCGGTGCATCGTAGCCGGTGACGGAGATATCCCGGCCGAGGCGCAGGGTTCCTTGTTCCCTCACGGCGTCGATTACCCCCAAGGCATTCAGATCTCCGGAACAAAAGATGGCGTCCGGCACGTGGGAGCCGGACAGAAGCGCCCGGCCAGCCTCCAGACCGCTTTGGTAACTGTATCCGGCCGGGATAATTTGACAGTCCTGGATTCCTTTCTCCCGCAGGCCTTCCAGAAATCCCTCCTGCCGGGGAGCGTAATTCTTGTGGGGGCTGTGCTCTGTGTTGACATAGGCGAACCGGGTGTGGCCCACCTCCGTCAGATAGGCCGCCATCATCCGTCCGCTGCCAAACTGGTCGCTTTGCACCACGCTGATTTCCAAATCCGGCAGGTAGCCATTGAGAAGCACGGCGGGCAGCCCCCTCTGCGTCCAGCGGGCGGTCAGCTGATGAGAGAGGGCGGAGGAGGTCAGAATCACCCCATCTACCTGATATTGGAAGAGACTTTCCAGAAGTCCGTTGACGTCCTGTTGCGGGTCTGCGGTGAAAACCATCGTTCGCAGGCCGGATTCTGACAAGATATTGGTGATAATCTGCAGAGTTTGATAGTAAAACAAGTTGAAGTAGTTGGAGACCACCACGCCAATGATGCCGGAGTGCCCGGAAGCCATAGTTTGCGCCATAGCATTGGGAACATAGCCTAAGCGCTGGGCGGCCTCCAATACTCTTTGCCGGGACTCCGGCCGGATTTTGGCCTTGCAGTCCTTGCTGAACACACGGGAGACCGTAGATTGAGACACGCCGGCCTGCTTGGCTACGTCCGCCGCAGTTACAGGCCTCTGGGTTTCTGTTTTTTTCACCATGCTGCACCTCGATAAAAATTTACAAAAATATCATAAAATTACAAAAGAGAAGAGTTTTCTGATGGAATCTGCAATTTTTTCTATCGAAAACGGACAAAGGCAAGGGCGTTTTTTGTGGATTCCTCCGTTTTTCTTTGGACGTCTTGACAAGCCTCTGAATTGCGGTATAATTTAAAGCAAGACAGCGGTGTCATTCAGAATCTTTGCTGATTTTGCTCATTTTGGAGGCGGTTTTATGAAGCAGCCCACGGAGAGTTCTTCCTCTGCCAAACAGACCGCCGCCCAGACGGGGAAACGGCCCACCTCCCGAGATGTGGCGCTGGCTGCGGGAGTGTCTCAGTCCTCTGTGTGCCGGGTGTTTGACGAAAAGTGGAGTGACCGCATCCGTCCCGCCCTGCGCCAGCACGTTCTGGAGACCGCCGCGAAGCTGGGGTACCGGCCAAATGCCATAGCCCGCAGTCTGACGGCACAGCGTTCCGGCATCATTGGCGTGGTAGTGTCGGAGGATTTCAACGAGTTTTACTATGACATTCTCCGCCGGATTACCAACGAACTGCAGCGGCAGGGACTTCGGGTAATGGTTTTTAATGCCATGCCCTACCGGGATATCGACACCGTGCTCAGCAAGCTGATGGAGTACCAGGTGGACGGTATTATTCTGACTGCCGCCGCCATTTCCAGTGTGGCAGCGCCGTTTTCTCTGGATTTGGCGACGCCGTTGGTCCTGCTGAACATCTATTCCCAGACGCCGTTTTGCAGCAGTGTCATCAACGACAATTATGCTGGTTCCTACCAAATGGCATCCTATTTGTACGAACGGGGATGCCGCACCTTCGCCTATGTCTCGGCGGAAAAGAGTCAGTATTTCGATATTCCAGACCGGAAGCTGGGCTTTTTGGACGGCCTGCGGGAGAGGGGCTGTACAGACTGCCTCCAGTTGGCGGGGGACTATACGTACCAGTCGGGTCAGGAGATTGCCCGGCAGCTGTTTGCGCAGCCGGAGTACCCGGACTGTGTGTTCTGCAGCGGCTCCCGGATGGCGTATGGGCTGATGGATACGGCCCGGAAGGAATTCCAGATTTCCATTCCGGAACAGCTTTCGGTGGCCGCGTATGACGATACCTTTGCCTCCAGCTTAGATTCTTACGCATTGACCGCCGTTTGTCAAGGGGCGGATGAGATGGTGAAGACGGTTTTGCGCCTCTTGATGCGGGAAATTGAGGGGCAGTCTTATGTGGAAACGGTGTATACGGCCCCGTCAATCGTCATTCGCGGCAGCGTTCGCTGACAGCGCTGGGCGGTCCGCCGGGGATAGATGTTTTTTGCCGCAAAATGACGCCGGTATCATTTTCCCGGAGAAAGCGTACACAGATCAAACGATTTCTTATTTCTGCTTTATGAAACCGGTTTCTTCCAGACTTCATATGGATTTCAATTCTGACACAAAACGCAAAAGGAGGCTTTTTTATGGGCAATTATCAGGCGGCAAAGAAAACGGTGCTCCAATATTATGAAGCCCTGGAGCAAGCCAAGCCAGAACAGGCCCGGGCAGTGCTGGAGCGCTTCATGCCGGAGGATTACGACTGGAAGTCCGTCTATCCCTTCCGGGAGCTGAAGGGGAGGGAAGAGGCGGCGGATACCTTCTGGAAGCCTCTGAAGGAGTCAATCACCAGTTTGCAGCGCCGCATGGACATCTTCATTGCTGGGAACAACGAGATGGACGGAGAGCAGTGGGTCATGAGCATGGGGCACTTCATGGGCCTGTTTGACCAGGATTTCCTGCGGATCCGGCACACCGGGAAGATGGTCAGCCTGCGCTATGCGGAGTTCAGCTGCGTAAAGGGTGAAAAGATCACCAAGACCGGCCTGTTTCTGGACCTGATTGGATGGATGCAGCAGGCTGGCGTCAATCCGCTTCCCCCTTCTACGGGACAGTATTTCATCTATCCCGGTCCCCGTATGCACGACGGCCTGCTCTTTGAGGACGCCCCGGAGGAGGAAGGGAAGAAGACCCTGGCGGTGGTCAACGCCATGGTAGAGGACCTGGACCGCATCAACAAGAGCGGTTCCATGGCCCCGCCGTCGCCGGAGGAACTGGCCCGCTCCTGGAATGAGGACATGATCTGGTACGGTCCTGCCGGAATTGGCGCCACATACACGATTCCCCGTTACATCCGCCAGCACACCGGTCCCTTCCGCCAGGGGCTGGGAGATAAGACCTTCAACGGCCACAAGGTGCGCTTTGCGGAGGGAAATTTTGCCTGCTTCTTCGGGTGGCCCAATCTGACCAACCGGGGTACCGGCGGCTTCCTGGGCATGCCTGCCGGAAGCCAGCGGGCGGATATGCAGGTGGTGGATGTCTATTGCCGCCGGGGAGACAAGCTGTCGGAAAACTGGGTGCTGATTGACCTTCCCTGGTGGCTGAAACAGCAGGGCCTGGATATTTTCCAGCGCACGGCAGAGATTTTGAATCCGTAAGAGTTCCCTGGCCGCAGGGATTGCGGCTGTCATTTGTGTGTCATTTGAGAAAGGAGAACCCCTATGAGTATGATTGACGCGGTCATTCTGTTTGCCTATCTTGCCGCCATGCTGGCTATCGGTTTTCTGGTAGGCCGGAACAACCAGACCCAGGAGGACTATTTTGTTGCCGGACGGTCTATGCACTGGCTTCCGGTGGCGCTGTCCGTAGCGGCGACCATGATTAGTGCCAACAGCTTCGTCGGCGGCCCCGGCTGGGCGTATACCGACGGCATTCAGCCCTTCATGCAGAATATCACGGTGCCTTTGGCCTGCTTTATCGCGGTCACGGTGACGGTCCCGATGTTTTACCACCTGCGGGTTTCCTCCATTTATGAGTATATGGAGTACCGTCTGGGTCCCTGGAGCCGGATGCTGGCGGTGGCGCAGTTCTTCATCAACTCTCTGATTCAGGTTTCCTCCATGGTGTTCATTCCCTCCCTGATTATCCAGACGATTACAGGCTGGAGCCTGAATGTCATTGTGACCCTGGTTGTGATTTGTGCCCTGGTGTACACCATTGCCGGCGGCATCAAGGCGGTTATCTGGACGGACGCCATTCAGATGATTGTCCTCTGGGGCGGCATGCTGATTATCCTGGTCTCCGCCGTGAGCCGCACCGGCCTGGGCTGGGGCGGTACCCTGGCGGCGGCGCAGGCGGCAGGGAAGTTCAACGCCTTTGACTTCACCTTCGACTTCACCCGAACCAATGCCTTCCTCTGCTCCTGCTTCGGCGTCTTCATGTGGACCCGGTACTTCTGCTTTGACCAGGCGCAGATGCAGCGGATTCTGACCTCCAAATCCATGCGGGGCATCAAGCGTTCTTTTGTAAGCAGCTCCATCATGATGAACGTCATGTACTTCCTGATGCTGTTTGTGGGTGGAATCTTCTTTGTGGTCTACGGCGGAAAGACCTTTGAGACCAGCAATGAGATCGTGATCGGCTTCATCCTGAACGAGCTTCCGGTAGGTGTCGTCGGGCTTTTGGTGGCAGCGGTATTTGCGGCGGCTATGTCCTCGGTGGACTCGCTGCTGAACTCCATGACCACTGTGTTTACCAAGGATATTTATGAGCGCCATTTTGCCAAGGAAAAGGGGAAGACCCTGGGAATGCACCAGACTATGATGGTTTCCGTGGCCCTGGGCGGCGTGATTATCGTCATTGTCATTCTGGGCTTCAGCGGAACCGTAAAATCGGTGATTGACGTGGTGGGTTCCTATATCTCCTACTTTGCCGGTCCTGCCCTGGGAGCCTTCCTGCTGGCTATGTGCACAGAAAAGGCCAACGACAAGGGTGTTGCCGGAGGCTTTGTAGTGGGCCTGGTTTTGGGCTATGTCATTGCCAAAAGCTTTGGAACCAGCTGGCTGGTCAATCCGGCCATTGGCGCGGCGATTACCATTGTGGTAGGCTACGCGGCCAGCTGTCTGATCAAAGGCGGTAAGCCTGCCGGAGAAATCCGCCGCTATACCGTCAAGGGCCTGCGGGAGAGCATTCTGGCCGAGGGCAAGGAGTTTGAGGACGGCGTCTCCGTGGTGCCCTTCCGGATGGACCGCTACAGCATTTCGCTGCTGGTGATTTTCCTGGTACAGTATGGGATTCTGGCCCTGATTCGATAACGCTTTTTCCTTTCTTCATTCCGAGAGAGGCCCGCCGCAGACTGCGGCGGGCCTCTCTCGTGCTGTCCGGGGAAAAGATGGTACGGGTGGTATTGCCCGTTTTTCTGATTTCAGGCTTCGCCATCCTCCGGCAGGGCGTAAATTCCATAGACGAATGGCTCTTCCGGCCCAGCCAGTTCCGGCAGTACCGTCAGATCATGATCCTCTGTCCACTGTATTTTTAAGGCTCCGCTGTGAAGACGGTAGGTCCTGATTTGCTCGGTACCATCCGGAGAGACGACTGCCACCGTCAGCCGCGCACCGTCAAAGTAATCCGCGTCCATCTGGGCTTCCGTAGTGAGGCCAAGACCGGTATTGAAGGCCATATCTTCCGGGGAAACCCAGAAGCCGTAACGGCTGTCGGGATCATAGGGTTCCGTAACCTCCTGCCCCAGGAGGGTCATTTCCGGCACATACCAGGAGCCGTCCTCCCGCTGGCTGATCGCTGCGGTAGTCATTCTGCCCTCAGCCATTGCCTGCCGGCAGTCCTGCAGTTCTTCCTCGGTCAGGTTGTCCAGCAGCCGGTAGCGGTATAGCTTGCCTCGGTCAATCGACAGCCGGACCTGGGCGATTTGTGTTCCCGTCACCTGGAAGAGACAGCCCGTAAAATCTCCCTCTCCGGGATTTGTCATACCCTCGCCGGCAGCGAAGGCGATTCCGCCGTCCTCCGCAGGGCCGTAGGAGGAATCTGTTCCGGCGGCATAGGCCGTCAGACCGAAGGTGGGAACAATGGGGAGAACGGTTTCCGGTCCAGGGGCCGGGACCTCTGGGACCTCGGGAGCCCGCCGGAGAGAGATGCCGCCCAGCAGCAGGGCCAGGGCGCAGACCGCGCAGACCGCCGTCCGCAGAAATGGCCGGGATGGAGAGCGGCGAGACCTCGCTGCCGTCCGCCCGGGCGTCTTTTGAGAAGCCAGAGCAGGAAGCGGGCGGACCGCCGGTTTTTCCGAGACGCCTGACGCAAGTCTCCGGCGGGCCTCCTGTAAGACCCGGTCATTGAGTCCGGCAGGTACGGGGATCGTGTTCAGTAAATTCCGGTAGCGGTTTGTCATCTTCCATTCCTCCTGTCAAAATCGTCCTCAGTTTGTTCCGGGCCCGGCGGAGACGGCTTCGTACCGTAGCCCCCGGAACGCCCAGCAGCGTCCCGATTTCCCCGCTTTCGTAGCCCTCGCCGTAAAAGAGATGGACAGCGGTCCGCAGGTCCTCCGGCAGGCGGGACACCGCGTCCCAGAGTTCCGCCGTCTCACTTCCGGCTGGAGCGGGGGCGTTGGAGATATTTTCCAGAGGCAGAACGCGTCCGCGGCGGCGGCCAAGGTCCGCACAGCGGTTCACAGCGGTTCGCAGCAGCCAGGCTTTCCGGCGCTCCGCCTCCCAGGTTTCCGCCCCCCGCTGCTCCAGCAGACGGAGAAACACGTCCTGATAGACGTCCTCGGCGTCGGCGGTATTTTGCAGGCGGCAAAGAGCCAGACGGTAAACAGCTTCACCGTAGTCCGACATGGCCTGACGCAGTTCCGTTTCGTTCATTTCGGGTTGCCTCCTTTCCGTGTTTGGTGCGAAAAGCGCTTTTCACCATTAACACGTTTGAGGACGGGGATTTGTGCTCTTTCGGAAGAGAAAATTTTCAGAGGAAGGAGAAGAGGCGCTTGTTCACGGCATTGACTGAGCCGCAGTCTGAAGGCCTCTGTGTGTGGAAGGCGGGGGGATTTGCAGGAAAGGAACGCCCGTCATTTCCAAAGGCTCCATGTCCTCTTCACCTGGGAGAAGAAAGAGGGAAGAGGGGATAGCGGGAAGCCGTTCCAGAAGCTGTTGGAGCGAGGGCCAAGCCTCCTGCCGGAGGGTGTACAGATAGGTGGCCGGCACATAGGAAAGACCGTTTTGTTCCTCCTCCCGGAAAACCAGGTAAAGGGCTGCGGGCGAAAAAGGGTCCCCCCATCTGTCCGAAAATCCCTGCTTGGTATCCCGGGGCTCCGGGGTGTGAAACTCACAGGAAACTTTGCAGATCCAATAGGTCTTTCCCTGCAAAACCAGGGTCTGGGGGAAATGGATGTGGCTGATTCGCCAGTCATCGTAAAGATCTCCGGCAGCTTCAAATTCCTGCTGGACCACCTCCTGGGCGGCGGTGATGATTTCGCCGGGGAGGTCCGGCCAGTTCAGGATATGGTTCTCAAAATGCCGCTGGTCGTTGTAAACCAGGAGATAATCCCCGTCGAAGTACAGCGTCCGGTTCTCCCGCTGGAAACCCTCTTCGTTGGAATTGGAGGGGAATGTGGCCTCAAAGGGCAGGCCTCCGCTTTCCCAGTTGCCGTAATAGAAGTTTGTGTGTTCCGGCCAGAAAGAACCTAAAATCTGGTCCAGGTTCAGCTGATAGATTTGGTTCCCCCGCCGGCACCAGAGCTGATACAGTCCCCCGAAGGGATCGGAGACCAGTTCTTTCACGCCGTCGCCGTCCAGATCAATTCGTTCCGGTGTGCCCTCTGCCTGGGCCAGGAGAACAGGCCAGCCTGTTTCATCCAGATAGTAATATTCGTTCGTGATGGTCCGGGGTCCGTCATTGGCGTGGTAAGTGATGCAGAAACCGTTGTGGCCCAGGAGATTGCGGAACAGGGAGGCGCTGTATTTCCCGCCTGCTCCAGGACGGAAGGACCAGAAGGGTGTTGGGAGAGAACTCAGAAGCGGGGATTGCAGTCCGGCAAAGATTTGGTCTCCGGCCTGAAAGAACATCAGAACATCATTCCCCAAAACGTGTTCCGGGTCCTCCAAATCCCCCATTATTTGGAAGCTCCCATAAGGGAAGGGGACAGGTTCCGCTGCCTGAGGTTCATAGGGCTCCAGGTTGTTCAGGGAAACGGTGTAAATGGGTTCCCAGTCTGGCCTGGCTGTCTCAGCCGCCTGCCGGACTTCCCCACAGGAGAGGACGGTTTCCTGAATGCGTTCAATTACCTGCCACATCAGTGCTGCGCCTTGGGTCTGACCGGATTTCAGTTCTGGGCTCCATTGGGGATGTGTGAGAACGTAAAGATAGCGGCCATCATTTCCAATCTGTTTTGTTACGGTGCCAGGGCCATCTCCGAAATAATCCAAGGTGTCTATTTGATAAAGGGAGCAGAACCAGCCCAAGGGGTTGCTCAAATCGGAAGAAAGACTCACGTACATTCCCCAGTAGACTCGGAGTATCTCGCCCTTCTTTAAGTCGAAATGCGTGGGCGGGTTCTCCGGGGTGTAGACGACTAAATTAGTCGAAAAACTGTTGTTTTCCGACAACTCCTCCGCTAATGCGCCGACAGCCTGCTCCACGGTGTCTGAGGGAGCCGCCTCCGGTTTGCTTGCCCCGGTGAAGGTGACGGCGCAGACCAATCCCACTAGGGCGATTGCGGCAAAGGCGGCCCGCCCGCCCATGCCGGTCCGGCACTCCGCAATGCGGGTGATTCGTTCTTTGAGCCGCCGTTTGTCTGCTGTCATAGTGGTAGCGGAGAGAAGGGGATTGTCCCGGTTTTTGTGCACAGGAATGAGGGCCAGCAGAGTTCGTCCATAGGATATCCGTTCCGCGTTTCCGAGCCGGGCCAGGGCGCCTTCGTCACAGGCCAGCTCACAGTCCGTTCGAGAGGCCAGGGCGGCCCACCATACCAGAGGGTTGAACCAATAAACCGTCAGGCAGAATCCCCGAAGAAGGGCCCAGAAAGGGTCGCCATGCCGGGCATGGGTTTCCTCGTGAGCCAAGATATGGCGAAGGCTGTCCGGACTGCGCAGGGCGGCTGGAGTCAGGTAAACGGCGGGGCGGAAGAGGCCGAAAAGGCAGGGGGAGGAAAGGCCCTCTTCCACCCAATAAACGCGGTATTTGCAGCCGCCAATATTGTAAGGCTTTCTAGCTTTACATAGATTGCGCCAGAATCGAAAATTGGATAAAAACAGCCAGCAGCTCATAAGGGCGCTGCCTCCCAGCCAGACATAGCCGAGGAGGGCTTTCAAATCATTTAGAATGATTTGTTGAGAGTACTCTACCTCATGGAGAACTTGCTGATTATCTGTAAAGGAATATACGTTGTCATCTGAGGTTGGACCCAATATAATTGGAGGATCATCTTTATAAGAGTAAGACCACCGAGAGTCCTCTGAAGCGGTCAGCGTAATGCGGGAAGGATACAGGTAAAGAGACTGGCCATCGATTTGAGGAGCTGCTGGTTCTGCCGCTGTCAGCAGGCTGAAATCCGCTGCTGGAAGGTTTATGGGCAGCAGAAGCCGCAGTGCCGCCAGTCCCCAGAGGGCATATTGAACCCGGCGGGAAAGGGTTTTCCAGAACAATCGCCGGAGAGCCAGCAGAGCCAGAATCAAGACGGAAGAAGTCAGCAGAATTTCTCTCATTGCCCCGCACCTCCCGCCTTGTCCAGGATGGCGGACAGCTCAGCCAGTTCAGCTTCAGACAGCTGGTGGCTTTCCACCATGGCGCTCATCATAACCCCCAGGCTTCCGCGGTAGACGCGGGAGAGAAAGCGTTCGGTTTCACTTCGCGCGGCCTCCTCCCGGGGAAGAGTGGGCGTATAGCGCTTGGCCCGGCCGTCTTCCCGATGCTGTACCGCCCCCTTGGCCTCCAGCCGGGAAAGCATGGTGATAATCGTGTGTTTTCCCCAGCCGGTTTTCTCTTTGAGGGCCGCAGTCAGCTCTGTAATGGTTTGAGGCGGACCCTCCCATAATTGATTCATCAGGGTCCACTCGCCGCTGGAAAGGTGGATGCTCATGCCTCTGCCTCCTCTCGTTTGGTAAACAGTTGTGTACCTACAGCTTCAGTATAGCAGAAAGGTATACAATTGTCAACCTCAGACAGCGGTGGGAAAACCGGGAAGTTTTTCAGTAAGAGACGCGAATTCGACAGAAATTCGAAGGAAGAATATGGTATTATCGAAAAAAACGGACAAGCTTTTTCCGGCGGAAAGAGCGCGAATGGAGGGGTCATATGGAAATCCGGTCGACGGAAGCGGATCGGAATCTGCTGCTGGAGCTGTCGGGGGAGTTGGATCATCACGGGGCGAAAAAGGCGCTGCTGGAGCTGGAGCAGACGCTGGATGCAGCGCTGCCCCGGCGTCTGGTCATAGACTTCAAAGAAGTGACCTTTATGGACAGCTCGGGCATTGCCCTGCTGCTTCGGGCGCAGCAAAAAATGACCCTCCTGGATGGGGGGCTGCTGGTACGAAACATCCCGCCCCAGGCCCGGCGGGTTTTGGACGCGGCGGGAGTCAGCCGCCTGATTACCATCAAGTGAGGAGGTTTACATAATGAGGACAAAGGCAGAGAACTATGTGGTTCTGGAGTTCCCCAGCCATAGCCGGAACGAGAGCTTTGCGCGGTCAGCGGCGGCGTGTTTCGCGGCACAGATGGACCCCACGCTCAATGAGCTGGAGGATTTGAAGACAGCCGTCAGTGAGGCGGTGACCAACGCAATCGTCCATGCCTACCCGGAGGCCATTGGCAGCGTGACGCTGAAATTCCGGACTCTGCCAGGGAATGTGCTGGAACTGACGGTGAAAGACCGTGGGCGAGGGATTCCCGATGTGGAGCAAGCACGCCAGCCCATGTTTACCACCGGAGGCGGCGAACGCAGCGGTATGGGCTTTACGATTATGGAGAGCTTCATGGATCAAGTAACGGTGCGGTCAGCGGTGGGGAAGGGGACCACGGTGGTGATGCGCAAGCGTTTGGCCCCCCGGCGGACGAAATGAGCGCGGCTCTTGACCTCCTCCGGGCAGCGCAGCAAGGGGACCGGGATGCCTGTGAGCAGGCGGTGATAGAGAACAACGGCCTGATCTGGAGCGTAGTCCGGCGCTATTATGGCCGGGGGGTGGAGCCCGACGATTTGTATCAGCTGGGATGCCTGGGCTTTTTGAAAGCGGTCCAGGGCTTTGACTTCGACTATGGCACCTGCTTTTCCACCTATGCCGTGCCCAAAATTGCCGGGGAAATTCGCCGCTTTCTCCGAGATGATGGAGTTCTGAAAGTCGGGCGCAGCATCCGTGAGCAAGCACAAACACTTTACACAGTCAGGGAGCGCCTGCGGCACCAGCTTGGCCGGGAACCGGCTCTCTCGGAGCTCTCTGAAGCCACGGGTCTGACGCCGGAGGAAATCGCCCGGACAGACCTGGCCACGGATGCGCCGGAGTCGCTCCAGCGGGAAACGGCAGAGGGGCTGACCCTGGAAAATGTCCTGGGCACAGAGGCGCCGGAAGAGGGTATGGTGGAGCGGATTGCCCTGCGGGAGGCCATTGACGGTCTGCCGGAAAAAGAGCGTATGACCATACTTCTCCGGTACTTCAAAGGATTGACGCAGGAACAGACGGCCCGAGTGGTGGGGGTGTCGCAGGTGCAGGTATCCCGCCTGGAACGCCGGGGGCTGAAACGGCTTCGGGAGAGCTTTGGGGTTTGAAATACGCCTCCCCCTGAAACTCTGTCATCATCCCCCAGTAACGCTTGGGCATTTGGCTCATGCGGCATCGAGGGTTATAGCGTTCCCGGATGGCAACCGTGTCATAGAACTGCTTCCAGAGACGGCGAAACTGGGCCTCCTCCGGACTGGGCGGCGCGGCTTGAACGTACTCCAATGGCCGAAGGACCAGATTTTCCCCCGGGGTGTGGAAGACGGCCTCCCGGTGGGTGCGGTCATAGAGGAAAAAGGGGTCATTTATAAGCCGGGCCCGGAAGTGACCGCCCAGAAGGGGGAGAACCCGGTTTTTCGGCTGGATTTCGCCGCCCAAGACGCCGCTGTAATCCGAAAAACGGGTGAATCCTTTGAGCAGATGAACTTCGCCGTAGAGGTGCTGAACGGCACGGGCCACGGGAAACAAAACGTCGTTGGCACGGTTCCGGAGAAAGGCGGGACCATCCTTCAGGAGGGCCGCAATGAGGTGAAAGAGGTGCATTTCTTTCTCTGGCAAACAGGTGAGAAAGCCATGGCGGAGAAGGAGAGCAGCGTCCGGGGAAAGGGCGGAGACTTTCCGCAGAACCCGGCTGGCATGCTCTGGATTGGTGATGATGACGCGGGCATCAAATAGGGAAAGATCCTCGCCGGAGCAGAATCCGGCGGGGATTTCTTTATAGGCGTAGACTGCAAAGACACAGGAGAGAAACCCATCGAAACTGCCGTCGTATTGATAAGAGACTTCCATAAAAGATTCCTTTCGCAAGAGTCATGAAGCGGAGAAAGGACAAACATCCACAGCAAAGAAGCGCGCCGCGAAAACCTTCTCAGCTGAAGAGGGAAAGCTGTTCCATCTCCATCCCCGGAAGACCGGCCCGCTCGGCGGAAATCAGGCCCCGCAGGAGGCTTTCCGGCGTAAACCGCAGGCCATCGGCCATTTTGCCGGAAGCTGTCAGGAAATATTGAGCCCGCTTCATTACTACACCAAGCCGCCCCAGGTTCTCTATCCGAAGGGGACCCGACCGCCGTGCCGCAAGAATCCGCCGGACGGAGGTGACCCCGACCCCGGGGACCCGCAGCAGCGTTTCCCGGTCCGCGGTGTTGACTTCCACAGGGAAGAACTCCGGGTGAGCCAGAGCCCAGCTGCATTTAGGGTCTACACGGGCGTCAAAATCCGGATGCGCCTCATCCAAAAGCTCCTGCGCCCGAAAACCATAGAACCGCAGCAGCCAGTCTGCCTGGTAAAGGCGGTGTTCCCGCAGCAACGGCGGCTTGCTGTCCCGGGCGGGGAGCAAAGCGTGTTCCGCCACAGGCACGTAGGCAGAGTAAAATACCCGCTTGAGCCGGTAGCGGCTGTAGAGGGCTTCGCTGAGGCGGAGGATGTGGAAGTCTGAGTCCGGAGTAGCCCCTATGATCATCTGTGTGCTCTGCCCGGCGGGGGCAAAACGCGGAGCGTGGCGGAATTTCACCAGTTCTTCCCGGCTTTGCCGGTTTC
Organism: Oscillibacter sp.; assembly: GCA_022797935.1. Lineage (GTDB taxonomy): Bacteria > Bacillota > Clostridia > Oscillospirales > Oscillospiraceae > Oscillibacter. The sequence goes on along the minus strand of JAAWLO010000003.1, from coordinate 46,086 downwards.
GGTCCTGAATCTGCCGCATGGGGGTGAGGATCGCGGTCTTGGTCTTGTCGGGAGCCAGCGTCCGGAGCCCCGCCTCAGAAGGCAGTTCGATGTTCACGCTGAGCCGGTCCGCCAGAAAGCCCAGACGTTCCACCAGTTCCGGGGAAGTGCCGGGGATGGTTTTGGCATGGATATAGCCGTTGAAACGGTATTCCTCCCGCAAAAGGGTCAGGGTGCGAATCATCAGTTCGGTGGTGTAGTCGGGACTGCGGAAGACGCCGGAGGAGAGAAACAGGCCCTCAATGTAATTCCGCCGGTAAAAGCCCACTGTAAGTTCCGCCAGCTCCTGGGGGGTGAAAGCGGCCCGGCGGGTGTCGTTGCTCCGGCGGTTGACGCAGTATTTGCAGTCGTAAATGCAGCGGTTGGTCAGCAGCACTTTCAGCAGAGTGACACAGCGGCCATCGGCGGAAAAGGAGTGGCAGCAGCCCGCCGCAGCCGTGGAGGTGTTGCCGAGGAGCCCTTTTTTGGAAGGGCGGTTTCCGCCGCTGGAGGTGCAGGCGGCGTCGTACTTGGCGGCGCCGGTAAGAACCGTTAGTTTTTCCAGAACATCCATTTGTGCCTCCGGAGGTCCGACAGCAGGGCCTGCCAGTCTTTTTGAAGAAGTGCGGAGAGGGGAGCGTGAGAGCGGGGGCGCTCAATCAGGTCAATCAATCGGAAAAACTGAGCGATCAGCACGGCAGCTCCAAGCATAGTGAGAAAAAGAGTCCAGCCGGTCATTTGCAAAAACCTCCTTTTGGCGAGGGCGGCGTTCCCCTCTGCCGCAAAACTTTGTTCGACTACATTGTACTTCGAACGAAAGTTTCTGTCAAGAGGATATAGAACTTTTTTTCTATAATTTTTTATATTTTGATAAAATCATAAAAATATAATGCAAAATTTAGATAATTTCTAAAAAATAAAAAAATAAATATATTTGTTCTATCGATATAACGGTACTTTTGTTTCTGAAAAGCACGGCGTTTTCGAGGGGAATATCATGTTTGCTCCGCTCAAAAAACTTTTTTTCGACAGCCGGAAATTCCTCTTGTGATTTTCGTCTCTTTTTGGTATACTGACTAAGATTGAATAGAATCTGGTATCCCAATCAGGGACTGGAATTGAGGAGGAATGTTTGTGGCGGCGGAAGAAAAGCGGGAGATTCCAGGCCGGGGCGTCTACGAGTGGGCCCAGGCTCTGGTGTGTTCGGTGTTGGCAGCGGTGCTGCTGTTTACCTTTGGCTTGCGGGTAGTGGGCGTTTCCGGCGGCTCCATGCGCAATACCCTTCAGGATGGGGATTTGCTTCTCGTAACCAACAGCCTGCTCTGCGGGGAATACCAGCAGGGAGATGTTGTGATTGCGGCGAAAGCCTCCTTTGAAAAAGGCGAGCCCATTGTCAAGCGGGTGATCGCCACAGAGGGCCAGACCGTGGACATTGACTTTGCCGCCGGGGTAGTCTCTGTGGACGGCGTTGCCCTGGGAGAGCCCTATGCCCTGGAGGCAACTTTTCTGGAAGAGGGAACCCAGTTCCCCCTGACCGTGCCCGAGGGCTGTGTTTTCCTCATGGGAGATAACCGCAATGCCAGCCGGGACAGCCGGGACCCGGATCTGGGAGCAGTCGATACCCGGTGCATCATTGGCCGGGCGGTATTCCTTCTGGTGCCGGGACAGTCTCCGGACGCCGGCGTGCGGGAGTGGACCCGCATTGGAAGACTTTGAAGATGGAGACCGTGGAGAAAGGACGCCTGCACCGGGAGATCTACGGTTGGGTGCAGGCTCTGGTGTGTTCCGTTCTGACGGTTGTGCTGCTATTTACGTTTGTAATTCGCCTGATTGGCGTGAGCGGGCATTCCATGGTTCCCACTCTTCAGGACCAGGACCGGCTTTTGGTTTTGAGCAGTCTCTTCTGCGGGGAGTACCGGCAGGGAGAGATTGTGATTGTGGCCAAATCCTCCTTTGATTCCGGTCGCCCTATTGTCAAGCGGGTCATTGCCACAGGGGGACAGGTGGTGGATACCGATTTTGCATCCGGGTCCGTATTTGTAGATGGCCAGCGGCTTCAGGAGCCTTACATCAATGAGCTGACCTTTACGGAGGAGGGGACGGTTTTTCCCCTGACGGTGCCGGAGGGCAGTCTGTTTGTCCTGGGGGATAACCGCAACGCCAGTACCGACAGCCGGGATGTCCGTTTGGGGACGGTTGACATCCGCTGCGTCATCGGCCGGGCGGTGTTTCTGGCCTTTCCGGGACCTGATTTGGAGACCGGCCGGCGGGACTACGGGCGAATTGGACGGATTTCCGGAAAGGAGGGCTGACGCCATGGACATACACTGGTATCCAGGTCATATGACAAAGACCCGGCGGCAGATGGAACAGGATCTGAAGCATGTGGATTTGGTCGTGGAGCTGGCGGACGCCCGCATTCCGGTTTCCAGCCGGAACCCGGACATTGAAGCTCTTTGCGCGGGAAAACCCCGAATTCTCATACTAAATCGGGCGGACCAGGCGGATCCCCAGGGAACCCGGGCCTGGTTGGAATATTACAGCGCTCATCTTCCGGCGGCGGCAATGGACGCCAAATCCGGTCAGGGAGCGGGACAGATGACGGCTCTGGCCCGGTCGGCACTGCGGGAACAGATTGCCCGCTGGAAGGAAAAAGGTCAGGTGGGCCGTCCCATCCGGGCCATGGTGGTCGGGGTGCCCAATGTGGGAAAATCCACCTTTATCAACCGGATTGCGGGCCGGAAGACGGCGAAGGCGGGGGACCGCCCCGGAGTCACCCGGGGAAAGCAATGGGTCCACGTGGACGCCGGTTTGGACTTGCTGGACACACCGGGGATTCTCTGGCCGAAGCTGGGGGATGAAACGGTGGGCCTGCATCTGGCCTTCACCGGTGCGGTGCGGGACGAGGTCCTGGATACAGAGACCCTGGGCTGCCACCTGATGGCCTATTTGGCGGACCATTATCCCGAGACGCTGAAAACCGGCTATAAGCTCTCCGCCCTGCCGGAGCGGACGGGGGAGGAGAACGATATAGCCTATGGCTACCGGCTGCTGGAAACGGCGGGGAAGCGGCGGGGCTTTCTGATCTCCGGCGGCGAGGTGGACACGGAGCGGATGGCCAATATCCTTCTGGATGAGTTCCGGGGGGGCAAGCTGGGCCGGTTCACTTTGGAGCTGCCATGATGGGAGACAAGAAAGAGACGGTCTGACGCTGGTTTTTTAGCAAGGAGAGAAGAACATGGACCTGTGGACCCTGGAACGGGAACAGTGGAATAGTGGTTACGCCCTCCTCTGCGGCGTGGACGAGGCCGGGGCGGGTCCTCTGGCGGGGCCGGTGTATGCCGCCGCCGTCATTCTTCCCCGGGAGCTGGAGATTCCCGCTCTTAACGACTCCAAGAAGCTGACGGAGAAGAGGCGGGAAGCCCTGTATGCCCTTATCATCGCCCAGGCGGAGGCCTGGAGCGTGGCCCGGGCGGAGGTGGAGGAAATCGATGCCCTGGACATCCTCAACGCCCGCATTCTGGCCATGCAGCGTGCCATGGACGGGCTTTCCGTCCGGCCGGATATGGCCCTTATTGACGGCAACCGGGACCATGGGAGCCGCTGCGTGTTGGAAACGCCTCATGTCACCATTGTGGGCGGCGACGGAAAAAGTGCCTCCATTGCGGCGGCGTCTATTTTGGCAAAGGTCAGCCGGGACCGTTATGTCTCTCAGGAATTAAACACGCTCTATCCGCAATATGAGTTTGCCAGGCATAAGGGCTACGGCACCAAGGCCCATTATGAAGCGCTGGACCGGTATGGTCCCTGTCCGGCTCATCGAAAGACCTTCCTGAAGAAATGGAAAGCCCGGCGGGAGGCGAAACCATGAGACCGGCAAAGGCCGCCGGGGACCAGGGGGAGGCCCGGACAGCCCGTTATCTGGAGGACCGAGGTTACACCGTATTGGCCCGGCAGTGGCGCTGCCGCTATGGGGAGCTGGATCTGGTTGCCCGGAGCCCGGAGGGGATCCTCTGTTTTGTGGAGGTCAAGCGCCGGGGAGGTCTGGGGCTGGGGCTGCCCCGGGAGGCGGTGGATGGGCGGAAACAGGCCCGCCTGCGGCGGACGGCGGCCCTTTACCTCAGTGAGCTGGAAGAGGAGCCGCCCCCGGTACGGTTCGACGTGGCGGAGGTCTATGAGGAGGGAACAGGACCTTTGCGCCTGGAGTATCTGGAAAACGCGTTTTTCTAAGGAATAATCTTCGAAATCCTCCCAATCAGAAAGGAGAAACAAGATGAAATATTACAGCACCCGAGACCGCGCAATCCGCCTCAGCGGAGCGGAGGCGGTGAAAACAGGCCTGTCCCGGGACGGAGGCCTGCTGACACCGGAGACCATCCCGCAAATAGACGCCGGCTTTTTGGAGAACCTGAAGACCGCTTCCTATGCGCAGCGGGCGGCGGAGGTGATGGCGCTCTATTTAACGGATTATGACAAAGAAGAGCTGCAAACCTTTGCGGAGAGAGCCTACGGCCCGGATAAATACGATACGCCCGCCGCCGCGCCCCTGCGGAAGGTAGACGGCAACACCCACTGCCTGGAGCTCTGGCACGGTCCCACGTCGGCCTTCAAGGACATGGCGCTTCAGATGCTGCCCCAACTGCTCTCCGCCGCTTTGCGGAAAACCGGCGAGGAGAAAACGGCCTGCATTTTGGTTGCCACCTCCGGCGACACCGGCAAGGCGGCGATGGAGGGCTTCGCGGATGTGGAGCAGACGAAGATTCTGGTCTTCTATCCCAAGGATGGTGTTTCCGCCGTACAGGAGTCCCAGATGGTCACCCAGGAAGGCGCCAATGTCGGCGTCTGCGCCGTAGTGGGCAACTTTGATGACGCCCAGGCCGGTGTGAAGCGCATTTTCTCGGATGAGGCTATCCGCAAGACTCTGGCAGACCGGGGCTATTTCCTCTCCTCCGCCAACTCCATCAACTGGGGACGGATTCTGCCCCAGGTGGTGTACTACATCTCCGCTTACTGCGACCTCCTGCGGGACAAAGCGATTTCGATGGGGGAGAAGGTGAATTTCTGTGTTCCCACGGGAAATTTCGGCGACATTCTGGCGGCGTATTACGCAAAGCGCATGGGCCTGCCAGTGGGAAAGCTGATCTGCGCCTCCAACCAGAACGACGTGCTGACGGATTTCCTCCGTACCGGCATCTACGACAAGAACCGCCCTTTCCATAACACCATGAGCCCCTCCATGGATATTCTGGTTTCCAGCAATCTGGAGCGCTTGCTCTTCGACCTCTCCGGCGAGGGTGACGCCTTGGTTCGGAGTTATATGGAAGACCTGGGGAGGACCGGGAAGTATGAGGTTTCCGCTTCCATCCAAGCCGCTTTGACAGAGCAGTTTTGGGGCGGCTTCTGTGACGAGGCGGGCACAGCGGAGACAATTGCCCGGTATTACAAGGACTTTGGCTATCTGATCGACACACATACCGCCGTAGCGGCCCAGGTGATGGAGCAATACCGGAAGGCCACGGGGGACCAGACACTGACCGTCTTTGCGTCCACGGCCTCGCCCTATAAATTCTGCAACCATGTGCTGGCGAATATCGGCGAGACGCCCCGGGGCGATGGCGTGGAGCTTCTGGACCAGCTTCATGCGGCCACGGGGGTGCCGGTGCCCCGCCGTCTGGCGGCATTGAAAGAGAAGACGCGCCGCTTTGACCAGACGGCGGAGAAGGCGGAGATGGACGCCGTGGTGCTGGACTTCCTGAAATAAAAACAGGGGAAAATGGGGATTCGGATGCTGAGACACGAACCTGATTTTCCGCATCCGGAAGCTGCCCCTGCTGTAAAAAAGAGTACCAGATATCTGAAACGGTATTCAATGAAAGTCTGAGAAAGGAGGGGGAAGCCAGTGGCCCTCTACGCAATCGGCGACCTGCATCTCTCTCTGGCGGCAGATAAGTCTATGGAGGTCTTCGGCCCCGCCTGGGAGAACTATACGGCTCGCATAGAGGCGTCTCTGGGGACGCTGACGGCGGAAGACGTGCTGGTTCTGGCAGGAGACACCTCCTGGGGCATGAGCCTGGAGGAGGCGGAGGCGGACTTCCGCTTCCTGGACCGCTTTCCCTGCAAAAAGTACCTGGTGAAGGGGAACCACGACTATTGGTGGAACACAGCGGCAAAGCTTCACCGTTTCTTTGACGAAAAGGGCATCCATACCCTGGAGATTCTCCACAACAACTGTGCCATCTACAAGGACCACGCGCTCTGCGGGACCCGAGGTTGGTTTTTGGAGGAGGATGCCCAGAATCAGAAGGTGCTGAATCGGGAGGTGGGGCGGCTGGAAGCCTCCCTGAAAGCGGCGGAGGGCCGGCCTGTCTATTGTTTCCTGCATTACCCGCCTCTTTACCAGGGTTACCAGTGCGCAGAGATTCTGGATGTGCTGGAGAAGTATCCGGTTTCCCTTTGCTGTTACGGCCACCTCCATGGCCATGCCATCCACCGCAGGCTGGAGGGAGAGTGGGGCGGCGTAGAGTTTGCGCTCATCTCGGCAGACCATTTGGGTTTTGTGCCGAAAAAAATTTGCGAATGACGGAAAAAAGACTGGCAATTTTGAGTTTTTTCTGGTAGAATACTATTCTGCACCGGTGGACAACCGGTGATGAACGGAGGAGTTAACAATCATGAGTGTGAAAAGCTGTGAAAAGGTAGAAAAAAGCCAGGTGGAGCTGGTAATCGAGGTGGAGGCCGAGGCCTTCGATGCCGCCATGGAAAAGGCGTACCGGAAGATGCGGGACAAGATCCGTGTGCCCGGGTTCCGCCCAGGCAAGGCCCCTCGGAAGATGATTGAGGGAATGTACGGTCCCGAGGTGTTTTTTGACGAGGCCATTAACTTCGCTTTCCCCGATGCTTACGAAGCCGCAGTGAAAGAGAAGGAGCTCCATGTAGTGGGCTATCCCTCTGTGGAACTGGTAGGGGAGTGCACCCGGCAGGGCTTTACCTTCAAGGCCACCGCACCCGTGTATCCCGATGTGACTCTGGGTGAGTACAAAGGCCTCTCCGCACCTAAGGAGGAAGTAAAGGCCGATGCGGAGGCGGTGGAACGCCGCCTGAATGCTCTGACGGAGCGGAATACCCGTCTGGTGTCCGTGGAACGGGAGGCCCAGGAGGGTGATATTGCGGTAATTGATTATGAGGGCTTCCTGAACGGCAAGCCTTTTGACGGCGGCAAGGGCAGCAGCTATAGCTTGGAGTTGGGTTCCCACAGTTTTGTCCCCGGCTTTGAAGAGCAGGTAATTGGAATGAAGTCCGGCGATGAGAAGGATCTCGACATCACTTTTCCGGAGAACTATCACGCGGATTTGGCCGGAAAGGCTGTGGTCTTTAAGGTAAAGTGCAGCGAGGTGAAGGAGAAGGAAGTGCCTGCCCTGGACGACGAGTTCGCCAAGGACGTCTCCAGTTTCGATACCCTGGAGGAATTGAAGGCGGATTTGGAGCGGGAAGTCAACGAGGAACTTCAGAAGCAGGCAGATCAGGCCTTCGAGGATTTGCTGATGGAGAAAGTGGCCGAGGGGATCACGGTTGAGATTCCGGAGGTCATGGTGGAGAACCAAATGCGCCAGTTCCTTCAGAATTTCCGGAGCCAGATTGCCCAGCAGGGAATTCCCTACGACCAGTATCTCCAGATAACCGGTTTGACCGAGGAGAAGATTCTGGAGGACGCCAGAGAGCCTGCCCTGCGTCAGGTGCGGATGGATTTGGCGGTGCTGGCCATCATCAAGGCGGAAGAGATTGAGGCGTCTGAAGAAGATATCACCGCAGAATACGAGAAACTGGCGGAACAGTTCGGCATGGATGTGGAGACTGTGAAGAAGTACATCCAGGAGGAGCAGGTAAAGGACCAGATTTGCAGCCGGAAGGCTGTGGAAGTGGTGGTCCAGAATGCCACCGCCACCAAGCCGGAGAAGAAGGAAGAGGGCGAGGAGAAGAAGCCCGCCCGGAAACCTCGGAAGAAAAAGACCGAAACCACCGAGGGCGAAGAGGAAAAGAAGCCCGCCCGGAAGCCCCGGAAAAAGAAGACCGAAGATGCGGCGGAGGAAGAGGCGGCCGCGAAGGACGGCGAATGAGGCCGAAGGCTTTCCGGGGCAAGTTTACAGATTCGACACTTTTTTCCGGCGAGACTGTGATATAGTGTGGAATGGCCGATTGGGCGGTTCTGCCCAGGGCGGAACAAAAGACTGGAGGTTTTCAAATTGAGTTTAGTCCCTTACGTAGTGGAGCAGACCAACCGGGGAGAGCGGTCCTATGATATTTTCTCCCGGCTGTTGAATGACCGCATTGTATTCCTTGGCGAGGAGGTCAATGCCACCACGGCCAGCCTCATTGTGGCCCAGCTGCTGTATCTGGAGGCCCAGGATCCCGACAAGGATATCCAGTTGTATATCAACAGTCCCGGCGGCTCTGTCACCGACGGCATGGCCATCTATGATACCATGCAGTACGTCAAGTGCGACGTATCCACCATCTGTGTCGGCATGGCTGCCAGCATGGGCGCGTTCCTGCTTTCCGCCGGCACGAAGGGCAAACGCATTGCCTTGCCCAACGCGGAGATCATGATTCACCAGCCCTCTGCCGGTACCCGGGGCCAGATTACCGATATGGCCATCCACCTCAAACGGCTGGAAACCATCAAAAAGCGGATGAACCACATTATGGCAGAGAATACCGGCCGGACCGTGGAGGAGGTTACCGCCGCCTGCGAGCGGGACAACTTCATGAGCGCGGAGGAGGCCCAGGCCTTTGGTCTGATTGACAAGATTCTCACCAATAAGGAAGAGAAAAAGGACTAAAAGCATTGTACAGAAAGACTTGTAAAGGAAAGTTTCCTTACAGGCGTCCGCTTTCCGGAGAGAGAAACGGTCTGCCGTTTCTTCTTTCCTGGAAGGTGCGATTCCGTTTGAAAAGCGATAGAGAACGCAAGAACTGAGGTAATACCATGAACGATGACGGCAAGAAGACCCTGCGGTGTTCTTTCTGCGGCAAGCATGAGCAGCAGGTACACCGGATGATACAGGGCCCCGGCGTGCGCATCTGCGACGAGTGCATCCATCTTTGCATGAGCATCTTGAACGACGGCTTTGAGCCCGGCGCGGATACCCTGAATGATACGCCGGACCAGCTGCCCATTCCCCGGGAGATCAAGGACATTCTGGACCAGTATATCATTGGCCAGGAAGAGGCGAAAGTGGCCTTGTCCGTGGCGGTGTACAACCACTATAAGCGTATCTATTTCGGCGGCGGCGAGGACGTGGAGCTCCAGAAGAGCAACATTCTGATGCTGGGACCCACAGGTTCCGGCAAGACGCTGTTTGCCCAGACATTGGCCCGGATTTTGAAGGTGCCTTTCGCCATTGCCGACGCGACGACGCTGACAGAGGCTGGCTATGTGGGTGATGATGTAGAGAACATTCTCCTCCGTCTGCTCCAGGCCGCCGATTTCGACGTGGAGCGGGCCGAGCACGGCATCATCTATGTGGACGAAATTGACAAAATTGCCCGAAAGAGCGAGAATACCTCCATCACGCGGGATGTCTCGGGGGAAGGCGTGCAGCAGGCTCTGCTGAAAATCGTGGAGGGTACCCTTGCCAATGTACCGCCTCAGGGCGGGCGAAAGCATCCTCATCAGGAGTTCATCCAGATGAACACGAAGAATATTCTGTTCATCTGCGGCGGGGCCTTTGATGGATTGGAAAAGATCATTGAAAAGCGCCTGGACAAGAAGAGCATTGGATTCGGAGCCAACGTCCAGGGCAAGAAGGATAAGGATGTGAGCCGCATTCTCCGGGAAGTCCAGCCGCGGGATATTCTGAAGTACGGCATTATTCCCGAGCTGGTAGGCCGTCTGCCGGTTATCGCGCCGCTGAATGGTTTGAAGCGAGAGGACTTGGTCCGGATTCTTCAGGAGCCCAAGAACGCCCTGGTGAAGCAGTATAAAAAGCTGCTGGAATACGATGGGGTGGATTTGGAGTTTGAAGCGGAGGCCTTGGGGGCCATCGCGGATACCGCCATTGAGCGGAACATCGGCGCGCGGGGTCTCCGGGCCGTGATGGAAGGCATGCTCACACAGATTATGTATGACATTCCCTCGGACCCTACGGTTGCCAAAGTCGTGGTAACCAAGGATTGCGTGGATGGCTCCGGCCAGCCTGTGCTGGAGCGAGACGCGGAGCGGGTAGGTTATTCCGTGAAGCTGAACGCCGGAAAAGGAAAAACTCGGAAGAATCCGCCGAAGCCGGCGTCGTAACGACGGAACTGCGGGACTGGTATTTCAACACATTTTTGCAGAATTTGTGCAGAATTTCCACTTTTCAATTACCGTAAGGAAGGGGCAGAGCCCCTTCCTTTTGGGCTGTTTATGAGGGTTTCCCATTCTCTTCCATTCCCTTGCCGATGCTTGAAAGGAAGGCATGTCTATGGAACTGACGACTCTGAATGTACCCGTTCTGGCTCTCCGGGGCCTGACGGTGTTTCCTCATATGAATCTCACTTTCGACGTGGAACGCCACATCTCCACTGCCGCCGTGGAACGGGCCATGGAGGCGGAGCAGGAAGTTTTTTTGGTGACGCAGCGTGAGCTGGGGGTGGAGATGCCGGAGGAGAAGGACCTGTACCAGATTGGTACTGTGTCCCATATCCGGCAGATTCTTCGTCTGCCCTCCGGCGCTGTCCGGATTATGGTGGAAGGCAGACAGCGTGCCCGGCTGAAGCGGCTGTGGCAGACCTCCCCCTATCTTCAAGGCAATGTAGAACTGCTGCCAGAGGAATTGCGGACAAAGCCTGTCCGCCAGAGTCTCCGAACGGAGGCGGCGCTGCGGCAGACCTGGAGTCTTTTCAGCGAGTACGCCCAGTTGTCTGGGAATATTCCGGAAGAAATTATTACCACCGTGCTGGACAGCCAGGAAGTGGGGTTTCTGGCGGACTTCATCACACAGAATGTCCCCCTGCGCCACACAGAGAAGCAGGAGATTTTAGAAGAGCTGATTCCCTTGGCCCGCCTGCGGAAGCTCAACGGCATTTTAGGCCGGGAGTGCAACATTCTGGGATTTGAGCATGAGATGGAGGATAAAATTCGGGATCAGCTGGCCCGGACCCATCGTGAACAAATTCTCCGGACTCAGATTCGAGTACTGCAAAGTGAATTAGGGGAGGACGAGGACAGCGAAGAGGAGGATTACTGCCGCAAAATCCTGGAGTTAGGCCTGGCGGCAGAGGCGGAAGAGCACCTGCTGAAGGAGGTCTATAAGCTGAACCGCCAGTCCTATGGCAGTGCGGAGGCTTCGGTTATCCGGAATTATCTGGATGTCTGCCTGGAGCTGCCCTGGAACCACACCACCCGGGAGCGGGTCAGTGTGGAAGCTGCCCGGAAGGTGCTGGAGAAGGATCACTTCGGCCTGGAGAAGGTAAAGGAACGCATTCTGGAGACCATTGCTGTCCGGCAGATGAACCCCAAGGGGAAAGGACAGATACTTTGCCTGGTGGGCCCGCCGGGAGTGGGAAAGACCTCTATTGCCATCTCCGTAGCCAAGGCGCTGAATCGAAAACTGGCCCGTCTGAGTTTGGGCGGTGTCCGGGATGAGGCGGATATTCGGGGCCACCGCAGGACCTACATAGGGTCCATGCCGGGCCGCGTCATTGACGCCATTATCCGGGGCGGTTCCATGAATCCGCTGCTGCTGCTGGACGAGATTGATAAGCTGGGCAATGATTATCGGGGAGACCCTGCGTCGGCACTGCTGGAGGTGCTGGACAGCGAACAGAACGCTTCGTTCCGGGACCATTATCTGGAAATTCCGGTGGACCTCAGTCAGGTGATGTTTATCACCACGGCCAATACTACAGACACGATTCCCCGTCCTTTACTGGACCGGATGGAAGTCATCCGTCTCTCCAGCTATACGGACGAAGAGAAGCTTCAGATTGCCCGCCGCCACCTCCTGCCCAAGCAGATGACGGAACACGGGCTGAAAAAGAACGCCCTGCGGGTAGGGGATGACGTCCTCCGTGCGGTGATTCGGGACTATACGCGGGAATCCGGGGTCCGTTTGCTGGAGCGCCGTCTGGCGTCCATTTGCCGGAAAGCGGATATGCGCATCCTCTCTGGGGAGAGCAAGCGGGTCCAGGTGCTGGAAGAGGAGCTGCCGAAGTTCCTGGACTGCCAGCCCTATCCTCCGGCCCTTTATGCAAAGCAGGAGGAAACCGGGGTGGTAAATGGTCTGGCCTGGACGGAAGCCGGCGGTGAAATTCTGGAAGTGGAAGCTGCCGTTTTTGAGGGGACCGGGAAAGTGGAAGTGACGGGAAACCTGGGAGATGTGATGAAGGAGTCCGCCCAGGCGGCGCTGAGCTGTATTCGCAGCCGGGCGGCGGCTCTGGGTGTGGAGAAGGATTTCCACAAAACCAAGGACATTCACATTCACTTTCCTGAAGGGGCGGTGCCCAAGGACGGTCCCTCTGCGGGAATTGCTGTGACCACGGCGCTGCTGTCCGCGCTGACGGGGCGGAAAGTCCGTGCGGGTATTGCCATGACCGGCGAGGTAACCATCCGGGGCCGGGTGCTGCCCATTGGAGGACTGAAGGAAAAAACCATGGCGGCAAAGCGCCTGGGCATTGGCACCGTGTTGATTCCCAAGGACAATGTGCGGGACCTGGAGGAGATTGATCAGACGGTGCGGAAGGCTTTGCGTTTCGTGCCGGTAGAGACCATAGATGAGGTATTTGCCGAAGCCCTGGCGGGACAGGAACCGGTCCGGCCAGAGAAGGGGGTTCCGGCTCTGCCTCTGACGGGCCAGGAGAATGGCGGAGAAGCGCTGCTGCGTCAGTAAATTACGGGCCGGAAGGTCTGGAAAAGAAAAGAGGGCCTATGCCAATTAATTTTGGAAAAGCGGAGTTTGTCCGCTCTGCCGGAAGCCGGGAGCAGTTTTTCTGGGACGGTTTGCCGCAGTTTGCCTTTGCGGGCCGGTCCAATGTGGGAAAATCCTCGGTTATCAATCGCCTTCTGGGCCGGAAGAATCTGGCTTACGTAGGCGCGTCCCCGGGGAAAACCACCCAGGTAAATTATTTCTTGGTAGATGGAAAGGCTTACTTGGTAGATTTACCGGGTTATGGCTATGCTAAAGTATCCAAGGCGGAAAAAGAGCGCTGGGGACGGCTGATGGAGAGTTATTTTCAAGAAGCCCGCATCACTGCCGGTGTGCTGATTGTGGATGTCCGTCATAAACCTACTGCCAATGACGAGACGATGCACCGTTGGTTCCGGGAGACGGGCTGTCCGGAAATTGTAGTGGCGAATAAGCTGGATAAACTGAAAAAGAGCCAGATTGACCCGGCTTTGGACTTGATTCGGGAAACTTTGGAACTTGGAGAAGCGGATGTTCTTCTTCCGTTCTCCGCCGAAAAGGGTACGGGGAAAGAAGAGCTGATTCGCCTGCTGAACGCCGCTGCGGCAGCCTGAAGATTCCAAAGTATTCATTGAATAAAGCATAGAAAAAAGCAGTATAGAAAACGGGCAATGCCGGTAAGACATTGTCCGTTTTTCTATTTGTGTGCAGTTGCCTGAACAGTATGGACGATGTTGAGAGCCGTATGGTATGTTCCCTGGCTGTCCAGTCTTAATCAATTCTGACAGGACAAGATCGTCTTCCCAACTCAGAAAAATACGGGAGCCAGCGCAGCATTAGACTGCACCGGCTCCCGCCTGTTTTCTTATACAGTACCGTCCCATCCGGACGGTTTTTCTGTTTTCAAATTTACTGAACAATCAGAGTTTTTCCGTCCATCTCCGGCGGGCAGGCCAGACCCATCACATCCAGCATAGTTGGGGCAATATCGGCCAAACGGCCATCCGTCCGCAGTTCAGACCCCGCGCCGCAGAGAAGGAAGGGTACGGGATTGGTGGTGTGGGCAGTCATAGGACTGCCGTCAGGTTCCACCATCTGCTCCGCATTGCCGTGGTCAGCGGTAATCATGGCAATACCGCCCATTTTCAGGGTGGCATCCACTACCTTGCCCACACAGTCGTCTACAGTTTCTACGGCTTTTACGGCGGCCTCAAACACACCGGTGTGGCCCACCATGTCGCAGTTGGCGAAGTTCAGGATGATAACGTCATAAACCCCGGACTCAATACGCTCCACGCATTTGGCGCAGACTTCCGGCGCACTCATCTCCGGCTGGAGGTCATATGTGGCCACCTTGGGGGAGGGGACCAGCACCCGGTCTTCCCCGGGAAAGACGGTCTCACTGCCGCCGTTGAAGAAGAAGGTGACATGAGCGTACTTCTCCGTTTCGGCAATGCGCAGCTGCGTCATACCCATCTTGCTGAGGTATTCACCCAGACCGTTGTTTACCAGCACCCGGGGGAAGGCCACTTCCACATTGGGCATAGAAGCGTCGTACTCCGTGTTGCAGATATAGGTCAGGGGGAAGAACTGCCGGGTAAAGCCGTCAAACTCCGGGTCCACCAAGGTGCGGGTAATCTCCCGTGCCCGGTCCGGGCGGAAGTTGAAGAAAATGACGCTGTCGTTATCGGAGATGGAACCGTCGGGATCGCAGACCACAGGTTCCACAAACTCATCGGTAACGCCCTTTTCATAGGACTTGCGTACGGCGTCCACAGGATCCGGATTGGAGACAGGGCTTTCACCGTAAACCATGGCGTCATAAGCTTGTTCCACCCGGTCCCAGCGCTTGTCGCGGTCCATGGCGTAATAGCGGCCCATCACGGTGGCAATTTTGCCCACGCCCAGTTCCTGACACTTCTTCACGGTCTCTTCCACAAAGCCCGCGCCGGAGGTGGGGGATACGTCCCGCCCATCCAGGAAGGCGTGGATATAGACCCGGGTAAGACCTTGGCGCTTGGCCAGTTCCAGCAGGGCGAACACATGGGTCAAATGGGAGTGGACGCCGCCGTCGGACAGCAGGCCCAGCAAGTGAAGGGCGGAACCCTTTTCCCGGCAATCGTTGATAGCGTGAAGATAGGCGGGATTCTGGAAGAAGCTGCCGTCTTCAATAGCCCGGGTAATGCGGGGAAGGTCTTGGAAAACCACACGGCCTCCGCCGATATTGGTGTGGCCAACCTCGCTGTTGCCCATCTGGCCATCCGGGAGGCCCACGTCCAGCCCGGAAGCGGAGAGGGTCGTATGGGCGAACTCCTGGAAGAAGCCGTCCAGCCGGGGGGTCTTGGCGGATTTGACGGCGTTGCCGGTTTCACCGCCGCCGGTGCCGAAGCCGTCCATGATGATCAGAGTAGTCGGTGTCTTATTCATGAAGAAACCTCGTTTTCTAATTTGCTGTCTATATCAGGGGACTCATCGGTCTCTTGCGTGATTGGAGCGCAAGGCTGAGAGTCCGGAGCTGTGCCTGGTAAGCAGTCGCTGCGCTCTTCGACAGCGACTCCGTTTATTCCTGATTAGCCGCGTTGATGATCTCCACGAACTGTTCCGGCTTCAGGGCCGCGCCGCCGATCAGGCCGCCGTCAATATCCGGCTGAGCCAGCAGTTCGGCAGCGTTCTTGGGATTCATGGAACCGCCATACTGGATGGTGACACTCCGGGCGACCCGAGCGCCATAGAGGGAGCGGATAGTAGCGCGGATGTTGGAGCAAACTTCACCGGCCTGTTCCGAAGTGGCGGTCTTTCCAGTACCAATGGCCCAGATGGGCTCATAAGCAATGATGCAGTGGCGCAGCCGGTCGGCGGGTACGCCGAAGAGGGCGCTCTTGACCTGAAGGGCAATCCACTCATTGGTAATACCGGTCTCCCGCTGCTCCAGGCTCTCGCCAACGCAGATGATGGGAGTCATACCAGCATTCAGAACGGCATGGACCTTCTTATTTACGGTCTGGTCCGTCTCGCCGAAATACTGGCGGCGCTCACTGTGGCCGATGATGACGTATTTGACAGCCAGGTCCTTCAGCATATCAGCGGACATCTCGCCGGTAAACGCACCTTTTTCCTCGAAGTAAACATTCTCGGCGCCCACGGAGATGCGGAGATCCTTAAAGGCCTTGGTCGCGATGGAGATGTTGCAGGCGGGAACACAGATCAGGGTTTCGCACCACTTGGCACGGGGGAGGATCTTGCGGATTTCCTCGGCAAACTTTTTGGTCTCGGTGGCGGTCATGTTCATTTTCCAGTTGCCGGCGATGACGGTTTTGCGGTATCTGCGATTCATGGTTGTAAAACTCCTTTATTGTCTTTATAGGCCAGGATAAAGGGAAATGCAAAAGCCTCTGGAGAGAGTAACCATTATTTTATAACGGAATTAGGGCGAAATGTCAAGAGAAAAGCAGGGGAAGAAGCGCATCCGGCAGGGTTCTCAAATGCTTGCCCGTACAGAAGAGAAGACGGGAAGCCAAAGAGGGCCGCCGCCAGAGGAAACGGTTTTCTCTCAGGCATCCAGCAGGCAGGCGACGCCCGGCAGTTCTTTGCCCTCCAGGAACTCCAGAGAGGCGCCGCCGCCGGTGGAAATGTGGCTCATCTTACCGGCATAGCCCAGCTGCTCCACAGCGGCAGCGCTGTCGCCTCCGCCGATTACTGTGATCGCAGAGGTTTCGCTGAGAGCCTTCGCCATCGCCTCCGTGCCCTTGGCAAAAGCCGGGAACTCAAACACACCCATAGGTCCGTTCCAAATCACGGTACCTGCGTCTGCCACAGCGGAGCAGTACAGCTTCACGGTTTCCGGTCCGATGTCGAGACCCTGCCAGCCATCGGGAATTTCTCCGGCCTTCACCACCTGGCTCTTGGCGTCGGGAGCGAAGCTGTCGCCGCAGACGGTATCCACCGGCAGCAGGAACTTCACGCCCTTAGACGCAGCTTTGGCAACCATCTCCTTGGAGTAATCCAGCCAGTCAGCCTCCAGCAGGCTGTCGCCTACCTTGCCGCCCTGCGCGGCGGAGAAGGTATAGGACATGCCGCCGCCAATAATAATGGTATCGGCAATTTCCAGCAGGTTGTTGATGACGCCGATTTTGGAGGAAACCTTAGCTCCGCCCAGAATGGCCACCAGGGGCCGCTTGGGATTGGCGATTGCCCCGCCCAGGAAGTCCAGTTCCTTCTGAATCAGGAAGCCGGAGACGGCGGGCAGGTAACCGGCGACGCCGGCCGTGGACGCGTGGGCCCGATGCACCGCCCCGAAGGCATCGGAAACATAGACATCCGCCAAGGAGGCCATAGCCTTGGCCAGCTCCGGATCGTTTTTGGTCTCACCCTTTTCAAAGCGGGTATTCTCCAGCAGCAGAATTTCACCGGGCTTCAGGGCGGCGGCCTTAGACTTGGCGTCCGCGCCCACCACGTCCGCAGCCATGATGACGTCCTTCTTCAAGAGCTCGCTCAGCCGCTTGGCGACAGGGGCCAGGCTCAGCTTTGCCAGGGATTTCTGCCACTTCTCCTCCGTGAGGGAAGCGGGGTCTTTGCCCTTTTCAGTCTGTTTCTTGACCCACTTGTCGAAGCTGGCTTCGGGCTTGCCCAGGTGAGAGCAGGCGATGACTGCCGCGCCCTGGTCCAACAGATACTGAATGGTAGGCAGCGCGGCCACAATGCGTTTGTCGCTGGTGATTGCGCCGGTCTCTTTGTCTTGGGGGACGTTGAAGTCGCAGCGGAGCAGGACCTTTTTCCCAGCGACCTCAACATTTTTGACGGTTTTCTTGTTGTAATTCATCTCAGGACTCCTCCTAAAAAGAATTTTGGAACACACACCTGTACCGAAAAACAAAACGGTTCCGGCCCAAAGAAGGACGTCCCCCAGGGATGGGGAGGGCCAAACGCGCCAGCATCCGGCAAAGGCGGGTTCTTTTCCCGGCAGAAAAGCCGGTTTCAAACGGGGGCAGGCGGAAACTGCGCCATTTCTCCCTGGTCCAGCAAGCCGGAAAAGCCGGCCTGCCGCAGGGCCTCATACACACAGACAGCCACGGTATTGCTGAGATTCAGAGACCGGGCCTCGTTCACCATGGGAAGGCGGATACAGCGCTCCCGGAAGCGTTGGCGGAAAGCCTGGGGCAAGCCGGCGGTCTCCTTTCCGAAGAAGAGCCAGCTGTCCGCTGTAAACGAAGCTTCCGCATAGGAGCGGGGGGCCTTGGTCGTGGTGAGCCAGAGATCATGAGCGGCCTCGGGATGACGGCGGAAGAGATCCTCCAGATTTGCGTAATCGCGGACCTCCACCAGATGCCAGTAGTCCAGTCCCGCCCGCTTTACCGCCCGGTCGGAGATATCAAATCCCAGGGGGCGAACCAGGTGGAGACAGGAACCGGTAGCAGCGCATGTACGGGCAATATTCCCGCAGTTCTGGGGAATTTCCGGTTCCACCAGCACAATGTGAAGCACAGTGGATACCTCGCTTTCCATCAGAATAAATGTTATTGTAATCCATTACCTGAACAAATTCAACTACATTTTTTGAAAAAATCACATTTTTCAGAAAAACCCACGAGGAAAGGGGTTTAAATTCTGCGAAACGACGAAAAGATAGCCTCCGTTCCCATGCATTCCCGCAAAATATTACTTCTCCGCTCCATGTGCGCTTCTTTTGGTTTTTTTCTTCGAAATCAAAGAAAAAAGAATCAAAAAATGTTGTTTTCCAGGGTTTTCCGTCTCCTCTGACAAAAACGGAAAAGAAACGGCAAAAGATTTGGAGGATTTATGAAAAAAATTTTGCCTGGCCTACTGGATTTTCTCTGGAAGTTTGCTATAATGGAAATACCTTTAGTAAAAATGTGCAAAGGGGGATGCGCACATGTTTTGCCGCCGCGCCGTGCTGATATTTGAGGAAGACACCGCCGTTTTGCCGGAGGCTAAACCGTTGATGCTGGAAGCCATCAGATCTCGTCCCATCCTGTCTTGGATGTGCGGGCAGTTGCAGGCCGATGGCATTCAGCGGTTTTTTGCCGTCTGCGGGCCCCGGTTCGCGGATGAGGTTCGGAAAATTCTTCTGCCGGAGGCGGAGGTTTCGGAACAGTGGCGGGATCTGGAGGCCTTTTTGGACACAGAGGAGCCGGTGTTGGTATTCCCCCGGGCAGCGTTTCCCTTGGCGGAGGCTGGAGCGGGTTTTGTGTACGCCGCTCCAGGACGGGATCTGCGGGACCTCTGGCGGGTGCGGATGACCAATGCCGTCCAAGGCGCAGAGCTGGTATCCGGGTGGCTTCCGGTTTATGGGCCGGACACATTGGAGGAGTTGGAGACGCTGATGCACAGCAGAGAGCCCCAGGACTGACCAGCCAGGTCCGCAGAGAAAGCAGAAGGGAACTCCATCAAAAAAGAATTACAAATTTATGATCGTCAAGATCATGGAAAGAGAGCGTTTGAATATGATAGCACACGGAAAAGACATCAAGGTATTCTCTGGCAACGCGAACCTGAAGCTGGCGAAAGAAATCTGCGCACAGATGGGCACGAAGCTGGGAGATGCTGAAGTGGGCGCCTTCTCCGACGGCGAGGCCTACGTTTCCATTTACGAAACCGTACGGGGCAGCGACGTGTTTGTAGTGCAGCCCACTTGTTGCCCGGTGAATAACAGCCTGATGGAGCTGCTCATCATCATTGATGCTCTGAAGCGGGCGTCGGCGGGCCGTATTACCGCCGTTATTCCCTATTATGGCTACGCACGGCAGGACCGGAAGGCCAAGGCCCGGGATCCCATCACCGCCAAGCTGGTGGCCAATATGATTACCGCCGCCGGGGCGGACCGGATGCTGACCATGGACCTGCATGCCTCCCAAATTCAGGGATTCTTTGACATTCCGGTGGATAACCTGGCAGGGAACCCCATCTTTGTGGATTACTATGCCAAGAAGTTTGGCGCCGCCTGTGAAGACATGGTAGTGGTTTCGCCGGACGTGGGCTCTGTCTCCCGAGCCCGGGCCTTTGCCCAGAAGCTGCATATGCAGCTGGCCATTGTGGATAAGCGCCGGCAGAAGGCCAACCAGTGCGAGGTGATGAATGTCATCGGTGAAGTGGAAGGCCGGGAGTGCATCCTCTTCGATGACTTGGTGGATACCGGCGGGTCTCTGTGCAACGCCGCCCAGGCCCTTATGGATAACGGAGCCAAGAATGTTCACGCCTGCGCGTCCCACGGCGTACTGTCCGGCCCGGCCATTGACCGCATCAACCGCAGCCCCATTCAGGAGCTGGCACTGCTGGACACGATTCCGGCCATCAAACCTGAACTCAGTGAAAAAATCAAGTACCTGTCGGTGGCTCCCATGTTTTGTGAGGCCATTGAGCGCATCTACCAGGAGGTATCCATCTCCAAGCTCTTCCGCTGAGGCGGGAAGATTGTCCATATGCCGTACAAGGCGGGGAAGTGACAGCTTCCCCGCCTAAGTGGGTTTATCAATTTCTTCTGCGGTCCCAAAGGGGAGCGTCAGGAATAACTTGGGAAAGGCAGAAACCGTTTATGCTGTTTGGAAACAAGAGTTCCGCTGTGGAGTGGCTCATTGTGGGATTAGGAAACCCCGGAAAGAAATACGAGAACACCCGCCATAACATGGGTTTTCTCACAGTGGACCTGCTGGCGGAGCAAAAGGGTGTAAAATTAAACAAGGTAAAGTTTAAAGCCGCATATAATCTCATGGAGTTTTCTGGGGCACGGTGTTTGGTGATGAAGCCTCAGACCTATATGAATCTCTCCGGTGAGGCGGTGCGGGAGGCGGCTCAGTTTTACAAGATTCCCCCGGAACAGGTGCTGGTAATTTATGATGACGTCTCTCTCCCCGTGGGAAAACTGCGGGTTCGTCCCAGCGGTTCTGCCGGGGGACACAACGGCATCAAAAACATCATTGCGCACTTGGGCACCCAGGATTTCCCCCGGATTAAAATCGGCACCGGAGCCCCCGGAGAAAACGGGGACATGATAGACTGGGTAATTGGCGTGCCGTCCCAAGGGGAGAAGAAGGTACTGCTGGAGGCATTTCAGCGGGCCATTGAGGCGGCGGCCTGCGTCGTGGAGCATGGCTGCCAGAAGGCTATGAACGAATTTAACTGACGGGGATGCGTGGCATGAAGGAATTCCTGCGAAAATTAGGGACTTTGCCGGAAGCGGCGGAGCTGGTCCGGCGCGTGGAAGAAGGAGGCTGCCCGGCGGCAGTCAGCGGTCTTCAGCCGGTGCAGCGGGCCTGCCTTGGCGCGGCAGTCGCCCAGGCGCTGAACCGCCCGGCGGTGTTTATCTGCGGAGGGGAGGAAGAGGCCCGTCAGCTGGCGGGAGACTTGGCGTCTCTATTAGGCCAGCCGCCGGTAATGCTGCTGCGCCGGGAATGGCAGATTCGTCCTGGAGCGGTAGCCTCCCGCGACTGGGAGCGGGGCCGTTTGGCGGCGCTGTACGCCCTGGTACGGGGAGAGACTCCCAAGGCGGTGGTAGCCACAGCGGATGCCCTGATGGCCCGGACCCTGCCGCCGGAACTGCTGAAATCTCTGGCCGTCACCCTGAAGCCCGGAGAACGGGTGGATCTGAAAGCTTTGGCGGACCGTCTGCTGGCCGCCGGATACGTTCGCTGCCAGCAGGTGGAAGGCGTGGGGCAGTTTGCTCTTCGGGGCGGCATTCTGGACGTCTTCTCCCCGCTGATGGAACAGCCGGTGCGCTGTGAGTTCTTTGACGACGAGATTGACTCCATGGGTGTTTTCGACCCTGGCACCCAGCGCCGCACCGCCAATCAGGATACTGCGTTGCTGCTGCCCGCCGCCGAGGTGCTGCCCCGTCAGGCGGAGGGCGGCCTGGAGGGGCTGGGGGAGAAGCTGCTGGCCCTGGCGGCAAAGCTGGAGAAGAAGGAGGGGAGCCATGCGGCTTCCCGCCTTCAGGAGGATGGCGAGCGTCTGAAAAATGGTTCTCTCCCAGATGGATTGGACCGCTACCTTGCTGCGGTTTACCCGGAAGAGACGGCGGGTGTCCACTACCTGCCCAAGGACGCGGTGGTCTTCCTCTGTGAGGGAGGCCGGGTGGATGACCGAGTAAAGGGGGCGCTGCTGGAGAACCGGCAGGACCTGGAGATTCTGTTGGAAAACGGTGTTTTGGCGGGTGAGTATGCCAAGCTGCTGCTCTCTGCCGAGGAATTTTATGCCGCGCTGGAAGACTTTCCAGTTATCCTGGCCAATGCGCTGCCCACATCCCGGCATCCTTTCCCGCCCAAAGGACTGCTGAATGTCAGCGCCCGGCAGCTAAGCTCCTATGGCGGCAGTCTGGAAACCGCCGTGGCGGATTTGGAGCAGTACCGGGTCCAAGGCAGCGCGGTTTTGCTGCTGTGCGCAGGAGAAACCCGGGCAAAAAATCTTCACCGCCTTCTTTTGGAGCGGAGGATTCCTGCCGCGCTGGATGTAAAGGGTATTGCCATGCCGGCCCCTGGGGAAATCAGGATTTCCCTGGGCGCTCTTTCGGCCGGATGCGAATGGCCGTCACTCCGGCTGGCGGTCTTGACAGAGGGGCAGCTTACTGCTCCTGTCCAGCGCAGGCGGCTTCGGAATCCCAAGGAGTCCAACCGGCAGAAAATTCAATCTTACACGGATCTGAAACCCGGGGACTTGGTGGTTCACACCCACCACGGCATTGGCCGTTATGCGGGCATCCAGCGGATGCCGGTGGACGGAGTGGAAAAGGACTATATCAAAATCGATTACGCTGGGGGCGATTGCCTCTATGTCCCCGCCACGCAGCTGGATTTAGTGGGGAAGTATATCGGCAACGGAGACAGCGGCGAGGGCCGCCAGAAGCTGAACAAGCTGGGGGGCACTGAGTGGGCCAAGCAGAAGACCCGTGCCAAAAAGGCGGTGAAGGACCTGGCCAAAGGTTTGACGAAGCTCTATGCTGAGCGCCAGCGCCGTCCCGGCTTCGCCTTTTCTCCGGACTCTCCCTGGCAGCGGGAGTTTGAGGACGCCTTCCCGTATCCGGAGACCGACGATCAGCTGCGGGCCATTGCGGAGATTAAAAAGGATATGGAGCGTCCCCGGCCTATGGACCGCCTCCTCTGCGGCGACGTGGGCTATGGCAAAACCGAAGTTGCTCTCCGGGCAGTGATGAAGTGTATTCTGGATGGAAAACAGGCGGTAATTCTGGTACCCACCACCGTGCTGGCCCAGCAGCATTATACCACGGCCGTGGGCCGTTTCCGGAATTTTCCTGTCAAGCTGGCGGTGCTCTCCCGCTTCACACAGCCCAAGGAGGTAAAACGGATTCTGGAGGAGACGAAAGAAGGTCGGGTGGACCTGCTTATCGGAACCCACAAGCTGCTTCAGAAAGATATGGCGTTCAAGGACTTGGGGCTGCTGGTAATTGACGAGGAGCAGCGCTTTGGCGTTACCCATAAGGAACGGCTGAAGGAGCTGAGCCGTCAGGTAGATGTGCTGACACTCTCGGCCACCCCCATTCCCCGGACGCTGAATATGGCGCTCTCCGGCCTGCGGGACATGTCCGCCATAGAGGAACCCCCGGCAGACCGCCAGCCCGTGCAGACCTACGTGATGGAGCATGACTGGGCCATTCTGGAGGACGCTATGCGCAAGGAGCTGGGCCGGGGCGGGCAGATTTATTACCTTCACAACCGGGTAGAGAGTATTGATCTGACGGCCTCCCGGATTCAGAAGCTTCTGGGTCCGGAGGTTCATGTGGTGACCGGCCATGGGAAGATGACGGAACAGGAGCTTTCCGCGGTCATGGGTGCTATGGTAAATGGGGAGGCGGATGTGCTGGTCTGCACCACCATTATCGAAACAGGCATCGACATTTCCAATGTCAACACTCTGATAATTGAAGATGCAGACCGCATGGGTCTGGCCCAGCTGCATCAGATTCGGGGCCGCATTGGCCGCAGTGCCCGGCGGGCTTACGCCTACCTGACCTACCGGCGGGGAAAGGTGCTTCAGGAACTGGCCGCCAAACGGCTGGCCGCCATCCGAGAATACGTGGAGTTTGGCTCCGGCTTTCGGATTGCCATGCGGGACCTGGAAATTCGGGGAGCGGGGAACCTCCTGGGGCCGGAGCAGTCCGGGTATTTGATGAGTGTGGGCTATGACCTTTATCTGAAGCTTTTAGAGGAAGCGGTTCTGGAGGAACGGGGAGAGGAGAGAACGATTGAAGCGGAATGTTCTGCTGATTTGACGGTAAACGCCAACATACCGGAGCGCTATGTACCGTCGGCAGAACAGCGAATGGACCTCTACCGCCGGATTGCCGCCATCCGTTCCAACGACGACGCCTCGGACCTGCTGGACGAGCTGCTGGACCGCTATGGCGAGGTACCGAAGGCGGTGCTGGCCCTGCTGGATGTGGCGCTTCTCCGTGCGGCGGCGTCCAAGGCCGGCGTGTCGGAGATTGTGCAGAAGAAGGATGTTCTGCGGTTCCAGCTGGCGGTGTTCCGCCCGGAAGCGGTGGTCAAGGTCTGTGGTCTGAACAAGTACCGCCAGCGCCTCACGGTAGCTGCCGGCGAGAACCCAGCCCTGACGCTGAGACTAAAACCCGGCGCGGATGCGCTGGAAAGCGCTATGGAGCTGGTGGAGGATTTGAGTCTGTCGGTTTAAGAAGAAGACCAAAAAGCCCTGACGTCTTTAAGGAGGCGCCGGGGCTTTTGGCATAAAGCCGTGATCTCAAAAAAAGCGAGAAAAAACGCAGATACGCCGCTCGTTGGACGTACCTGCGTTTTTTATTTCACAGGGAGGAGACTCAAGCCAGAATATCCGCAGCCAGAGCGTCTGCCAGCGCTTCCAATCCGGCTCTCTGCTCTGCCTTGGGGGAAGATTTCAGCGTAACCGTACCTTCCAGGACCTGCATGTCCTTCATGGAGGCCAGAAGATCGCTCATTTGCCGTCCAGCCTGTGCCGCCCAGGAGCCGTTTTCCACCAGTCCAACGGTCCGGTTTCGCAGGCCGTGGGACTTCAGGTCCCGCAGGAAATTGTCCATGGGCGTGTAAATTTCCGCATTATAAGTGGCGGAGGCGAACACCAGATGGCTGCAGCGGAAGGCCTCTGCCACCAGCTCAGAGACGTGGGTATGGGAGACGTCGTAGAACGCAATACCTGTCACGCCCTTTTCCGCCAGACGGGCGGCAAGAATTTCAGCGGCGTTTTCTGTGTTGCCGTAGATGGAGCCGCAGAAGATGGCGGCAGTCCGGTCTTCCGGGGTATAGGTGCTCCAGCGCTGGTATTTCTCCACAAACCATTCGATGTTTTTCCGCCAGATGGGGCCATGAAGGGGGCAGAGCATCTGAATTTCCAGACCGGCGGCCTTTTTCAGCAGGGCCTGAACCTGAGCGCCGTATTTGCCCACAATGTTGGTATAATACCGCCGGGCATCGGCCAGCCACTCTGTCTCGAAGTTCACTTCATCGGCAAAGATGTTGCCGCTTAATGCGCCGAATGTACCAAACGCGTCGGCGGAGAAGAGAATGTGGTCCGCCGCATCATAGGTAACCATGACCTCTGGCCAGTGAACCATGGGAGCCGCTGCAAAGTGGAGGCAGTGCCGCCCTGTGGAGAGGGTATCTCCTTCTTTCACGCTGAGGCAGCGGCCGGAGACGTCGTTTTCGAAAAATTGGCCGATCATAGATACGGCCTTGGCGGTAGCCACTACCTGGGCAGCGGGGTAGCGGCGAAGGACCTCTCCCAACGTAGCGCAATGATCCGGTTCCATGTGGTTGACCACTACGTAATCCAGGGGACGGCCCTGGAGACCGTGTTCCAGATTCTCAAAAAAACGGGTGGAAACGGCGCTGTCCACGGTGTCCAGAAGCACGGTCTTCTCATCCAGAAGCAGATAGGCATTGTAACTGACGCCTCGGGGGATGGGAAAGACATTCTCAAACAGAGCCAGACGCCGGTCGGAGCCGCCCAGCAGCAATAGGTCGGAAGTGATAGACTGTACGCAATACATATCATATTCTCCTTTTCTCAGGCAGATAGTTCCATTGGCTAATGTAGCTCAGCTTGTCCGGTTTGTCAAGAAAAATCTGCTTTCTGACCAAGGAACACGCTGTCTACCGCCCAGGCCAGGTAGGTAGCACCGGCGTCCTCCATGTGAAAGGCATGGTTCGAGAAGCACCAAGTAGCCATGACGCCCCGTACAGCGCTTTCCAGGTAGGTGAATATGTCGGCGGCGGATCGGCCGGTCTCTGTGGTTTCCAGATTGGAGGTAATCTCCTGATACAAAATCCGGCTGAAGCTTCGTCTCTGCATATGTTCCGACGGGCCTGGCACACAGGCACCCAGGTTCAGAGAATAGGCCAGACAGGTGAGCTCGTACCCGGCCTGTTCTGCGAATTCCAACTCAAGCTGCAAAAAGCGCAGGACACGCTGTTTTCCGCTGCTGTGCGGGAACTCCCGGAGAAAAGCGGCATAACGTCCTTCTATATAAGAACCCAGGTCTGTATAATAGCTTTCCCGGATAATGTCTTCTTTTGAACGGTAATGCAGATAAAAAGAGCCCTTGGCAATGCCTGCTCTGGTGCAGATTTCGCTGACGGTCACGTTGTCATAGCCTTTTTCCTTGACGAGACTGGCCGCCGTGGAAAAAATTCTCTCCTTAACGGCGGCAGCTTTTTCCTTCCGGCTTTGCTTTTCCATGAAAACAGCTCCTTTTCCGTTTCGGATCTGACAGGGCAGGATGCCCGATCATCATGACCGCAGTCATCATTATTCTATCAGATTTGGGAGGGATACGCAAGATGTTTCTGCGCCCTTTCACCGGTCTGAAGTCCCTGGGGAGACGGAACAATTGCTGCCGGGTTGTCCTCCCTTTCTGGTGGGCCTGAATAGGCATAACCATTTCCGCCGTCCCATATATATGGTTGCGGACAACCGCATGGAGAGGAGTGGAAGCAATGAAAACCCGCGCAGCGGCGCTGGTTCTGGCACTGCTGATGCTGAGTGCCTGTTCCAGCGGCACAGAGGAGCAGACAGGAATGCCGCCCGCTTCTCTGCTGGGACAGGCGGCGGAACTGGGTGAGGAGCTGGCATTGCTGACCGTAGATGGACGAGAGGTTCCGGCGTGGCGCTATCTTTACTGGCTGGCCTTTACCTGCGATCAGATTCGGGCACGGTACGACGATGCGGGTCTGACCTTGGACTGGGAGTCCGCAGTAAACGGCGGCACCTTGGGAGAATATGCCAAAGAGCAGGCCCTGGCGGATACAGCCCTGTATGCCACGGTGGAAAACTGGGCGGAACGCTTTGGCTGTGTCCTTACGGAGGCAGAGCGGGCGGATTTGTCGGTGCGCTGGGCGGAGCAGGCGGCGGACCATGGCGGAGAAGAGGCTTACCTGGAGGAATTGGCAAAGTCAGGTTTGGATCGTCTTCGGGCGGAGGAGATGGCTGAGGTGGGAACCCTCTACGCCAAGCTCTGCCAGCTTTGTCTCACAGAAGGAAGCGATCTCTGGAGTCTGGCAGGGGCAGGGGACCAGGACTTGACCGTGGACCGCATTTTGATTTCCGCCGGAGAGGACCGGGAAGGGGCCCGGGAGCGGGCTGCAGAAGTATTTTCCCAACTCAACCAAGCGGAGGATCCGGAATCAGCCTTTTCCGCTTTGGCGGCGGAAGGAGATGACCCCACAGGACCTCGGTCTGCTAAGGACTTGGCGCCTTCGCTGGCAGAGGCGGCGGAAGCCCTGACGGAAGGACAGTTTTCCGGCATTCTGGAATCAGAGGAGGGCTTTTCCATTCTGCGCCGTCTGGCAGCGGAGGGTTCCCCAGGCGACGAAGCCTTTGACCGCTTGCTCCAGGCAGCCGCCGGGGAGGCGTTGATACGGACCACAGCGGACTATGAGAAACTGGATACGGCCGCCTTCGACCGCGCTCTGTCTGCGCTGCGGGAAGAGGAGGAACCTGCTGGCCGGTGGTTTGGCCGGGGAGGGAAATAAGAACGGGTTCAAGCGACGGACGGAAGAGGTGTTAAAATTGGGGCAGCTCTAATTTTCGTCACCTTGACGAAAACCAAGGCTGTTTTGTCAAAGATTTAACGAAAGTGGGAGAATCTTCTGGAAGCCCATTGACGTAGCCACAAAAACTCTTTATAATAACTCAGTGAGGGGATGCGGAACAGGCTTGTCAAAAAATTAGCAATCTGGACCGCGCTCTCTGCCCAATGTATCCAGGACGGCCCATTGAACCGTCAATCATTACAAAACGGAGGAATATCATGAAAGATCTTTATGTCGTGAACTGCTGCCGTACCGCCATTGGCTCCTTTGGCGGCAGTCTGAAGAACACTCCCGCCGCTGAGCTGGGCGCGATCGTGGTGAAGGAAGCTCTGAACCGCGCCGGCGTCGCTCCCGAGAACGTGGACGAGGTTATGTTCGGCTGCATCCTCACCGCCGCCCAGGGCCAGAACGTCGCCCGTCAGGTGGCCATCAAGGCCGGCATTCCTTATGCGGTTCCCGCCTACACCGTGGGCATGGTCTGCGGCTCCGGCATGAAGTCTCTCATTGAAGGTGCCCGCTCCATTCTGGCCGGTGATTCGGATGTGGTGGTCTGCGGCGGTACGGAGAACATGAGCGCCGCTCCCTTCGCCTCCATGGACGCCCGCTGGGGTGCTCGCATGGGCGACAAGAAGCTGGTGGACACCATGATTAAGGACGGTCTGTGGGATGCCTATAACAACTATCACATGGGTACCACTGCTGAGAACATCAACGATATCTGGGGCATCACCCGCCAGGAGCAGGACGAGTTTGCCGCCGCCTCCCAGCAGAAGACCGAGGCCGCCCAGAAGGCCGGCAAGTTTGAGGCGGAGATTGTCCCTGTCCCCGTGAAGGTAAAGAAGGACATTGTGGACTTCAAGGTCGACGAGTATCCCAAGGCTGGCGTTACCGCCGCCGGTATTGCCAAGCTTCGCGGTGCGTTCCCCGTGGGCCCCGAGTCTCCCAACCCCGAGGTAGTCCATACCTTCGAGGTCACCGGCAAGAAGGAGACCGAGGATAAGGGCCAGCAGCGTGTCACCGCCGCCAACGCCTCCGGCATCAACGACGGCGCCGCCGCCATCGTTCTGGCCTCCGGCGAAGCTGTGGAGAAGTATGGTCTGAAGCCCATGGCCAAGCTCATTGGCTGGGGCCAGGGCGGTGTGGACCCAAAGATCATGGGCGTGGGCCCTGTGCCCGCCTCCCGTCAGGCCATGAAAAAGGCCGGCGTAACCATCGACGAGATTGACCTCATTGAGGCCAACGAGGCTTTTGCGGCGCAGTCCATCGCTGTGGGCCGGGAGCTGGGCTTTGATACCTCCAAGCTGAATGTCAATGGCGGCGCGATTGCTCTGGGCCATCCTGTGGGTGCTTCCGGTGCGCGTATTATCGTCACTCTGCTTCACGAGATGCAGAAGCGTCCCGAGGCCAAGAAGGGTCTGGCCACCCTCTGCATCGGCGGCGGTATGGGCGTTGCCACCATTTTCGAGAAGTGCTGATTGCTTTGCGGTAAAAGTAAACCTTGTAAAAAGCGGGGAGCTTCGGCTCCTCGTTTTTTTGCGAAAAAAGACGGCCGGCAGAAGCCAGCCGTCTTTGTCTTGGACAGGGAAGGGGACTCAGCCCGGAGGCCAGGTCATATCCCGGCCAGACAGCACATGGAAGTGCAGATGGAAAACGCTCTGGCCCGCCTGCTCTCCAATATTGGAGACCACACGGTAACTCTCCAGCCCCATCTCCTTCACCAGTTTGGCGATAACCTGAAAGATGTGGCTTATGACGCCGCTGTTGTCCGCCGTGATCTCAGAGACCGAGCGGATGTGCTTCTTCGGAATGACCAGAAAATGAGTGGGAGCCTGGGGGGCAATGTCGTGGAATGCACAGCAGATCTCGTCCTCATAGACCTTGTTGCTGGGAATTTCTCCAGCGGCAATTTTGCAGAATAGGCAATCAGACATGAAGAATACCTCCTTTTGTGATGTTATGTCAGATGAATTGATTCTGGCTCGGATGATAGTGATAATCCAATGCCGCCAACGCCGTTTCTATGGTCTCTTGATCGGCATCCAGGGCGGTACAGAGTTCGGCAAGGCTAGAAAATTCATCCCGCAGCTTCGTGTTGACAAAGCTCAGCAGAATCGCAGGGTCTTTAGGCAGCATAGCTTCCTCCCGTATGAGCGTGATCGTGACAGAGGTCAAGAGCGTTTGATTCTCCTTTTGAATGTCATGGATTCTCCAGACCCATTACATCGTAGTATTCATCGGAATACTGCAGCTTCGCAGAGTCAAAGTTCTCTTGTAAGAGCTTGACTTTGGCGAACGGATCCTGGGCCTCCAATTGAAAAGCCTCCGCAGCTGCCGACAGAGCAGCGGCTTTTCCGGCAAGAAATTCCTCACAGCCGGGCCAGCGGTTCTGAACATTTTCCTCCAAGAGCTGATGAAATTTCTCCTTATTCAATTGGTAAATCTGTGCCAAAGGGCTCTCATCCCGGCAGTAGAGGAGGAAGGAGAGAAATTCCTGGAAATCCTTTGCCACAGGCCGGACGAACGGACTTCCTGAGCCAGGGTCGACGCAGAAGACCCGTTCATCCTCCGGCAAAAGGAGATAGTGTATGCCATCCACGCCGGGGCCGCCGAAGATTTCCCCGTCCACCGGTGTGCAGAAATACCGATGCGTCTG
Source organism: Oscillibacter sp. (assembly GCA_022797935.1). GTDB lineage: Bacteria > Bacillota > Clostridia > Oscillospirales > Oscillospiraceae > Oscillibacter. The sequence continues at coordinate 15,490 of JAAWLO010000003.1, read as the reverse complement.
GTCCTCCCAGGGAGCGAGACCCAAAGCATCATGGTTGATATTCAGCGCGTAAAAACGCCGCAGGTCGTCCCGGCTGCTCATTTGTCAAGCCAGTTTTCCGGCCACGAAATCGTCTACCATAGCCAGAGCGTCATCCAGCTTCAGCACGTCTGTACCGCCGCCCATAGCGCTGTCGGGCTTGCCGCCGCCTTTGCCGCCGCAGACAGGCGTGATGGTCTTGATGATATCTCCGGCCTTGACGCCGCGGGCTACAGCCTCCTTGCCGCAGACGGCCAGGAAGGTGATTTTCCCGTCGTTGACCGTGGCCATGACGCCCACCACGGTGGGCTCTTTGTCCCGGAGGAAGTCGCCCATCTTCCGCAGGGCGTTGGCGTCCAGGCCGTCCCGCTGGGCGGTGAGGACCTTCAGGCCGCTTACGTCCTTGGCGCTCATGAGGAAGCTCCGGGCCTCGCCCAGGGAGGCCTCGGCCTTGAATTTTTCCAAAGCCTGACGCAGCTCCTTCATCTCCAGCGTCTGCTGCTCAATGCGGTTTTCCAGCTCGCCGGGAGTGGTTTTCAGCATCTGGGCAGCGTGGAAGAGCATCTGCTGGTTCCGGTTCACGGTCTCCAGGGTCAGCTTGCCCACGGTGGCCTCGATACGCCGTACACCGGAGGCCACGGATCCCTCGGATTTGATGCGGAAGGGCCCAGCCTTGGCGGTGTTGTCCAGGTGGGTGCCGCCGCAGAACTCCATGGAGAAGCCGCCCATCTCCACGACCCGGACCACATCCCCATATTTCTCGCCGAACATGGCCACAGCGCCTTTCCGCTTGGCCTCCTCAATGGGCAGAACCTCGGTCACTACAGGAAGGCCCTCCAGAATGGCGTCATTCACCAGCCGGTCAATTTCGCCGAGCTGCTCCGGCGTAATGGCCTCAAAGTGGGTGAAGTCAAAACGGATACGGTCCGGTTCCACCAGCGAGCCCGCCTGATGCACGTGGTCCCCCAGCACCTTCTTCAGGGCCGCGTCCAGCAGGTGAGTAGCGCTGTGGGCCCGGCGGATGGCCCGGCGGCGCTCCGTGTCAATGGAGGCGGTGACGGTGTCTCCCACGCCCAAGGCTCCCTTGGTCAGCCGTCCGGTGTGGAGGAACTTGCCGCCCTTGTTCTTCTGCACGTCCGTCACCTGGAAGGAAGACGAAGCCCGTTCCACCGGCGCGTTGGGCCCGGCGAAGATGACGCCGTGGTCCGCCGCCTGTCCGCCCATCTCGGCGTAGAAGGTGGTCTGATCCAGCACCACTGTGGCCTCGACCCCGGCGGCGATTTCCTCCTGGAGCTCGCCCTCCACCACAATGGCCAGCACTCTGGCGCTGGTTTCTTCCTGGTCATAGCCTACAAACTCCGTGGCGGGCACATCGCTGCCGAACTCGATACCGGCCCAGCCCAGATCGCCCAGGGCCTCCCGGGCCTTCCGGGCACGAACCCGCTGCTCTTCCATCAGCTGGTCAAAGCCCGAGCGGTCCACAGTCATGCCCTCTTCCTCCACCATTTCAATGGTCAGGTCAATGGGGAATCCAAAGGTGTCATAGAGCTTAAAGGCGTCTGCGCCGGAGAAAACGGTCTCCCCCCGCTGCTTGTGAGCGGCGAGAAGATCGCTGTAAATCCGCATACCGCCGTCGATGGTCTTCGCAAAATTCTCTTCTTCCGTGCGGATGACTTTGGTGATGTAGCCCTGCTTTTCCCGAAGGTCGGGGTAGGCGGATTCATTTTCGTGGACCACCGTGTCCACAACCTCAAACAGGAACGGCTTCTCTACACCCAGAAGCCGCCCATGGCGGGCCGCCCGGCGGAGAAGACGGCGAAGAACGTAGCCCCGGCCTTCGTTAGAGGGCAGAACACCGTCGCAGATCATCATGACCGAGGAACGGATATGGTCCGTGATAACCCGAAGGCTGACGTCGGTCTTATGACTTTGCCCGTAATGGGCACCGGTGATTTCACTGACCTTGTTGGTGATGTTCATAACAGTGTCCACGTCGAAGAGGGAACCCACATTCTGACACACGCAGGCCAGCCGTTCCAGACCCATGCCGGTGTCAATGTTCTTGTTTTTCATCTCCTCGTAGTGGCCCTCGCCGTCGTTGACAAACTGGGAGAAGACATTGTTCCAGACCTCGATATACCGGTCGCAGTCACAGCCCACGGTGCAGCCGGGTTTGCCGCAGCCGTGTTCCGCGCCCCGGTCGTAGTATACCTCGGAACAGGGACCGCAGGGGCCTGCGCCGTGCTCCCAGAAGTTGTCCTCTTTACCGAAGCGGAAAATGCGCTCCGTGGGAATGCCGATGTCCTTGTTCCAGATTTCGAAGGCCTCTTCGTCGTCCAGATAGATGGAGGGGTAGAGCCGGTCTTCCTCCAGGCCCACCACCTTGGTGAGAAATTCCCAGCAGAAAGGGATGGCCTCTTTCTTGAAGTAGTCGCCGAAGGAGAAGTTGCCCAGCATTTCGAAGTAGGTGCCGTGTCGGTCGGTCTTGCCGATATTTTCAATATCACCGGTGCGGATGCACTTCTGGCAGGTGCAGACCCGATTCCGGGGAGGTTCTTCCTCTCGGGTAAACCAGGTTTTCATGGGGGCCATGCCGCTGTTGATGAGCAGCAGGCTGGCGTCGTTGGCAGGGGGGATGAGGGAAAAGCTGGGCAGGCGAAGATGACCTTTGCTCTCGAAGTAACTGAGGAACATCTCCCGCAGTTCGTTCAGGCCGTGATAGGGGTGTGACATAATTTCTTCCTCCAAAATTAGAATTGTGGGTTATTCAATGATAATTTTATATTCTGAGCCGCCGCCCTCCGGGTCATCCTCCCCGCAGGGTACGGCGTAAAAACGCTTTCCGATCAGACCGCGCAGGTTCCGGATGTTCTCTAAGCTGTCGGAACCGAATTCCTGATAGCAGGTTTTTTCGCTGGATTGGTTCAACTGGTCATAGAAGTCGGTAACATAGACGAAATAGTCGTCCAGAATGTCCTCGAAGGGAACCTGCGTAATGTCCTGAGGACAGCCGCCCTCCTCGCCGTAACGCTCTGGTTCCATCTCAAAGGACAACGATGTGACATAGATGTCCTCGCAGCCAAAGCCCGGCCGCCAGTAGGGATTTTTCGCCAAATAAATCCCCTCTTCGCTGGCTTGATATTCCGGCCCGGCGTATTTTTCCGGAGTATAATTCTGGAAGTTTTTCAAAGGTCCCCTCCTTTCCGCACAAAAAAGCCCTCGCCCCAGCATAGGGACGAAGGCCAGCTTCGCGGTACCACCCTAATTATCCCCGATTCAACAGGGACATCTTAAGCCATCCAATAACGGAGATGAACCGTTCCGCTCCTCGCGGACTGCTCGGAAGTGGCGGCGGCGCGGCGTGAACGAGGGGCTTTCACCTTTCCCCTCTCGCTGAGGAACCGGATCGCGCGGCTGGCTTCGTCGTAGCGTTTTGATGATTGAACAGTAGTTATTATAGCGTATCCACAGCATTTGTCAATGGGGAATTGCGGGAAAAAGAGCAGCCGGACAAAAAGCTAACCGGCATCGATTGGGAAAAATTGCTGGTGGTGGCCGGCACAAAATACCCCCGGCGGAGGCCGGGGGATATTTTATACGTCATGATATGTCATACATAGAAAACGGGAACGCTCAGTTCAGGAAATCTTTCAGCTTTTTGCTTCTGGAGGGATGCCGGAGTTTCCGCAGAGCTTTGGCCTCAATCTGCCGGATGCGTTCTCTGGTAACGTTGAATTCTTTGCCGACCTCTTCCAGCGTCCGGGTTCTTCCGTCTTCGATGCCAAAGCGGAGTTTCAGTACCTTTTCCTCCCGAGGGGTCAGTGTGGAGAGAACGTCCATCAGCTGTTCCTTGAGCAGGGTGAAGGAGGCGGCTTCCGAGGGCTCCGAAGCCCCCTCGTCGGGGATGAAGTCGCCCAAATGAGAATCCTCCTCCTCGCCGATGGGGGTCTCCAGGGATACGGGCTCCTGGGCGATTTTCATAATTTCACGCACCTTGTCCACGGGCATGGCCATTTCGGCAGCAATCTCATTGGGGGAGGGGTCATGACCCAGCTCCTGAAGCAGCTGGCGGCTGACGCGAATGACCTTGTTGATGGTCTCTACCATATGAACCGGAATGCGGATAGTTCGCGCCTGGTCCGCAATGGCCCGGGTAATCGCCTGCCGGATCCACCACGTGGCATAGGTGGAAAATTTAAAACCTTTGGTGTAGTCGAACTTTTCCACTGCTTTAATGAGGCCCAGGTTGCCCTCCTGAATCAAATCCAGGAACAGCATTCCCCGGCCAACATAGCGCTTGGCGATGGAGACCACCAGACGGAGGTTTGCCTCGGCCAGCTTCTTCTTTGCGGTGTCGCCGGCCCGGCGGTCCTTACGCAGGGCGGATTCCTCCTCGGGAGAGACAGACTCCCAGATTTCCCGGAGACGGTGGAGGTCTGCCAGCTTCCTCTGTGCATCATTCCCGGCAGCAATCACCTGATGCAGCCGGATTTCCTCCTCAGACATCATGGGAGGCTCTTCCTCCGGAAGGTCTTCGGAAGAGACGGGTTTTTCGGGCTCCGGAGAAAGGGGCTGAAGTTCCTTCAGCTTCTCCCCGGCCTCTTTTCCGGCGGAAATTGCCAACACCAGATTCTCTTCCGCATCCCGGAGGTCCCGGAAGCGGCGCAGGTCTGCCAATTTCCGCTCGGCTTCATTTCCGGCGAACATGGCCTGGGCAAGGGTCACTTCCTCTTCCGGCGTCAGCAGGGGAACTTTGCCGATTTCCTTTAGGTACATCCGCACGGGATCGTCCACCGAAAAGCTGTTGACCAGTGTGTTGGGGTCTACCAGCTCCTCTTCTTCCATCCCGGCAATCTCGTCGGCGGCGGGGCCATCGTCCGGCAGTTCAGGAAGGAGGTCCTCTTCGGCGCTGATATCAATGTTCAGTGCCTCCAGGGAGTCATAGAGCTGGTCCATCTGCTCGCCTTCCAGATTCAGGTCATCTACGGCCTCCATCAGTTCCGAAGACTCCAGCTTGCCCTTTTTCTTACCCTTGGCCAACAGCTCCCGCAGTTTTTCATTGTTGATAAGCCAGCCGGAGGCGGGCAGAGAGGCAACCTGCTTGTCGTCCAGACGGATGATGCCGGCTTTTCGGGCCTCCTCATCGGTCATGATACGGGGCCCTGCCTCAGCGGCGGCCAAAATAGCGTCCGCCTGAAGTTCCAGTTCCTTGGGGGTCAATTCCTGCTTATTTGACATTCCGTTTTTCTCCCTTTTTGTCTTTATACTTTTCTGCCGCTGCCAACAGAGGATCCGTTTTGCTGCCGGAGCGCTTTTCGGCTTCCTTCTGAATCACGCGTATGTAATCTGCCAGAGCACGGCCGCCGTTTTTCAGAGACTCAGGCCGTTGGCAGATGGCGGTTATATGGCTCATTTCTTCTGTGGACAGCTCCCCGGCCAGAAGGGGCAGCGCCACAGTCCGTCCCTCGGTTCTGGCCTGCCACAGTCTGGCAAACACACGGCCCAGCAGGGGAGAGGAGAAATCCTCTTCCCGCAGAGGCGGTTCCGCTGGGAACAGGGTGTCATCCAACAGCAAGAGCCGGAGAACCCCTTCCTCCGCCCGGGCGGAACGAATGTTGTCGTAGCGCAGGCTTCGTTCCTTGGGCTGGGATGAGGCGGCCGGATTCAGTTCCTTGCGGAGTTCTGCCCGATTTTCCCGGGCAATCCAGCGCTTTCGGGCCCGCTGAATTTCCTGTTTCATGGCATCAGGGGTGATGCGGGCGGTTTCGGCAGCCCGAAAGGCGTAAATTTCCCTCTCCACCGCACCGGGAAGGGACGCCAGCAGCTCACTGATTTCTGCGCTGTAAGCTACCCGGGCCTCGTCGCTGCTCAGGTCATATTTTCCGGCAATCTGTTCCATACGGAATTCCACGCCGTTCTCGCTGCCGCTGAGCAGCCGTTCAAAAGCGCCGGGACCCTGGTTTTTGATGAAGTCGTCGGCATCCTGCTTCACCAGTTCCCCCTCTTCCGTCCGCCGCCGGGGAAGCTGAAGAACCTTTACGGAGAGTCCGGAACCATTGAGAAGCTGCAAGGCCCGCTCGGTGGCGACCTTTCCGGCGTTGTCATTGTCATAACAGAGGACCAGTTCTTTGGTAAACCGGGACAGAAGGCTGATTTGCTCTTTTGTCAGAGCGGTACCCATGGAGGCCACCGCGTTGTCAAAGCCCGCCTGATGGAGGGTAACAATGTCCAGATTTCCCTCACAGAGAATGATATTGGGGCGCTTGCTCTTTTTTGCCAGATTCAGACCGTACAAAACCCGCCGTTTACTGTACACCGGTGTTTCCGAGGAGTTCATATATTTCGGTTCAGATTTGTCCAGAACCCGGCTGCCGAAGGCCACCACATCTCCACGGGTGTCAATGACCGGAAGCATGAGGCGGTTTCGGAACTTGTCATAAAGCCTGCCATTTTTATTCTGAACCACCAGACCCACATCCAAAAGCTCCGACTTTGTATACCCTTTTTGGGTCATGGCATTGAGAAGCACGTCCCAAGCGTCCGGCGAGGCGCCCATGCCGAAGTTGACGGCGGTGGCTCTGCGGATTTTCCGCCGGTCCAGATAGGCCTGGACCGCCCGGCCCTCAGGCTGTTGAAGGAGCTGATAGTAAAACCGGGCAGCATCCCGGTTGAGTTCCAGAAGACGGCCCCGGCGGCGGGTGGATTCCCGGTTGCCCTCCTCCTCCGGCACCTCCATCCCGACACGCTTGGCCAGAACCTGTACCGCGTCGCGAAAGGGGAGGTTTTCTTCCTCTCGGATGAAGTCGATGACGGTGCCGCCTTTTTTGCAGCCAAAACAGTAGTAAATCTGCTTGTCAGGAGAGACGGAAAAGGAGCCGGTCCGTTCACTGTGGAAGGGGCAGAGGCCAAAGAGATTGGAGCCTTTGCGGGTTAATTGTACGTAGCTGCTCACCACGTCCACAATGTCGCAGCGGGCGATAAGCTCGTCCAGAAAGCTCTGTGGAAAAGCCATGGTTCCGGTCCCTCCTTTCGGTCAGTTTAGCCAAAATTCCTTTTTGTCATACCGAAAAAGTGAGATTTCCGGCAAAGACGCTCTTGTCTGCTGTCTTTATATACGCCGTGTCTTTCCAATTTCCTCTTTTTTTCAAAATTTTTTTTCGAAACCCTTCTGTCAGGGGTTTACACGTTGGAGGGAACCGTTTACAATGGAGCAAATCAACAACGGGAGGAATATCCATGTCGATTACCCTCTGGGCGGCCCGGCTGGAGCGCCCTCTGTCAGAACGGGAACAGGAGATCATGCTGGCCTTATTGCCTCCAGGGCGCCGGGAGCGGCTTCTGCGCCTGCCGCTGGAGAAACAGCGGGAGCCTCTTTGCGCTTACTTTATTCTGCGTTTGGCTCTGCGGCAGCAGTACGGCTGGCGGGATTTGCCGGAAATTTCCCTGGGAACTATGGGAAAACCCGGTTTTCGGGAGAATACCGGCGTGGAATTCAACCTCAGCCATACCAGAGGAGCTGTTCTGGTGGGTCTGTCAGACCAGCCTCTGGGGGTGGATATTGAGCGAATCCGTCCGGTGGGACGGAAGGTTATGGCACGGCTGGCCCAAGCCGATACAGAGGAAGATTTCTTTCGATGCTGGGTTCGCTGGGAGGCCCGGACCAAACGCGGCGGAAATGGCGTGGGCAGCATCCTGCATTCTGAAGCCCCTCTGCCGCCGGGGGAGCATTATTATGAGCTGGACACCTTCCCCGGTTATGCCGCAGGTCTTGCCACCCGCAGCCAGGAGAAGCCGGAAGCGCTCCACCGCTACTCATTGGATAATATGCTATAGAAGCGGGGTAAACGACCGTGAAGGGGCATATTTTGCGGAGGCGATAAATGATGGGCGGGGAAATATTTCTCCGCCCAATTTTTGCGGTTCTGCGCAACCATCCGGCCCTTGCCTCCGACTATAAGAGTGAAAGCGGCTTTCACAAGGAGGGAACCATCATGGAGGATCAGGAGATTATCGCCCTGTACTGGGAACGGTCGGAGGAAGCCATTCACCGGACGGCGGAGAAGTACGGCGGATACTGCGGCCAAATTATCCGCCGGGTGCTGGGAGACGGACGGGATGCGGAGGAGTGCCTCAGTGACACCTGGTTGGGCGCCTGGAACGCCATGCCGCCGCAAAAGCCGGTCCGCCTGCCGCCCTTTTTGGGCCGCATTGCCCGAAATACCGCTTTGGACCGCTATGACTACAACGCCGCCCAGTGCCGCAGCAGCGGGTTTGAAGCCGTGCTGGAGGAACTGGCAGACTGCGTGGGCGGCACGCCTTTGGAAGAAGATTTTAACTACCATCAGTTAGGGGAGGCCATCTCCGGCTTTTTGGATGGCATTTCTCCGGCAGCCCGGCTGGTATTCCTGCGGCGGTATTGGTACTGCGATGGTGTGTCAGAAATTGCCGCCGGGACGGGGTTCAGTCAATCGAAGGTAAAATCCCTGCTCCATCGGACCCGGCGGAGCCTTAAGGAGTATCTGCGGAAGGAGGGCTATGACCTATGACGAAAGAGGATTTATTCCGTGCCGCCGGCGAGGTTCGGGAGGACCAGATTGAAGCGGCGGAGGTTGTAAAAAAGCAAGTCCGTCCCCGGCGGCGCTTCGGTGCGCTGGCGGCGTGCCTGGCGCTGGTTGTGGCGGCGGCAGCCATTTCTCCCCTGATGCGGGGACAGCCCCAGTGGAACCATATCATATACAGCTTCAACCCAAGTGCCGGAACCGGAGGTACGGGAGATGCCGGAACGCAAGGAGACGCGGAAGCCTCCTCCGGGGGTTTGGACGGCTCCTATTACTGGGCGGAGAACCCACCCACCCATTCCGACTATTCCACCGGTGTGGAAATCGGCGAGATGAGCGGCCCGGGGGACAACCCGGGAACCCTAGGGCTCTCCGCCTGCCTGGCGCAGCTGACGCCCCGGGAGATCTTTGCCCAGGACCGGGCGATTTTCCGGGGGACTGTCCGGGAACTGCAATATTTTCAGGTGCAGATGGAGTCGTTTACCAAAGGAGGCATCTCGATATCGGTTTACTGTACCCGGGCCCTGGTGGAGGTCACGGACTGCATCCGGGGAAATCTGAAGGAGGGAGAGACCTGCAGCATCCTCTGGCTGGGGGCAAATGGCTACCTGACCACTTCCTTAATCGGCCCGCTGGAGGACCTGGAGGAGGGCAGCGACGCCATCTTCCTGCCCATCCCCACGGACCGGGACACCGGCTGGCAAGAAGGGGACAGCTATTTCTGCTACGCGGACCTGGGAGAATTCTACCTGGGGGAGGGGATTCGCTATGTCTTTGCCGGCACAGAGGATGGCTTGGAGTATGATCGGAGCACCTACCCGGAGCTGAATTCCCTGGATGAGGCGGCGGCCTATATCCGAAAACAGATCGGGGAAGCGGATGCCTCCTGGCGGGTTGTCATAGGCGGGGAGAAGGAGCCGGAGTCCGGCGGGTATGTCTTTGTAGAGGGCGCAGAGCAGACTCAGCCCGCCGCAGAGCCCGCCGTTCCCCAAACGGAGCCCTCAAGGGGCCCATCGGAGACGGCAGACGCCGAACCCTCCGCTCCCGGTCCCAATGGGGCCCGGGAGCTGCCCGGCGGTGCGTATATAGGAGAATAAAAAACCGGGCAAAACCCGAAAAAGCTCTCCGCAGAAGTTTCGCCGTCCGGAGACGGCGAAAGAAAATCAAATCCTTTTTTCCGGACGGCAGGCGGAAAAACCTCTCTGTTCCGGAATGCGTGAAGCCCTCCGCCCGCTTTGCGGGCGAAGGGCTTCGTGCGCGGAAGAACTGCGATTCTTCTCCCGCGTCTCAAATCCGAAGATTTTAGATGAATTAGAATACGCCCTGAGCCATCATGGCGTCAGCTACCCGCTGGAAGCCTGCGATGTTAGCGCCGGCCACCAGGTTGTAGCCCAGGCCATACATCTCGGCAGCCTCGACACTCATGCTGTAGATGGTATCCATGATCTGATGCAGGTGCTTGTCAACCTCTTCCTCCGTCCAGACGAGACGCTCGCTGTTCTGGGCCATCTCCAGGGCGGAAGTAGCCACGCCGCCGGCGTTGACGGCCTTGCTGGGGGCCACAATGACGCCGGGCTGCTCCATCAGGAACTTGAGGCCGTCATTGGTGGTGGGCATATTAGCCACCTCGATGTAATACTTTACGCCATTAGCGGCAATCTGCTTGGCATGCTCCAGATGGACGTCGTTCTGCATAGCGGAGGGCATAACCACATCCACCTTCACACCCCAGGGCTTTTCGCCCGCATGGAACTCCACACCGAACTTGTCGGCATAGTCCTTCACCTGGTTGCGGCCGCTGCCCCGCATCTCCAGCAGATAGGCGATTTTTTCCTCCGTGGAAACGCCGTCAGGGTCATAGATATAACCGTCCGGACCAGAGAGGGTGACAACCTTTGCGCCCAGTTCCGTAGCCTTCTTACAGATACCCCAGGTCACGTTGCCGAAGCCTGCGCAGGCAATGGTCTTGCCCTTCAGGGTTTCGCCCTCATGCTTCAGCACGTTTTCCAAATAGTACACCGAACCGTAGCCGGTGGCCTCAGGACGAATGAGGGAGCCGCCGAAGCTGAAGCCCTTGCCGGTGACGACGCCGTTTTCAAACGCACCCTTCAGACGGCGGTATTCGCCGAAGAGGTAGCCGATTTCCCGTGCGCCCACGCCCATATCACCAGCGGGGACGTCCACATCCGGTCCAATGTAGCGGTAAAGGGCCTGCATGAAGCTCTGGCAGAAGCGCATGACCTCCGCGTCGGATTTACCGGCGGGATCGAAGTCGCTGCCGCCCTTACCGCCGCCGATAGGCAGGCCGGTCAGGCTGTTCTTAAACACCTGCTCAAAACCCAGGAAGTTGATGATGCCAGGGTACACATCCTTCTGGAAACGCAGGCCGCCCTTGTAAGGGCCAATCGCGCCGTTGAATTGGCAGCGGTAACCGGTGTTCGTGTGCCAGGCGCCGTTGTCGTCCATCCAGCAGACGCGGAACGTAAAGGTCCGCTCCGGCTCCACCATACGGGTCAGCAAATCGACCTGCTCGTACTCGGGGTGCTTCTCAATCACGGGTTCCAGAGAGGAGAAAACCTCCTCCACGGTCTGGACGAATTCCGGCTCGTTGGGGTGCCGTTCCTTGACACCTTCGATCACGCGGGCAAGATAGGCGTTCATTTCAAAAAATCCTCCTTTAATAGTGGCGTGTTAGGGGGTTCTTAAGCTTAATATAACATTTTAACAGAGAAGAAACAAGGGTTGAATTTCGAATGCCTGCCGAAAATTTTTTCAATATTCCAGAAAATGAGGGGAGACTTTTGTACAAAATGACTGGAAAGCGGCCAAAAATACCGAAAAAGCGGTTGAAAATGGGGAAAAATATCAGGCAAAATAGGAGGATGTTCCTTGACTTTCCGGCAGGAAACGATATAATGAAGACGTATAAATTTCCACCGGAATTTTATTTGCGGGAGGCTCTTATTTATGACATATACCATCCATGTGGCAGGCCTGGAACGGCATCTGCCCATCTGCAAAATCTCGGACGATCTGTACATCGGCGCGTTCATTTGCTTTGGCGACGCGGAACTGACGGTTGCCTGCGCCCGGGAACTTTTGAAGCTGGTCCCTGCGGACAGTTATGACTATCTTTTCACCGCCGAGGCCAAGAGTATTCCGCTGATCCATGAGATGGCCCGGCAGTCCGGCGCATCCAAGTATTTTATTGCCCGCAAGGGTCCGAAGGCCTATATGCCGGATCCCATTCATGTAGAGGACCGCTCCATCACCACCGCCGGCACGCAGAAGCTCTATCTGGGCCGGGATGATGCGGAACTGATTCGCGGCAAGCGCATTCTGATTATGGATGATGTGATCTCCTCCGGCGGCTCTCTGCTGGCTATGGAGGCTCTGATCAAGCTGGCCGGAGGCGCCGTAGCCGGAAAAGTGGCGGTGCTGGCAGAGGGTGCCGCCAAGGACCGGGAAGATATCCGCTTCCTGGCCCCGCTGCCTCTGTTCAACGCCGATGGCTCGGTGAAGTAAACGGGGAATGGCGCACTGTCGTTGCGGCAGTGCGCCGTTTTTTGAAGCTATCGTCAAAAAGGTGTGAGGAATTCTATGAAAACGAGAACCGTATACTGGCTCCCTTCCGTTTGGGGCTGGTTGGTGCTGTTGTCAGCGCTGCTGATGATTGCCTCCGGCTTACTCCGTGTGGCTTGGGCAGTGGGGGAGACGGTGCTGCCCTTACCCGTATTTGCTTTCCAGGTACTGTTGCCCCTGGCCGCCAATGTGTCCTTTGTGTGGATTTTGTTTCTGGATGGTCAGGAACGCCTGTACCGGTCTGCCATTCCGGTTTGGCTGGGCTGCGTCTTTTTTGCTGTAAAGGCTTTTTATTTTGTATCACTTCTGCACACAGTGCTTTGCCTTCTGCTCTACGCCCTGATAGCGGTTTTGTATACCGCTACGGTTATGGGATTTGTACCGACCCAGATTTATCTCTGGCCGTTATTTAGTCTTCCGATGGCATACCACATCCTGATTGAAGACAGGCAGAAAGCTGGGTGGACTTTTCATGACTGGCTGCCGGAGTTATCTGTGCTTTGCTGCATGGCGGCGCTGCTGTGTGTATCCCTGGCCATGCGGAGGCGGCCAATCGAGGAGGGGAGTCTCATCCGCCGGTTCGGCGACCGAAATGATGGCCGCCGGCTTCGGACACTGTCTCCCATTTTCGCCGTGTCGCCGTATATCATGAAGACCCGCAACACCTCTCAAAATTTCATTGAGGACCAATTTGAGGTGACAGCGGCAGAGCGTTATATCGCTGAGAAACGGCAGGCGGGCCTCAAAGGTTTCGGAATTCTTCATGTCGTGTTGGCTGCCTATATTCGGACCTGTGCCCGCTATCCGGGGCTGAACCGCTTTATCGCTGGCCAGCGGATCTATAGCCGGGACCGAGTGATTGAAATCAACATGACCATCAAAAAAGAGATGACCACCTCCTCGCCGGACACGGTCATCAAAGTTACCTACGATCCTGCCGACACAGCGGAGGAGGTATTCCGCCGCTTTGACGAAAAGGTACGAGAGGTCAAAGAAAGGCCTCTGAATTCTTCTTTTGACCGGTTGGCTGGCACGTTCAATCTGGTTCCCGGCCTGGCGCTGAAGGGACTCGTGGCTCTGATTCAGGCGGGGGACTACTTCGGTCTTCTGCCCCGGTGGCTGACAAGGCTTTCCCCTTTTCATGGCTCTCTGTTCATTACATCTATGGCTTCCCTGGGGATTCCTCCTATTTATCACCATCTCTATGACTTCGGCAATGTGCCGGTATTTTGCTCCATGGGCCGGAAGCGACGGGTGTACGAGGTGAAGCGGGACGGCAGCGTTGTGCGCCGCAAATACATTGATTGTAATTTTGTGACGGATGAGCGAATTGTAGATGGATTTTACTACGCTTCCGCTGTCCGTTATCTTCACAGTCTTATAGATGATCCCTGGCAGCTGGACCGCCCGCCGGAAACCGTCGTGCAGGATCAGCTGTAAGAAAACTGGGAACCCATTGGGGCGCAAGGCATGCAACTACTGGTTGACAAAGTTCCACCTGCCGCGTTCTTGCTTTTTCGTTGGGGGAGGGCTACCATGTGAGAAACTCAAAAGAAAGTGAGATGGTTTTTTGAAAGTATTTTCTGAAAAACTGCTGGAGCTTCGCCGCCAGAAAGGCTTATCCCAGGAACAGTTGGCAGACCGGCTGGGCGTCACCCGGCAGTCTGTCAGCAAATGGGAGAGCGGAGCGGCCTTGCCGGAGCTGGGGAAGCTGATTGCTCTGTCGGATTTGTTTTCTGTCAGTGTGGATTATCTGGTGAAGGACCAGCTGGAAGAACCAGCGCAGCCAATAGAGCCTGCGGTTTCCACGACAAAGCTGGAGGAACAGGTAGAGGAGATTTCCCGGTATTTTCGGGCTTGGGAGTGGAACAGCAAGACCAAGGTTTTCGGGTTGCCGTTGGTTTCCGTTTGTTTCTGTGTTTATCCCCATATGATGCGCTGCCGGAAGAAGGCCAAAGGTATCATCGCTATTGGTAATATTGCAGTGGGTGTGGTAGCTCTGGGCGCCTTGAGTGTTGGAATTTTCAGTATGGGAGCCTTCAGTTTGGGTGCGTTTGCATTGGGCGCCCTGGCCTTTGGCCTGACGGCAGTGGGGCCGGTGGCCATTGGCCTGCTGGCTTTCGGACCGGTGGCCATTGGTCTGTGGTATGCCGGAGGTGTGGCGGCCTTGGGCGGAAACATCGCCGTAGGTGTGGCCGCTGTCGGAGAGACTGCCGTGGGCTGTGATGCTGCCGGGCAACAGGTTCTTCTCTGTGGGGATGGCTTGACGCAGACGGAGGTGGAGGCCTTCCTTTCAGCACATCACCCCCGCCTTTGGAAACCGCTGCTGCACCTGCTGAGCCTTTTTGGCGCAAATCTGAAATAAACGAAGAGCCGGAGAAACTGCTTTCTCCGGCTCTTCCTCATATTTGCTGGAACATCCGGAAACAAAGCGGCAAACTAGGGTTTCCCCAATACCTCCCGGCGGACGTACTCAAAAGCCGCGTCCTCTCCTTCGTCCTGAAGTATCAGCAAAATGCGTTCCAGCAGCCCGGCAGTTGCCGGGTGAAGCATCAAATTCCGTCCTTTGCCCTTCAGAAAAAAGCGGTAGGGAGCGCCGGAATCAAATTTGTCCCCCAAATAAACTTTGCTGGCAGCGAGGCGGTCGCAAAACATCTCCGCCACGTACTTCTTCGGCATCTCCACACCGCCAATGCCGCTGCCATCCTTCTGATAGTCTGTCCAGTATTCGAAATGATGACGGTTCCGGCCCTTATGGTGGAGCCAGGCGGCGCTGTATCCGTTTTCCTTTCGCTGCTGGTCGTTGGGACTATGGTCGCCCTGAAAATATTTGATGCCTGCCCAAAACTCTGTGGGAGTGTATTTCGACAGATCATGCGTCAGCCCCTGCCAATACAGTCCCAGGCGGAAGCAGTGTTTCCGCACCAAGGAACGGTGGCGGTTGATAGTTTTCAAATGAGCCCAAAAATGCAAGGTATGTCACCTCAATACCAAGTTTTCAGAAACGTTCCCGCCAGGAAAAAGGCAGACGCCCGACCTCTCAAAGAGAAAGAGAAAAGGCGGGTTTCAGGTTATTATAGCACAACCGGCAAAAAAAGACGAGGAAATTTTGCATGGATTTCTGCCGGAGGCAGAGAATATAGTCAACGCAGTTGAAAAGGAGTACCCACTCCTTTTCAACCGGCGGACCAGGGGGGCCGCCGCTGCGCGGAGCGCAGCGGCGTTTCCTAGGAAGCCATGCGCCGGCAACCGCTATGCGGCTCGAACCGCCGCCTTTGCGGCGGTTCGTTGAAAAGAATCCCACGGGATTCTTTTCAACTGCGCTGGCTATA
>JAAWLO010000042.1 GCA_022797935.1 Oscillibacter sp. | reverse complement strand
AGCTCCGCTGTGAGCTTCCGGCGGGTGTCCCCGTCCAAATCCCGGCAAATAAGCCGGGCAGCGGTGATTGGGGCTTTGATTTCATGCACCCAGCGTTCCACATACTCCCGGTACTCCCGCTGAGCGGCCTGGGCATCGGATACCGCCCCCGTCATGGCCCGGCCTGCCCGGCGGGACAGATCAAAGAGCCTTTGTTCATAGAGATTTTTGGGAGGCGGGACGCACTCGGCAAACAGATATTTCCGGTCCAATCCCTCCAAAATGGCTTCCAATTCCAGCAGGCGGGCACGCTGCTGAAAGAAATCAGACATATTCACCGTCAGGAAAACCAGCAGAAACACAATCAGCAAAATCACCAGACCACCTGGCTGTGTTCCAGTGACAAAAAGGAACAGCGCCGCCAGTCCAGCGCAAATTAGCTGGAGTGCAATACGCCCCAGCCGGTCTGACAAAAAATCCCGCAATATCATAGCTGATACCCCATTCCACGCCGGGTCTTGATGGCGTCAGGCAGGCCGATCTCCGCCAGCTTTCCCCGCAGCCGGGTCATATTCACACTGAGGGTGTTGTCGTCAATGTAAATTTGGTTGTCCCACAGGGCGTCGATCAGATCGGCCCGAGAGACGATCTGCCCCGCATGGGCCATCAGACAGGCTAAAATTTGCAGCTCATTCCGGCTGAGTTCTGCGGCTTTTCCGCCAGACGATACGCTCCCTTTCGTCAGGCTCAGCCGCAGTTCACCGGCCTCCAGTAAATCCGCCTGTTCCGGCCCGTCTCCGCTCCGGCGCAGAACCGCTTTGATCCGGGCCAGCAGGACGGGGACGCTGTAGGGCTTGGTGATGTAGTCATCCCCGCCCAGACTCAATGCCCGCACCTCGTCCACACCGGCGTCCCGGCTGGTGACAAAAATGATCGGTGCGGGAACGGACTTCCGCAGCGCAGCGCACAGGGAGAAGCCATCCCGTTCTGGCAGGCCGATATCCAAAAGAATAAGATTCGGGCGTTCCCGCGCCGCCTGACCCGGTATATCTGTAAACTCCGTAATTGCCAGAGGCGTATACCCCTCGTTTTCCAGAAGCAGTGTCAATTCCTCCCGAATAGCTGGGTCATCTTCGATTATCATGATTTGGGACATATCACCATTACCGTCCTGTCGTTTTCCCTATACTAACACGAACGGAGCATCTTTGTCCATAAGCAGTTGGCCTCACAAAAATCGAACATCTCACATTCCCCCTTGACAATATCTTTAGAAGCATCTTTTTGACTGTTAGCTGAGAGCTGCGCCCAAAGAGAGCGTCCATATCTTCCCGGCACAAATGCACATGCCGATTGGAAATCCCTGCCGGCACCGCTTGAAACCGCTTTGTCAGTTCCTCCTGCACCATCAGCGCAATGCTTTGCCCCAGATCGGATATCTGTGCACCCATAAAGAATCCTTAGAGTCTGTTTTAAAACCGGCGGAATGCCGGATAGGGGCAGATTTTTTCGTCAGGCAAGGTGATTGGACACAGGAATCCTGACGGATATCCAATCAACAAGGAGCGCAATGGAGCCGTCGCCGCAGGCGACTGCGGAATGAAGCGGATTTTCCGACGCCGCAGGGAGGGATTTGCCCGCACACTTTTTCTCTTGCGCATTCTGCCAAATCCGTTATAATAAGCATAGTACCTACACACGGACCGCCCCACCGGACGGTACCGCCTACCCCTCCCACCCCTTCCCATCTTTTCAAGAAAGCAGGTAATCCTCCTATGAAACGAACAAGCCTCCCTGTGCCGCAGCTCCTCCTCGCACTCTTCCTTCTCCTGACCCTGGCTGGCTGCTCCGCCGCCCCTTCCGACACCTCGGACCCACCCCTCCAGGAACCTGCCGCCTCTTCCCAGCCCAGCAGCGGCTCCGCAACCTCCCTGGGAAGCCTTCAATCCTTCAGCGCCGGAACCCTGGACGGAGAACTATTTACCCAGGAACAGCTGCAGGACAAGGACGTCACCGTCCTCAATGTCTGGGCCCTGACCTGCCCCCCCTGCATTGCGGAGCTGCCCGACCTCGCCGCCTTCGCCAACGCCCTGCCGGACAACATTCAACTCATCACCCTCTGCCTCGACGGGGCCGGAAACGAGGAGACTCTTCAAACCCTTCTGGCCGAGGCCGGATTTCAGGGCGCTACCCTGATTTCCGCAGACGGAGACCTGCTGGACCTCTGCAATTCCCTGCTCTACACCCCCACCACGCTTCTGGCTGACGCCGGGGGAAATCTGGTGGGCGACGTCATCATTGGCCGCCAGGAAAATCTGCCGGAGGTCTATCTGGACGCGGTGAACCGTGCGCTGGCAGACGCAGGAAAGGCGGAGGTCAGCCTTGAGACCTAACACGGTTCTGCGTTATGGGGTACTGCTTACGGCCCTCCTCCTGACCGCCTGCGGTCTGGCCAACGGAGAACACCAGGAAGTCCTGCAGAAGGCGGTGAGAATATGTCTGGAATGTATCGGCGTCGGGTAAAGGGCGCAAAAAAATCCGGCACACGCCGGAGAATCGTTCAGCTTCTGGCTGCCGCCCTGGCAAACGGCTATCTGCTGGGCTTTCAAAAGGGCCGGATTTTCACCGGCGGAACCAAAGCCGTCTGCGTCCCGGTCCTCAACTGCTACTCCTGCCCCGGCGCGCTGGGGGCCTGTCCCATTGGCTCCCTCCAGGCCGCACTGGGCGGCGTGAAGCACCGCTTCCCCCATTATGTGCTGGGCCTTCTGCTGCTCTTCGGTGTGGTGCTGGGCCGCGTAGTCTGCGGCTGGCTGTGTCCCTTCGGGCTGCTGCAGGACCTGCTGCACAAAATTCCGGTGCCCAAGCGGCAGCTTCCCCAGCGGATAGACCGGCCCGCCCGGTACCTCAAATACGGCATTCTGCTGGTTCTGGTCCTCCTTCTCCCCGCCTTCGCCAGGACGGCGGCTGGGACCGCCCCTCCCTATTTCTGCCAATACCTCTGTCCCGCCGGGACCCTGGGCGGCGGAATCCCCCTGCTGCTGGCGGACCCAGCCCTGCGGAGTCTGGCGGGCCTCCTCTTCAGCTGGAAGACCCTGGTCCTGGCCGGCATCCTGTTGGCCTCTCTCTTCCTCCCCCGGCCCTTCTGCCGCTACCTCTGCCCCCTGGGGGCCTTCTACGGCCTGTTTCACCGCTTCAGCTTTGTGCAGTTGCGCCTGGACCGCAGCAAATGCGTGGGCTGCGGCGCCTGCGAGGCGGTCTGCCCGATGGCCGTGAAAGCCATGCGGGACCTCAACAGCCCCGAGTGCATCCGCTGCGGCGCGTGCCGCTCCGCCTGCCCCGCTGGGGCCATCTCCTTCTCCTGGAACACGAAGCCCGAGGAACGGACAACGCCCTGACTTTTCCCCCGGAACAAAGAACAAACCGGAGAACGAGACGGGGCATTCCCCCTCCCGGTGTTCTCCGGTTTCCCATACCGTCTTTTTTGCGGGCTCCAACGGCTGCGGGCCGCCCGTCCTGCTTTTTGCCGGTTCCGAACATCCAGCCTCTATTTCAGCACCGTCAGCTTCCCCTCTTCGTCAAAGCCCACCGGCACGATCTCGTTGCGGGTCTTGAGGGCAATGTCGTCAATCCGCATCTTGGCGGGATAATCCGAAATCAGCGTCACCGCCACCCCCTGCCGTTTGGCCCGGCCGGTCCGGCCAATGCGGTGGACGTAATCCTGGTTCTCCTCCGGCACGTCGCAGTTGAACACAATGTCCACGTCGTCCACATCTATGCCCCGGGCCGCCACATCTGTGGAGACGAACACCCGCAGCTTCCCCTCCCGGAAGAGGTTCATCACCTGTTCCCGGCGCTTCTGGGGGATATCCCCGTGGATGCACTGGGCGTCCACGCCCCGCATCTGCAGAAACTTGGCTATGCGCTCCGTGGAGCCCTTGGTGTTGCAGAAGGCCATGCAGCGGTCAAAGCCGGTCTCCTCCAGAATGCGGGCAATGGCGTCCGCCTTCTCCCCCTGGGACACGTCCATGCGGAACTGCCGGATGTCCGGCTTGTTCTGCTCGTCCTCCCGGACCGTAATCTCCGCCGCGTCCCGCTGGTAGACCCAGGCAATATCCATCACCTCCCGGGAGATGGTGGCGGAAAACAGCCCCAGGTTCCGCCGCTTGTCCATCCGGTCCAGCAGGCGGGTCACATCCCGGACGAAGCCCATGTCCAGCATCCGGTCCGCCTCGTCCAACACCACCGTCTGGACGCTGTCCAGCCGGACCGTCCGCCGCTTCAGATGGTCGCTGAGCCGCCCCGGAGTGGCCACCACAATCTGGGGCCGCTTCTTCAGGGTCTCAATCTGGCGGCCTATGGGCTGTCCGCCGTAGAGACACACGCTCCGCACCCCGGGCCGGAAGGCGGCAATGTCCCGCAGCTCCCCGGTAATCTGGAGGGCCAGCTCTCGGGTGGGGGCCAGAATCACCGCCTGCACCGTGTCCTGCTCCGGGTCTATGTGCTGGATGATGGGGATGCCGTAGGCAAAGGTCTTTCCGGTGCCGGTGGGGGCTTTGGCAATGACGTCCTGCCAGTCCATCATAGGCGGGATACACCCGGCCTGCACCGGCGTGGAGACCTCCAGCCCCCGCGCCGCAACCGCCTTCAGAATCTCCGGCGACAGTCCCAGGCTGTCAAACCGGACGCCTTTCGTATATTCCATAGTGTCTGTCCTCTTTTCCAGTGTTCACAGAATCGTCTGTCCCCCGCAAAAGCCGGGGGTCTGTCCTATTATACAGACAAAATGCCTTCTTGTAAAGCGCCCCGCCCCGTCCGGCGCTGGATTTTGGAGGATTTTAAAGAAAACGTTCGATAAAAGCTATCGGAATCCACAAATTACCGGGGGTTTTCGGCAGAATTTGTAGTAAAATTTTGTATTGTCACTGCAATTAGAGCCCTTTTTATGCTAAATTATACTCAACAGCTTCATGGGCGGAAAAGTCAATAGGAGGTGTCGAACGTGGATGAGATGGAGTATGTACGTATTCTGCGTGATTTGCGCGAGGACGCCGATAAAACCCAGTCACAAATCGCGGAAGTCCTGGGTACGTCCCAAACCATGTATGCCAGATATGAGCGGGGCGCCAATGAGCTTCCCATCCACCATCTGATCACCCTGAGCAAGTATTACGGCGTCAGCACGGACTATTTGCTGGGGCTCAGCCGGGAACGCTGAATCGCGGACAGGAAGGTTCCTGTCCGCGATTGTTTCCGTTTTGCGGGGTTCCGCAGTCTGCTCCGGCAGGCTGTTTTTTTGTTCCGGACGCCCCGCAGAAGCACCGGCCGGAAAAACGGCCGGGCGCTCCGGCCTCTTTCCCGGTTTCCCCTCTGCCCGGAGGCTGGGCTCAAACCCCGGCGGGAACCTTTTCCGTCTCCTCTGTCTCTGCCGCAGGGACAGAGGGACCGCCGCCGCCCCGTTTCTTCCGGCGGAAGACGTGGCTGAGGTTGTCAATCACCGAGTAATACACCGGCGTGAACACCAGGGTCACAACGGTGGAAATCACCATGCCGGCGATCATGGTAATGCCCATGTCGGACATCATCTCGTTGGTCTCGCCGATTCCCAAGGCCATAGGCACCATAGCCAGGATAGTGGTCAGGGTGGTCATGAGAATGGGCCGCACCCGCAGGGGGCAGGCGTGGAGGATGGCGGTCTGCCGGTCCTCGCCCCGGGCCCGCCGGATTTTGATATACTCCACCAGGATGATGGAGGAGTTGACCACGGTTCCCGCCAGCATGATAATGGACACCAGGGACAGCATGGACAGGTCCCGCCCCATCAGCGGCAGGCCGAACAGGGAGCCCGTGAAGGCCACCGGCAGAATCAGCATCACCATCACCGGCATCAGGAAGGACTCGAACTGCACCGCCAGCACAAAGTACACCAGCAGCAGCGCCACCGCCAGGGCCAGCAGCAGGTCCCCGAAGCTCTCCATCATGGTCTCATAGGAGCCGTTGGTCTCCACGGCATAGCCCTGGGGGAAGGTATAGTGATTCAGAATCTCCCAGATGGCGGCGGTCATGGCGGCGGTGTCCCCGCTGACCGAGTCGCCGGAGATGGTGACCTGCCGGGTCTGGTTGGACCGGGTGATGGTCTGGGGCGCCTGCTCGATACGGACCTCCGCCACAGAGGCCAGAGGCACCGTCCCGCCGAAGGAGGAGGGCACCGCCATAGAGCGCAGGGCGTCCAGGCTCTTGGCCGCCGCGCCGCTGCCCCGGACCACCACATCCAGCTCCCGTCCGGAGAGGGTCACCTTCGTGGCGGTGGAGCCGGTGAGCTCCGAGCGGACCGCCTGACCAATAGCCGCGGCTGTGAGGCCGTACTGGGCGGCGGCCTCCCGGCTGACGGAGACCTTCACCTGGGGCACCTCGTCAGAGAGGGAGCTTTTCACGTTCACCGCGTCCGGCAGGGCGGAAATCTGGGCAATCAGATCGTCGGCTAGCAAGGCCAGGACCTGGTAATCGTCTCCCTCAATGTTCACGGCGATATCCCCGCCGCCGCCCATCATAGCCGAGGCATCCGATGCCGAGACGGTGATCTCACAGCCCGCGACGTCCTGCACGGCGGCCCGGAGGGCAATGGCAATCTCGTTGCTGCTCCGGCTTCGCTGGGACTTGGGTCCCACGTCCAGCATCATGGTGACGGACTCGCCGGAGGCAATGTAAAACATCTCCTGAATCTCCGGCACCTGAGCCTCCGCAATGGCGGACACCCGGTCGGCCAGAAGGGAGGTTTCCTGGAGCTGGGAGCCAATGGGCATGCTGATGTTCACGGAGAGGGACCCCTGGTCCATATCCGGAATCAGCACCATCTTGGTGTTCACCAGGGTGACGCCAAAGAGAACCACCAGCGCAAAGGAAGCCAGCATGCCCAGGAAGAGATGGCGCACAAAGTAGTTCAGCAGCTTCAGGTAGAAGGCGCTGATGCGGTCCGCCAGCCGCGTCAGGGGACCGGGTTCCTTCCCCGCTTTTTTGGCCGCCCGCCGCCGCACCTTTTCCTCGTCCAGGGTGAAGTAGCACAGCAGAGGCACCAGCGTCAGGGAAATCACTAGGGAGGCGAAGATCAGCGAGGCAATGGTCAGGCAGAAATCCTTGAACATCATGCCCGCCATGCCGCCAGTGAGGGCCAGGGGAACGAAAACCGCCTCCGTGGTAAGGGTGGAGGCCAGCACGGAGCTGGTGACCTCTTTGGTGCCCTCAATGCAGGCGCTCTCCCGGTCGTGGCCCTCGGCGGAGAAGCGGTAAATGTTCTCCAGAACCACAATGGAGTTATCCACGATCATGCCCACGCCCATAGCAATGCCCCCCAGGGACATCATGTTCAGTGTCAGGTGCAGGGCGTTCATCAGCACAAACACCGTCAGGATGCAGATGGGCATGGAGACGGCAATGGTCAGCGTAGCCCCGCCCCGGCGCAGGAACAGCAGCACCACAATCGCCGCCAGCAGCACGCCCTGGAGGATGTTCTGGTAGGCGGCGTCTACCGTCTGGTTGATGTAATCGCTGGCCAGGTAGGGGGTGCTGTAGTGGAGGGAGGGATTTTCAGGCTTCAGACTTTCCAGGCGCTTGACCACCTGCTCCGAGACGTAGACCTCGTTAGCGGAGGACTGTTTGGAGACCTGGAGCACCACGCAGGCGGACTCGCCGGACTTGGCTATGGCGTCCATGTCCTTGTCCTCCAGGGTAACGTTGGCCACCTCCGAGAGGCGCACCGCGCCGCCGGTGGGCAGGGTGAGAATCATGTTGGCCACGTCCCCCACCGTCTGGAACTTGGCGTCGGTGCTGACGGTCAGCTTCTTGGTTCCGTTCTCCAGGCTGCCGCCGGGGTAGATGAGGTTCTGCCCCGCCAGGAACTGGGAGACGTAGGAGGCGGAGAGGCCGTAGCCGGAGGCCCGGGTGGGGTCCAGTTCTACCGCAATCTGCTGGCTGACGCCGCCGTTCACCGTCACCTGGGCCACGCCGTTGATGCGCTCCAGGGCGGGCACCACCACGTCCTCCGCCAGGGTCTGGAGCTGGGCCAGGTCCTCGCCCACCAGGGCGATCATGGCCGTGGGCATCAGGGCGCTGAGGTTCATGTTGATGATAACGGGGTCCATGGCGTCCTCCGGGAGGCTCACCATGCCGAACTGCTCCCGCAGCTTGGTGGCGGCAATGTCCAGGTCCGTGTCCTCCACGTAGGTAATCTGAATCTGGCTTACGCCGTCGGAGGAGGTAGAGGAGATGCTGTCCACGCCGGGGACGGACATGATGGCGCCCTCCAGGGGCCGGGTAACCAGCTCCTCCATATCGCTGGGGCTGGCGCCGGTGTAGTAGCAGGCCACCACGGCCATAGGCATCTCCATCTCCGGCATCAGGGCCATCTGCAGCTGGGTGGCAAACATCAGGCCGAAGACGCAGATCAAAATGCTGGCCAGCAGGGTGGCAACCTTATGCTGGATGCTTGCTCTGGCGATACTCATCTCTTATGCCTCCCCGGACGCGCTGTCCGCCGGGCCTGCCTCCCCGTTGGATTCCGGATCTGCTTCCCCGCCGGATTCCGGGCCGTCCGGGACTTCCGGCGTGCCGGCGGTTCCGGAGACGATCCGGACCGGGTCGCCGTCGCTGAGATAGGCCTGGCCCACGGTGACCAGCTGCTGGCCCGCCTCCAGGCCGGTGAGGACCTCGGTGACGCCGCTGCCGGTCAGGCCGGTGGTGACTTCCTTGTACAGGGCCGTGCCGTTCTCCACCACGAAGACGTACCGGGTCTCTCCCCGGGTGAGGATGGCCTCCGTGGGCACAGTAATGGCGTTCTCCGACGCGTCCGTGTGGAAGGTGACGTCGGCGAACATCCCCGCCAGCAGACCGGAGGCGCCGGAGGGCATGGTCAGGGTGACGTTGTACAGCTTGGTCTGCTGGTTGGCGGCCCGCTCCACGGAGCGGATGGTGGCCTCATAGGTCTCCTCCACGGCACTGACGGATACCTCCGCCGTATCCCCGGCGAAGAGCTTGGGCACCAGGGCCTCAGAGACGGAGACCACCGCCTTCATCTGGTCCACGCCGTCAATCACCGCCACCGGCGCGGAGCTGGAGACAAAGCTGCCCTCCACGGCGCTCATGGTCACCAGGGTGCCGCTGCTGGGGGCGATCACGTTGCCCCGGGCATCCACATTCTCCAGCACGGTGTCCAGCTGCTCCACATTGGACAGGGCGTTCTGCATGCTGGCCTCCAGCTGGGAGAGGGTGGAATTCCGCTGGGCAATGGCGGACTGCAGCTGCAGCTCCGCCTGGTCAATCTCAATCTGGGCCGCCGCCCCGATTTCCAGCAGCTCCCGCAGGTCGCTGAGGTTCTTCTCGTACAGGGCAATCTGCTTGTCGAACACCGCGGACTGGTCCTGGTAGCTCTGGGCGGCAGAGCGGTAGCTGATGCTGGCGGCGTTGTAGCTGGAGAGGGTGCTGCCCAGGTCCAGAGTGCAGAGGACATCACCCGCCTGGACCTCGTCCCCCGCCTCGGCGTAAACCGCCGTGCACTTGGCGTTGACGGCCACCATGATGACGGATTCGTCCTCCGCCAGCAGCCGTCCGGAGACGGTGTTTTCCGTGTAGATGGTGCCGGAGTCCACCTCCTCCACCTGAACCGCTATGCCCTGAGGGGTCTCCTGGGGCTCCTGACCGTCTTCCCCGCCGCAGGCCGTGAGGCTCAGGGCCAGAACCGCCGCCAGAAGCGCGGCTGAAATGCTCGTTTTGCTCATGTGCTTCCTCCAAAAAATCCATGATTCTGCGGTCAGGTTCCCGTCTGCCCGCTGCTTGTCACGCCGTAATTCACGGCCCAGTGGTAGGAACGGTAGGCGGTGAACAAATCCCGCCGGGCACTGGAGACGGCCTGTTTGGCCTCGTTCAGGTTGTCTTCCGCCTCCAGCAGCGCGTTGTGGGAGACGGTCCCCTGGCGGTACTTCATCTCCACGGAGGCATAGGTGCTCTCCTCAAAGGCCAGGGAGGTCTGGGCGGCGTTCAGCACCTGCTGATAGTCCCGGATGGAGTCGAACGTATTCTGGAAATTCATCTCAAAATTCTGTTCCGCCATCTCGTACTCGTACTTGGCGGCCTCGTAGGTGTGGCGGGCAGAGCGGAGGCCGTAGGAATTCCGGGCGTTGCTGCCCTTGGCGTCATCATATGTATCCCCCGCCTCCTTCAGCTTCTCCCGGGCGGCGAAGAGGTCGTAGCTCTTGGTTTTGGCGGTGTCCAGGTCCTGCTTGTAATCCATGGAGGTGAGCATCCCCGGGCTGAGCTCCGGCAGAGGGCCCAGCACCAGGAAACCGTTGAGGCTGCCGCCTACCATAGCCTGCAGCTGCAGCTTGCAGCGCCGCAGGTTCATCTCCAGGGTGCTGAGGCTGCTCTGGAGGCTGGCCCGGCCATTCTTCACCTGCTCCAAGGTCAGGGAGGAGATCTGCCCCAGCTGGTAGCGCAGCTCCATTTCTTCCATGCTCCGGTCCAGGGCGCCCAGATTCCGCTCCAGGGTATCCTTGGTCTCCTCCAGCTCCAGAATGGTGATGTACAGGGACTCCGCCCCCACCACCATCAGGTCCTGGGCGTTTTTCAGCTGCCGCTTGGCGGAGGCATAATCCCGCTGCAGCTTGCCGCTGGCCAGGTCCCGCACGGTGGCACTGAGGCTGCTGTAGGAGCTGGCCAGATTGGAGATGACATAGCCCTGCATAGCCCCCTCCATGGGCGTGGCCACGGGAATCTGGGCATACATATTCTGGGCGTACTCCAGACTGCTGAGCTGACCGGCCAGGTCGCCGTACATCTGGTTGAAATCAATGGCGTCAATGGAGGCAATGGACTCCTCCAGCATGCGGGCGGAGAGGTTGCCTTCCAGCACCCGGTCCTGCAGGTCCTCGAAGGCCAGATAGCGGAAATCGTTCTCCCCGCCGAAAACCAGCTCATCATCCATTGTGCTGTCCGCTGCGGTGCCGAACGATTCCTCTGGCACGGGGGCCGGCGCGGCGGCGGTCTCCTCCGGCGCGGGGGCCTCCGGCGGCTCTTCCGGCGCGGCATCCGAAGGCGCTTCCGTCCCGGCGGGGGCTTCCGTTCCAGCGGGCACTTCGGTCCCGGCGGGCTCTGCGGCTCCGGCGGACGGGTCCGCCGCCTCTCCCTGGGCCAGTGCCGGCAGCATGCACAGCGACAGCGTCAGGGCCGCTGCCAGCAGCAGGGCAATCCAGTGTTGTTTCATGTGGTCCTCCTTGTATGTATGGTCTCCGCCTCTGTCCGGCGGGGTCCAGCTTCTTTTTACACCTTCCACCAGGGGGAAAGTCAAGAAAAATTTTCAGAATTTTCCGCGTTCCGCAGGCTGCCGTATTTGACAATCTCCAGCTTGGCGGCCAGCTCCTCCCGGTGGAAAGCCCGGTCTTCAGGGCAGAGCATGGCATCTATACAGGCACTGCCCAAAGCTGCCATCAGCAGGCAGAAAACCACCCGGCCATATTCCGGACTGGCGTCCCGAAGGCCGGACAGGTCCGTCAGGTCCCAGAGGCCGTCCATCAGCCGCTGGCCGGGCCGGGTAGGCAGAAACTTCTGGATATCCACCCCTTGGTTGTTCCGGATGAAGTTCATGCAACGCGCCATAATGGGGTC
This sequence comes from Oscillibacter sp., assembly GCA_022797935.1. GTDB lineage: Bacteria > Bacillota > Clostridia > Oscillospirales > Oscillospiraceae > Oscillibacter. The sequence goes on along the minus strand of JAAWLO010000042.1, from coordinate 8,550 downwards.
CAGGACCGTGTCTGGGGCGGTCATGCGGTCAAAGCAGTCCAACTGGGCCTGGAAGATGTCCCCGCCGTTTTCCTTCAGCACCCGGCGGTACTCCTCCTTAACGTGATTCCGCACCTCCTCCAGAAGGTAGGCGAACAGGTCCTCCTTATCGGTGAAGTACTGGTAGAAGCTCCCCCGGGGGATGCCTGCCCGCCGGACGATTTGGTTGATGGAAACGTCGGTGAAGCGGGCCCCGGCGAACTCCTCCCAAGCGGCGTCGAGAAAGCGGCGCCGCTTTTCCTCCGGCAGCCGGAGGAAGGTTTCTGTACACATATGGAATCCCTCACACAAAAAATGACACCCTGTCACTTTATGACAGGCTGTCACTTATTATAGTCAGGGCTAACGGCCCTGTCAACACCTTTCTCTCTTGGAATCGTTAATATTCTGTAAAGAACCGGCGCCCCACTTCCGCCGGCGCCGGTTCCGCTCTCAGAGCTCCTCTAAGGAGGCGAAGGTGTAGCCCATCTCCTCCCACTTGGTCAGCAGGTCATCCAAGATTTCCGCGTTGGTTTTGGACGTGGAGTGCAGCAGGACTATGGCCCCGTTGTGAATCCGGGGCAGCAGCTTGGCGTAGGCCTGTTCCGGCGTGGGCTGGTTGTCCGTGTACCAGTCCACGTAGGCCAGGCTCCAGAACACCGTCTTGTAGCCCAGGGCCTGGGCCTGGCGGAGATTTTCCTCGCTGTACTTCCCCTGGGGCGGGCGGTAGAAGCGGGAGAGGGGCTGGCCGGTGGTCTGCTGGTAGAGCTCCGCCAGGGAATCCAGTTCCTTCTGGAAGGCCGCCTGGCTGGAGATGGACGGCATGTCCGGATGATGGTAGGTGTGGTTGCCCACAATGTGTCCCTCCTCCGCCATACGGCGGACAATGTCCGGGGCCGTCTCCACCAGATTGCCCACGACGAAGAAGGCCGCAGGGGCGCTGTGCTTTTTCAGCGCGTCCAGAATCGGTTCCGTGTAGCCGTTTTCATAGCCGCAGTCAAAGGTCAGATAGAGGACCTTCCGGCTGGTATCTCCCAGAAAATAGGCGTCGTACTGGGCCAGCTCCTCTGCGGCGGCGTTGCCCACAGGCGCCTGTCCCTCCTGCTGAAAGGAGAGTCCCCAATTCCCGGAGGAGGCGGGAATCGCCGCCGGGGACGACGCGGGCAGGGTCCGGCTCTCCACCCAGAGCCATCCCGCCAGGACCAGAACGGGCAGAAAAAGGAGCAGGGCGCTTCGAATACGCTGTATCATAGGCACCTCCAAATCGAGTCGAATTTCACTGCATTTCAGCATCTCCCGGCGGCGGCAGATTATCCGGTTGAAATTCCTGCTGAAAAATGCTATATTTGGAGTGTCGAATTTTGCGGGACCCTTTTTCGGCCCCAGCTTGGAGGAACAACATGGCAAAACGCAGAAAGAAAAAGCAGCAGCTCTCGCCCCAGCAGATGGCCGCCCTGGTCATCCTGTGCATCGGCGCGGCGCTGGTCCAGTGGTATTTCCGTCCGGAACCGGTGTCCCTGGAGGACATTCCGGAATTCAGCGGCGCGGCCTATGTGGAGCTGGAGGAAAACCAGCCGGATTTCCCGGAGCAGACCACGGAGGCCTTTGAGACGTACAGCGAGCTGGACGCCCTGGGCCGCTGCGGCGTGGCCTATGCCAACATCTGCCGGGAGATCATGCCCACGGAAGAGCGGGGGGACATTGGTTCCGTGCGGCCCACAGGCTGGCAGACCGTGCGCTACGACGTGGTGGACGGCAAATACCTTTACAACCGCTGCCACCTGATCGGCTTTCAGCTGGCAGGGGAAAACGCCAACCCCAAGAACCTCATCACCGGCACCCGCTATCTGAACGTGACCGGAATGCTCCCCTTTGAAAACGAAGTGGCGGACTACGTGGAGGAGACCGGCAACCATGTGCTCTACCGGGTGACGCCCGTGTTCGTGGGTACGGAGCTGGTAGCCCGGGGGGTACAGATGGAGGCCCTGTCCGTGGAGGACGGGGGAGACGGCGTGTGCTTCAACGTGTTTGCCTACAATGTGCAGCCCGGCGTAGAAATCGATTACGCTACCGGAGAAAGCCGGTTGGAAGGAGGCGCATGATGGAAAGCTTATGGCGGCAGTTTGACCGCATCATCATCTTTGACACGGAGACCACCGGCCTGAATTTCACCCGGGACCAGATCATTGAAATCGGCGCGGCTGCCTGGAGTCCGGAGGGAGAACGCGCGGGAATGGATGCCTTTATCCGCCTTCCGGTGGGGCGGCAGCTTCCCCCCTTCATCGTGCAGCTCACCGGCATCACCGACCAGCGCCTGCAGGAGGAGGGCCTTCTGCCCCAGGAGGCGGCGGAAGACTTTGCCTCCCTGCTGGAGGGCGCGCAGCGGCCTCTGCTGGCAGCCTACAATGCCCAATTCGACCTGAATTTCCTGTACCACCTCCTTCAGGCGTTTGGTCTGTGGCGCATCTTGGATTCCTGCCGTCATCTGGATGTCATGACCGTCTACAAAGACCGCCGGGACTATCCCCACAAGCTCTGCAACGCCATTGAGGCCTACCAGCTGACCGGCGCAGCCAACAGCCACCGGGCCATTGACGACGCCCGGGCCACCCTCCTCCTTCTGCAGGCTATGGCCGCCGAACGGGACGACCTGGACCAGTACATCAACCTCTTCGGTGTCCACCCCAAGTACGGCCTTTCCGGGACCCGTTTTCCCTTCATCACCTACCGCAGGCAGCCCTACAGCCGGCAGCAGCCTCTGTACCAGCTTCCGGGCTGAAATCCCCCCGCAAATCCATTCCAAACTGTATAAGAGAGAAAAAAGAATCCATACCGTATACAAAAAGAACGGAGAAAAGGACTGCTCACAGCCGGTGAACAGTCCTTTTTTCATTCCGGGATTCCGGGGAGCGACTGCCGGTAGGCCTCCGCTTCCCGGACGGTGTTGACCAGCACGCGTATGGCCTCCACGGGATAGCGGCCCACTGCGGTTTCGCCCGTCAGCATCACCGACGCCGCTCCATCCAGCACGGCGTTGAAAATATCACTGACCTCCGCCCGGGTGGGAACGGGATTCCGCTCCATGGAGGCCAGCATCTGGGTGACCACCAGGAAGGGTTTCCCCGCCCTGCGGCAGGCGGCGGCCAGGCGCTTCTGCAAGGCGGGAAGCTGCCACAGAGGGCCGCTGTTTCCCAGGTCCCCCCGGGCAATGACGATTTCGTCCGCCGCCGGCAGCAGCTCCTCCAGCCGGGCGGCCCCGGTCAGATTCTCAATCTTGGCAAACAGCCGGATGTCCCGGCCGCCGGAGGCGTCCAGCGCCGCCCGGACCGCCTCCAGGTCCTCCCGGCAGCGGACAAAGGGCTGCATGACGCCGGTGACGCCGTACGCGCCGGCCAGACGGATCTGGTTCCGGTCGCTGTCCGTCATAGGCGGCAGGCGAACGTCCAGCCCCGGCAGGGCGGCGCTCTTCCGGCTTTGCAGAATGCCGCCCCGCAGCACCTGGCCCAGGGCCCCGCCGGAGGACAGGCGCTTTGTCACCCGCAGAAGCAGTCTGCCGTCGTCCAGCAGGAGCTCCTGCCCCTCCTCCAGCCGGGCCAGCACCGCCTCGGGTAGGGGAAGCTCTTCGCCCAACCGGACGGTATGCCCCTCCTCCAGGGGCAGCGGCGCGGCAAGGCGGCCCACCCGCAGCTCTGGTCCCTGCATGTCAAGCAAAAGCTGGGGACGCACCCCGCAGCGGCCCGCAGCAGCGTGAAGCCGTTCTACCTGCTCCGCCGCCTCCTCCAGGCCCACGTGGGAGAGGTTCAGCCGCACGCCGGTCATGCCCGCCTGGAACATCTCCATCAGCACTTCCTCAGACCCGCAGGCGGGCCCCAGGGTTCCGTAAATCTGAACCATACCGCCCTCCGCCTCAGAAAAGCAGGCTTTCCGTATACGGCGCACGGCAGATTCCCTTTTCCGTGACGATAGCGGTAATCAAGCTGTGGTCCGTCACGTCAAAGGCGGGGTTGTAGCACGGCACGCCGGGGAGGGCCACAGGCTTTTCGTACCAGAGGCTCTTGATCTCCTCCGGGTCCCGCAGCTCAATGGGAATCTGGTCCCCGCTGGGGCAGTTTCGGTCTATGGTGCTGGTGGGCCCCAGGACGTAGAAGGGAATGCCGTAGTGCTTGGCCAGGATGGCCACGCTGCTGGTGCCGATTTTGTTGGCGGTATCCCCGTTGGCCGCCACCCGGTCACAGCCCACGAAGCAGGCCTGTACCCAGCCGTTTTTCATGACCATAGAGGCCATATTGTCACAGATCAGGGTCACGTCCACCCCAGCCCGGTGGAGCTCATAGCTGGTCAGCCGGGCTCCCTGGAGCAGGGGGCGGGTCTCGCCGGCAAACACCCGGATGCGCATCCCCCGCTCCGCCGCCAAGAAGAAGGGTCCCTGGGCCGTGCCGTAGCGGGAGGTTGCCAGGGGACCGGCGTTGCAGTGGGTGAGGACGCCGTCCCCCTCCCGCAGCAGGCTCAGGCCGTATTCCGAGATGGCCCGGCATTTGTCAATGTCGTCCTGGTGAATGGCCGCCGCCTTTTCATACAGGGCCTCCAGCAGAACCCGGCGGGGGGCTCCGGCATGGGCGGCGGCGGTGTTTTCCATCTCCCCCAGGGCCCAGGCCAGATTCACCGCCGTGGGGCGGGCGGCGCACAGCTGGGCGGAGAAGGCCCGCAGCTGGGTCTGAAACACCTCAGGGTCCGGGTCCTCAATGGTTCGGGCCAGCCGGTACAGGCCGTAGGCCGCGCAGATGCCAATGGCCGGCGCTCCCCGCACCCGGAGAGCCCGAATGGCCTCCACCATCTCCTCCGCCGTATCCAGGCGGACTTCCCGCACCTCGTTGGGCAGCAGGCTCTGGTCCAGGATGCACAGAGCTTCGGCGGCCTTGTCATAGCGGATGTTGGCCGCGTGGGTGACGGCCCGCAGGGCTTCTCCGCCGTCCCGCTCAGACCCGCAGAACATAGTGCTCCTTCCGGGGCTTGGGCGCAGGGGCGGGCCCCTCCGCGTAGCCCAGGACGCAGTTGCCCACGCCCCGCATCGTCTCCGGCAGGCCCCACTTGGCCAGCAGGGCCTTGCCCTCGGGCTGGTCGAAGAGCTCCATGGCCCGGTTCACCCAACAGGAGCCCAGGCCCAGGGAAGCGGCGGCAGTCATCAGGTTGCCCATCACCAGGGAGCCGTCCTGCAGCCAGTTCTTCTGAGTGGCGTCCGCCAGCACCACCACCACCGTGGGCGCACCGAAGAAGGGGTCGCTGTCGGCGCCCATGATTTTGGCGTTGAGGGCAGACATGTGGGCAATGGTTTCCGGGTCCTGGACCACCACCATCACGGCGGTCTGAAGATTTTTGCCCGACGGGGCCCAGGTGCCCGCCTCCAGCACCGCCTCCAGCTCTTCGGCGGAAATCTGCCGGGGCTGGTACTTCCGGATGCTGCGGCGGTCCCGCAGGATGTTCAGGGTTTCGTTTGTCATACGGAAAACTCCTTTCTCAGGCGCTGTGCGCCGGTTCAAACGCCGCCCGTCTCAGGCAGCAGGTACAAACGCTTCCAGGGTTTTCGCCCGCTCCAGAGCGGCGCTTCGGATGGCTTCGGCGTCCAGGCCGCCCTCCCGAAAGGGATGCCAAACACAGAGTTCGCTTCCGCTGGGGGAAACGATGGCAAGGGCGCTTCGCTCCCTGTCCGGCTGGGGGACGGTAAGCTCACAGTCCGCCGCCAGAGCAGCGAACAAGTCCAACGCTTCTTCCAGGTCCTGGGGTGTCTCTGCGGTGATGGAGGCCTCCAGGCGCTCACACCGGTTCCAGGCATCATAGACGGAACGGACGCTGAAATCCAGGTCCGCGCCGTACAAACGGCTCTCCAGCAAGGCGGTGAAGCGGCGGACGGCCCGGTTTTGGGCCTCGGATTCCCGCAGGCCGGTAAGAATCTCCTCCACCGGGAAGCCCAGCAAATCCCCCGGCGCGGCGTAAGCCCGGCAGGATGCCTCCACACCGCCGGCAGCCGTGCGCTGGAAGCAGTACTGGCCCAGGCGGCTCTCCATAGACCGCCCGTCAGGGTCCGGTACCGGATAGGGATTCTGCTCCCGCAGTCCGGCCGTAAAGTCACCCAGACGGCGGACGGCCTCTTCCCAATCCGCCCCGGTCAGGGTAATGGCGTTCGTCTCCCGGTCCAGCTCCCCCAATCCCTCTTGCCGGAGGAAGCGGTCCAGCTCCCAGCGGAGGCTGTCGGCCTGATAGTCATCCCGCTGTTCGCGGCCGAAGCTGGGGAAAATCTGGGGAATGGGACCGGGGCTGTAGGTGTAGCCCGCCCACTCAAAGAAGCGGAAGGGCCCCGCGCCGTCTTTGGCGCAGAGGACATATTCCCGGCTGCGGGTGTGGGTTTCTCCCTCGCGGTACTCCTTCTCCGTCAGGGATTCCACCCAGAATTCGCCGCCATATGTATCGGAAAAATAGCGCAGGACCTCTTCCTCGCTCATCAGCCAGGTGTTGGACCGCCGGAACACGGAGAACAGCACCAAACACAGGCACAATCCCGCCCCCAGCAGAAGCCAGCGGCGTTTCTTCATCCCCCCGCCCCCACTTTCGTCCGGCTGGAATCCAGCAGAACCGGCTGCAGGTCAAAGAGACCATAACTGCCTGCGGCGTAAACCCGATTCTCCAGCTTCTCACGGTCCGCCGGCGTGGCTCCGGCCCGGTCAAAAAACAGCTTTTTCCACTTCTCCCGGCGGCGGATAAGGCGGTTTGGAAACTGAACTATGGAGCGGGAAGCGTGGAAAAACAGAAGCAGCTGGCGGTCTATCCGTCCTTCCAGCCATTCCAGCAGCAAACGCCACCAGGTACCGTCCGTCTCCCCCAGAGACATACCAAACACGCAGATTTCGTCGCTGTTCTGAATGCACCGGATGGCCCGGCTGTCATTTCCGCAGCCGCATTGCTGATTCAGCTGCGGCTTGACCAGCAGGCGCTGCTGAGAGACGCTGGTAAACAGGCCCGGATTGTTTACCTGCCAGATGTTGTCCACCCCTATCAGCATAGCCTCCTGGGTGGTTCCGTGGACGTGGACCAGTTCTCCCAGATGGTCGATATGGCAGCTCCGGTTTATTATGGAATGCCCCTGCAGGCGGTCTGCCAGCTGGTCCAGAACGTTGGTGTAATTAAAATCCAGCAGGTGAAAGGTCATGGGGCAATTTGAAGGACGCCGTTTTTCCGCCTCCTCATAAAAATTCCGCTCCAACCGGCTCCGGTAGGTGCTGAGATCTCTGGCAAAATCCTCCCAGAGTATTCTGCCGCTGGCGGCGTAGTCAATCCGCGCCGCTTCTCTTTCCAAATATCCGGCAAAGCTTCTCTCAAAATCCTCCAGGCAATTCTCCAGGCTGTCCTCTTGGTTCAGCGGCGGCTGGTCTGTGTGGATGCCCAGGGCCCGCTCAAAGTCGGACCAGCGGTCAAATCCTCCGTCCGCCCGCAGTAAATCCTTGAATGCCTCCACCTCGGGGCTGCCGGAGGCCTCTTTGCAGTAGACGGGGAAAAAATCCCGGAAGCTGGTGCGCAGGCCAAGACCCCGATCAAATCCATTTCCAATCAGAAAGCTTACTTGCATCGTCCTTCTCCCCCCTGCCGGACTGAATCGGCTTCATTATAGCACAGCCCGTCCCCGTTTGCAACGCTCCCTTCCGCTTGTCTCTTCCCCCAATTCTGACCGTCAAAAAGAACCATGGAGCGAATGATATAGTCAACGCAGTTGAAAAGGAGTACCCACTCCTTTTCAACCGGCGGACCAGGGGTCCGCCGCTGCGCGGAGCGCAGCGGCGTTTCCTAGGAAGCCATGCGGCGGCATGCGGTTCCGGGGGAACACAGCAGACCAGCCGCCGCTTCCGCAAGGCTTTCCATGATTTCAGACAGTTCCAGCCGGTTCGGGGCCCGCTTTTTGGGGAATCTCCCAAAATTGCAGGAACGCCGGTCTTTCCCTGCAAAATTCCTTTGCAAAGCCGGTCCATTGTGCTATATTAAGAAGGAATCAACAGCCCGTCCTGCGCCATGACAGGCGGGAAGAAGGAGGTCTCTTATGATCGCGCTTCATGACAGCGGCGTGTTCCTGACCGGCGGCGCACTCCAAACCCAGGCGGATATCTCCCCGGAGGAGGGGCGGCGGCGGACCCTGGCCTGGAGCATTCTCCAGGCCCACAGCGTCTCCGGGGACCCGGAGCGGCTGCAGATCCGCTTTGACGCCCTGGTCAGCCACGACATCACCTACGTGGGCATCATCCAGCAGGCCCGGGCCTCCGGAATGCGGGAGTTCCCTCTGCCCTACGCCCTGACCAACTGCCACAACTCCCTTTGCGCCGTGGGGGGCACCATCAACGAGGATGACCATGTCTTCGGCCTCTCCGCTGCGAAGAAATACGGCGGCATCTACGTTCCCGCCAACCAGAGCGTCATCCACTCCTACGCCCGGGAACAGCTGGCGGGCTGCGGGAAGATGATTCTGGGCTCCGACTCCCACACCCGTTACGG
>JAAWLO010000041.1 GCA_022797935.1 Oscillibacter sp. | reverse complement strand
TTTGATCCGGCGGATCAGCTCCCGCCGGACCTGATCAGAAGCGGAATTCCGCCTGATTCGTTTCACCCCAACCATCCTGTCTGCTCCTTCTTCCCCGGCTGCCCGGGCCGTTTTCCGGTTCTTATAGATTTTCGCTCTATTATATCCCTCTCGTTCGCCTTTTGTCAATACAGCCTCTGCTGCAAAACAGTCCGAAAAAAAGCAGCCCCTCCGGTCAGAAACCGGAGGGGGTTTCTCTTTCTCAGCGCTGCTCCATGGGTACGTAAGACCGATGCTCCTCTACGCACTCGTACCGGGGCCGGATCAGCTTGCCTCCGGCGCTGAGCTCCTCCATGCGGTGGGCGCTCCAGCCGGCAATCCGGGCCACGGCAAAGAGAGGCGTGTAGAGCTCCATGGGCAGCCCCAGCATCTCATAGACAAAGCCGCTGTAGAAGTCGATGTTCGTGGATAGAGCCTGGCGGTTCCGCCGCTTCAGCAGCAGTTCCTTGCCGACCCGCTCCACGTTGGTATAAAGGGTCAGCTCCTGCTCCAGCCCCTTTTCCCTGGCCAGCAGGTGGACATAGTCCCGGAAAACCTCGCAGCGGGGGTCGGACCGGGTATAGACGGCGTGGCCCAGGCCGTAAATCAGCCCGCTGCCGTCAAAGGCCTCTTTATCCAGCATCTTTGTCAGGTAATCCGCCACTTCGCCCTCACTGCTCCAGCGCCGGACATGGGTCTTGATATCCTCCATCATCTCCATGACCTTGCTGTTGGCGCCGCCGTGACGGGGTCCCTTCAGGGAGGCCATAGCCGCCGCAATGGCGGAATAGGTATCCGTGCCGGAGGAGGTGACGACGTGGTTGGTGAAGGTGGAGTTGTTGCCGCCGCCGTGGTCCGCGTGGAGCACCAGAGCCACATCCAGCGTCCGGGCCTCCAGCTCCGTGTAAGCCCGGTCCTCCCGCAGAAGGCGGAGGAAGTTCTCCGACGTGGAGAGCCCCGGCTGCGGCACGTGGATGAAGAGGCTCTCTCCCTCGCTGTACCGCCAGGCCTGGTAGGCGTAAATCGCCAGAACCGGCATGTTGGCCGTCAGCTGGAGGCACTGGCGCAGCACATTTTCCAGGCCGGTGTCATTGGGCTTGTCGTCGTAGCAGAACAGCGTGAGGATGCCCCGCTGCATAGTGTTCATCAAATCCTTCGGAGGCGTTTTCATGATGACGTCCCGGAAAAAGTTGGTGGGCAAGGTCCGGTAGGAGGCCAGCTGCACGCAGAAGTCCTGCAGCTGTTCCGCCGTGGGAAGCTCGCCGAAGAGCAGCAGATACGCCGCCTCCTCAAAGGCAAAGCGTCCCCGCTCCTGAGAGCCCCGCACCAGCTCCCGGCAGTCAATGCCCCGGTAGTAGAGCACGCCATCGGCCGGGGTGATGTGTTCCCCGATCCGGTCCTCCACCACGTTATAGGACTGGATTTCCGCCACCCGGGTCAGGCCTGTCAGCACGCCCCGGCCGTCCTCGTCCCGGAGGCCCCGCTTGACGTTGTACTCCCGGTACAGGCGGGGATCGATGTAGTTTTTCTTCTCCCACTGTTCCTTCAAATCCAGAATGGCGGGGGTGATTTCGCAGTAGGCGTTTTCCCGGTTCTCTTTCCAAATCATAGCGGGGGCTCCTTTCCGTGGGAAGTATCCTCCCAATAATGCAATTTTAGCACGAACCTCTTTCATTTACAAGGGCAAAACGCCGGAATATCCCGTTTTAATTCGAGTTTTTTGCATCAATTGGATATTATCCTGCATTTCAGATCTTCCCGCCGGAGAATTCCGGTCCCTACAGCTGTCCCAGCACCTCGCCGATGGGGTCGGTGATGACCAGCCCGGCGGAGAGGTCCCGTGCCACGGCGGACTTGTTCAGCAGGGCCAGCCGGTCTCCCCGGTAGTAGTTGATGAGCCCGGCGGCGGGGTAGACATTCAGGGACGTGCCGCCAATGAGCAGCAGGTCCGCCCCGGCAATGGCCCGGATGGCGCCCTCCAGCACGTCCTGGTCCAGCCCCTCCTCATAGAGCACCACATCCGGCTTGATGGCGCCGCCGCAGTCACAGCGGGGAACGCCGGTCTTCCCCAGGAGGAAGGCAAACCCCGGATAGGCCTTGCCGCAGCGCTCACAGTAATTGCGGTGGACACTGCCGTGGAGCTCAAAGACCCGGCGGGACCCGGCGGCCTGATGGAGGCCGTCAATGTTCTGGGTGACAATGGCATCCAGCTTTCCGGCCGCTTCCCACTCCGCCAGCTTCCGGTGGGCGGCGTTGGGCTTGGCGTCTGGGGCCAGGAGCTTGGCCCGGTAGAAGCGGAAGAATTCTTCAGGGTTGCTTTTGTAAAAGGAATGGCTTAAAATGGTCTCCGGCGGATACTTCCACTGCTGGCTGTACAGGCCGCCGGTGCTGCGGAAATCCGGAATCCCGGACTCGGTGCTGACTCCCGCGCCGCCGAAAAAAACGATACGCCGGGCTTCCTCCACCCATTCTTTCAGGGTTCTGACTGCATCCGTCATAAAATGTCCCTCCCAATCATTTATAATGATAACCGCAAAGGAGACGTCGCATGAACATTCAGATTTTCGGCTCCCCGAAGTGCTTTGACACCAAGAAGGCCCAGCGCTGGTTCAAGGAGCGCCGAATCAAATTTCAATACGTGGATCTCCCCACAAAGGGATTATCCCCCAGAGAGTACCAATCCGTCAAGCAGAAAGTGGGCTTTGAGGGATTGGTCAATCCCGCCTGCCGGGCCTACGAGGACCTGTACATGGCCTACATCACCCCGGCGGCCCAGGAGGAAAAGCTCCTGGAAAACCCGGTTCTCTTCCGCACGCCTATTGTCCGCAACGGCAAAGAGGTCACCGTAGGCTTCCATCCGGAAGTCTGGGAAACCTGGAAATGACCCGCTGCCGGAACTTCCGTCAAAGGGGGGATTCCATGGCCCGCGCTCTGTCCCGGGGCGTCTACCTGCTGGTCCAGCGCTATTTCCGCCACGGCGTTGGCCTTCAGAGCGCTGCCCTGGCCTTTTATCTGCTGTTCATGATCTTCCCCTTCCTGATCTTCATCAGCGCCCTGCTGGGCCTGCTGAACCTGAACGTCACCGCCATTCTTCTGGCCCTGGGGGAATTCCTGCCCCGGGACGTGGTGGATATTGTCCGGGCCTATCTTCTCCATGTGGGAGAGAGCCCCAGTCCCCGGCTGATGCTCTTCGGCCTGTTTTTCTCCATCTGGTTCCCCATGCGGGCCACCAACGCGCTGATGGTCTCCGTCCGCACCGCCTACCACCTGGGCCCGCCGCCCCGGGCCGTCGTCCACCGGCTGAAAACCCTGCTCTACACCGTAGTGCTCATCTCCGCCATTGCCTTGACCTTAGTCCTGATGACGGTGGGGGACCGCCTGCTGGCCTATGCCGTGGAGAATCTGAACCTGCCGCTGTTTCTGGCGGCGCTGTGGGCCCGGATGCGCTTTCCGGCGGCGGCGGTGGTGGGCTACTTTGCCCTGTTCTTTCTCTATGCCCTCTCCCAGGACAGCCGCCAGCCCTGGCAGAACCTCTGGCCGGGAACCATAGCGGCTCTGGCGGGGTGGATGATTCTGAGCTGGCTCTACGCCGTGTATGTGGACAATTTCGCCAACTACTCCCTGCTGTACGGTTCCATCGGCACCGTGGTGGTGCTGATGATCTGGCTGTATATGTCCGCCACCGTGCTGATTCTGGGGGCGGAACTGAATGGGACCCTGGTGTCCATGCGAAAAGATGGCGGGACTTAGGCCTTGCTTGAAAAATGGCCAAACGCCGCCGCGCCCGCAGTCCCCTCCAAGCCCAGACAGAAATACGCCGAAAAGGCCTGGGACGTTGTCCCAGGCCTTTTTCTATGCAGGTTCCGCCGGAAAGGGTTCAGGCTTTCCGCTGCTTTTGGAGCCAGTCTTTTCCGTCCACAAAACGGGAGACCAGGAAGCAGGTCACATAGTCGCCGGCGGCGTTAATCATGGTCGCCGGGGGATCCACCAGATTGCCGATTACCACCAGAATGGGGAAGGCAATTTCCATCTGAGCGGGGAAGAAGATGGAGCAGATGATGTACTCGCCGATGTACCCGCCGCCGGGGACGCCGCTCATGCCCACAGAGCTGAGCACCGCCACCAGCACCACGGGAACCAGCATTCCCAGGTCCAGCTTCTGCCCGAAAACCCCCAGAACGAAGGCGATTTTCAGCACGCAGGAGAAGCAGGACCCGTCCATGTGCATGGTCGCCCCCAGGGGCAGGACCATGTCCGCCACGTCCTTACGGATACCGGTGTCCGCGGCCTCTTCCATGTTTGTGGGGATGGTGGCCACGGAGGAGCAGGTCCCCAGGGACACCACAGCGGGTTTCGTGATGTGCCGGAACATGACGCCCACAGCGCCCTTGCCGCCGCCGAACCAGGCGAAAAGCGGCCAGGCGGTGAAAATATAGACGAAGCAGAGGGGATAGTACACCGCCAGGGCCCGGGCGTAGTTCTCCGTGATCTGAGGACCGTAGGTAGCCACCAGGTCGGCGAAGAAGCCGAAGAAGGCAACCGGCGCATAATAGGTGATGATCTTCACGAACTTCAGCATGACGCCGGCCAGATCATCCAGGAATTTCCCCACCGGGGTCTCCTTGCCGCCGTTGAGGTTCACCGCAAAGCCGAACAGCAGGGAAAAGACGATCAGAGGCAGCATGGCCCGGCGGGTCAGCAGGCCGCTGAAGTCGCTGGCCGTGAAGAAATTGACAATCATGTCCGGCAGGGTGGCGTATTCACCCATCTCCTCGGCAGCCAGATTCGTCCAGGCGGCGGGCACCGGCGGGAACACCATCATCAGCACATACATGATGACGGCGGCAATGGCTCCCGTAACCACGAAGGTCCCCACGGTGACGCCCATAATCTTCCCCGCCCGCTTCCGGCTCTCCATGTTGGCCACGGCGCTGGAGATGGAGGCAAAGACCATGGGAACCACCACGCAGAACATCAAATTGATGAACACGGTGCCCAGGGGCTTGAGGACCGAAGCGCCGGTGCCGGAGAGGACATTCCCATCCGCGTCCACGGCGGCCGGCCAGATCCAGCCCACCAGCGCGCCCAGAATCATGGACGCCAGCATGATGGCGAGAAATGCGTAATTCCTGGCAATGGATTTCTTTTCCATAATGTCCCTCCTGCTTTTCACACACTGTTTAAACGGTCAAATCCTCATCCGTGATCGTACCCTTGCAGACCACATTGGTGGGTCCGGTGAGGTACAGCGCCTCCACACGGCCCTGCGCCTGTTCCGTCTCCACCTCCAGCGTCCCGCCGGTCATGTCTGCCCGCAGCCGGCCGCCAATCTTGCCCTGGAGGGCCAGCACCGCCGCCACAGAACCGGTGCCCGTGCCGCAGGCATACGTAAAATCCTCCACGCCCCGCTCGAAGGTGCGCTCAAAAATACGGTCCTCTCCGGTAAGCTCGTAGAAATTCACGTTGGCTCCCTTGGGGAACGCGGAATGCCAGCGAAGCTTCCGCCCCAGCTCCCGGAGCTCCCCTTCAGGGGCGTCCCGCAGTCCGGGATAGGGGACCACTGCGTGGGGCAGGCCCGGGCTCCCCAACTCCACATAAGAGCAGGCATAGGTCACGCCGTCCGCTTCCACCGGGCAGTCCAGCCGGATGACGGTGGGATCGTTGAGGCGGATGCGGTAAAGGCGTTTGTCCATCCGCTGTCCGAACACCTTCCCGGCAGTGGTCTCCACCGTCTGGGTTTTCCCCGCCAGACCATTTTCATAGCCGTACCGGCAGATGCAGCGGGCCCCGTTGCCGCACATCTCCCCCACACTGCCGTCAGAGTTGAAGAACCGCATCTTGAAATCGCCGCCCTGGTCCGCCTCCTCCACCACCATCAGCCCGTCAGCCCCTATGGAGAGCCGCCGCTCACACAGTGTCCGGGCAATCCGGGGAAATACCTCCGGGCTGAGGCGCTCCTCCAGATTGTTCAGGATGAGAAAGTCGTTTCCAGCCCCGTTCATTTTCCAGAATTTCAACATGAAACACCCCCTCTTCTTCCTCTTTCTTCCTTTATTATAACCGCACTTACCGCCGGTGAACACCGGATAACGTGCCAAAAACCTTGCAAAAAGTGCTCTGTTCTCAAAGGACCACCCTCCGGCAGTCCAAGGGCGGAAAAAAGTTGTTGACCGCCTGGTACAGGCTCCAGGCGGTCAACAAAAGGTGAGGTGATTACTAAGAACTGCCGCCCAAACAGCGGCAACCCTTGTTCCCGATTATAGCAAACGAATTTCCCGCTGTCAACCGGTGGCGGCAGGTTTTTCGACTGTTTTTCTGTCCGCAGATGATTTCACCGGCCTGCGGTTTGGAAAAAAGCCGGATTTCAGACGGTTTTTCAGAAAAACAGAGGGATTTTATCCGGCATTTTGAAAAAGAATCTAATCGTCCTTGGCTTGCTGGGTCCGGCCATGAGCCTGAATACGGCAGGAGTAAATCGTCCCCAAAATCTGAATGAAATCCTCCGCCTCCTCGCTGAAATTCCGTTCCGCCCAGAATTCCAGAATACCCAGGAGGTGATACGCGGTCACCTGGAGGTAGTAATCATAGGGAATTCCCTGCTTCAAGGGCCGGGTCTGGCCGTCCGGGCAGACCTGCACAACCTGAAACTGTCCGCCATGGCAATGGCTGTAAAAGCAGTTCAGAAAGCGGCGTTTGAAATTCAGATTGTTGGGGGCGCTGAGGATGAAGCGGATATGCTCCTTCCGGTCGTTTACAAAGGCGCAGACCTGATGCTCCGCCTCCATCCAGTGTTCCCGGCCCAGACCCGCCTGCCGGGGAATCTGCCAGAGGAGGTCCAGATACTGGTTGGAAAAATCATCAATCAGGCTGTCCACGGCCGCCTGGACGCTGTCGAAATGGTAGTAAAAGCTGGTGCGGTTCATCCCCGCTTCCGCCACCAGCGAGGAGATGGAGACCTTGTCCAGCGGCTTTCCGGCAGCCAAAAGGCACAGCGCATCGTAAATTTTTTCCTTTCCGGACTTCTTCATAAAGCCTCCTATGCAACAAAATTTACGATTTTGTCGCGACGTTATGCAGGGAGTTGCTCCCTGAAATCCGGATGGATTGCAGGTTGCACGAAGGGGGCAGAAGGGATAAAATAAACGTAACGAAGTTTTCCTCATTATACCAAAGGGGAAAGCCCCTGTCAAACCTGGGATTTGCGCGTTGTCCCCCCTGAGCGGCTCTTGTGCCGCCCCCTGACTTTTCAAAAGGAGGAACCAGAAATGAAACGAATGTGGAGCCTGCTTCTCTGCGCCCTGCTGGTCCTGTCCCTGACCGCCTGCGGCCAGGCCCCTGTCCAGGAACCGGATACCTCCGGGGAGCCGGTGGAGTCCGCCGCGCCGGAAAAAGAATTTGTAGAGTGCTCTGGAGGCTATGCCTCCGCAGAGTTTGTCACCATGGAGGACGGCACGGAAATCTGCTGCCTGGTGGTCCGCCCGGAGAAGGAGGGGCAGTTCCCCACGGTGGTTACCCAGACCTGCTATCAGCAGCCCACAGAGGAATTTTCTGCGGAGTATATCGACGGCTGCGTCGGAACCAGCGCGGAGTTTGTGGAGGCCGGGTATACCTTTGTGAACATCCAGACCCGGGGCACCGGAAACAGCCCCTTTGAGAGCTACCTGGCCTACATCCACGACACCGATGATGAGCTCCAGGTCTTCGACTGGATCCGCCAGCAGGATTTCTACAACGGCGAAATCTTCTGCAACGGCATGAGCTACATGGGCTTCATGTCCATGTCCCATCTCACCGCCCCGCACGACGACATCAAGGCCGTTTCCCTGCAGTGCCCGGTGAACGCCCGGTACGATGCCTGGTATCAGAACGGCTTCCTGAAAATCGGCCTCATGGGCTACTGGCAGTCCTGGATGCACCGCCCCGCCGGCCACACCAGCACCGCCCTGGGCAACACCATGGACATGAGCCTTTTCAATACCTTCCCCTACGCCAACTGGCCCCAGGTCATGTACGGCCAGGAGGACGATTACTGGAATGGGATTATCACCCATCCCAAGGACGATGACTGGTGGCGCAAGGAATCCGCCGGCGCTTATATCTACGACGCCGTTGCCGCCATCGACATTCCCGTCCTGCTCTATGAGAACTTCTACGACATCTTCTTCGAGGACAACTGCGCCATGTGGAACGCCTTCTCCCCGGGGCAGAAGGCTCAGTCCGCCTTCCTGATTGACCAGTTCGGCCACACCACGCCGCACACCTACAAGGAGGACGGCGCTCCCTTCTTTGACAAGGCAACGCTTCTCACAGATTTCAACATCCAGTACGTGGTGGACTTCTTCGAAAGCGTCCGCAATGGCGCGGAACCCGCCAATGTCGAGCTGGGCGCCGTGACCTATCACCCCATTGACGGTACCGCCTGGTACACGGAGGAGGGGAACTTCACCGCCGGTTCGGAGGAGCAAGTGCTCTATCTCAACGATGGAACCCTGGATGCCGCCGCCGGAACGGAGCGCGCCATTACCTACACTTACGACCCCAGCGACCCGGCTGTCTTTGCGGCCAGCGACGAGAACGGCGGAAACGGCACCAACGGCTACGCTGGCCTCAACACGGAACCGGAGCCCGGAGCCCGGCAGGACGTCATCACCTTCCTGGGCGCACCGGTGGAGTCGGAGACCTTTATCAAGGGTGTGCTGACGGCGGACCTCACCGTCTCCTCGGACTGCCCAGACACCTGCTTCTTCGTCCGCATGGACGTGGTCAAGGACGGCGTGGCCTACAACCTGCGGGAAGACATCACCTCTCTTTCCCACCAGCTGGGCGCTTACACCCCTGGTGATAAGGTGACTCTGCACTTCGAAACCAGCCCGGTGGCCTGCCAGCTGAACCCCGGCGACTTCATCCGGGTAGACGTGACCTCCTCTGCGGCAGGCATGTACGCCCTCCACACCAACCAGGCGGGAAATCAGTGGGAGATCGCGGAACCAGCCGTCGCCCAGAATACCATTTACACCGGCAGCTCCTCCATCCGCTATTTCACCGAGAATCTGAACGCCTGAATGCAGGCAGGCGAAAGCTATGTTCCAAGTCCGGCAGACTGCCGCCGGGGGCATGACCGGCGCAGAACTGCCATTCGAAAAAAGTCCCGGGGCCTGCGGCCCCGGGACTTTTGTACAGATCGCCGGCGGATTCCTTACCGCCAGCCCATGCTGCGCTCATACTCCAGAATGACAGCAAGGTTTTTCGTCTCAAACTCGTTGAAGGCCGCGGCGTCAAAATTCAGGGAATCCACGCCGGGTACCGGCTCATACCAGCTCTGCTCCTCAAAATAGGTGCGGATTGCCTCGCTCTGAAAGCAGCATCCATGGTGCGCAAAGAGCTCGTTGCGGATCAGCGAAACCTCTTCCTTGGTAAAGCCGCTGAGGTCCGCATCGCTGATGTACTCCGTGCCGGTGGGGAGAAAATAGCCGGAAGGGAAATTGGACTCCGTACTTTCCACCGCTGGTGAATTGGCAGAGGCCGGATCTTCCTTTTTCTGAATCTGCTCCAGCATGCCTGGAATCGGCACATATTTTTCAAAATGCCGGCAGTCTCTGCAATCCAAGTCTCTTGCCATAAAATCACGCCTTTCCTTGTCTCTTTCGTTCTGCATGACCGGTCAAGGCCATTGCCTGCATCCGGCGGGGAAGGCGTTTTTTGTCAGATAGCGGAACTGCCCGGGAAACCCCGGGCAGTATCTGCGTAACGGTTTTTGCTGTTTTAAACCTCGCTGGACCCTTCGGAGCCGAAGGCCTCCACGGCCCGCGCGGTCTCGGCCCGCTTTTCCTCCAGGGCCTCCTTCAGAATCATGTCCTTGACCTTCATCAGCCGGATGGTGGTCGCGCGGTCATTCTCATCCAGCTTCATATTGATATACCGGATGGCCTCCTGCGTATTGGGAATCATGACATATTCCAGGGCGTTGACCCGCCGCCGGGTCTTCTCGATTTCCTCTGCCATCAGCTGCGCGGATTTCTCAATCTCCGCCAGCTTCAGCAGCTTGCGGAATACCTTTCCCAAGGCGTCTACCGCCGTGTCCAGCTCACCGGAGGTGGCAGCAAAGCCATAGGGATAGATATCCGAATCCGACCGGGTCTGGGTCTGGAAATCGTACACCGGCACGTTGACCGACATGATATTCTGGGTGGTCTGGGTCAGCACCACGCTCTGCTTCGGGTAGAGCAGGGCCTGCTCCAGGGCCTCCGAGCTCATCAGGGCAGAGGCCACTGTGAAGGCCCCGTGGACCGTCATCAGCTCCTCTTCCACCTCCGCCCGGAGGGCCCGGACTTCCCGGACTGTCTCCAGAAACTGCTTCATCAGCTCATCCCGCTTGTCTTTCAGCAGCTTGTGTCCCCGCTGGGCGGTGCGCAGCTTGCCTTTCAGGCGGGTGAGCTCCATACGGGTAGGGCTTACCGTGATATTCGCCATGGCTCACCCCTCCTTACTGCTCGTCTTTCTTCGGCCAGTATCTCTCAATCAGCTCAGGCTTGATGCGCTTCAGCTCCGCCTTGGGCAGGATGCTCAGCAGCTCCCAGCCCAGGTCCAGGGTCTCAAAGATGGAACGGTTTTCATCGTAGCCCTGGTTGACGTAGCGCCGCTCAAACTCGTCGGCAAACTTGGCATACAGCAGGTCCGTAGGCGTCAGGGCCGCCTCGCCCAGAATGGACATCAGCTCCTTGTTGTCCTTACCGGTGGAATAGGCGGCAAAGAGCTGGTTCATGGTATCGGCATGGTCCTCCCGGGTCTTGCCCTTGCCCACGCCCTTGTCCTTCAGACGGGACAGAGAGGGCAGCACGTCCACAGGGGGATGGATGCCTTGGCGGTACAGGGACCGGGCCAGGATGATCTGACCCTCGGTGATATAACCCGTCAGGTCGGGAATGGGGTGGGTCTTGTCGTCCTCGGGCATGGTCAGAATGGGAATCAGGGTAATGGAACCCTTCTTGCCCAGCTGCCGGCCGGCCCGCTCGTACAGCGTCGCCAGGTTCGTGTACAGGTAGCCGGGGAAGCCGCGGCGGCCCGGAACCTCTTTCTTGGCGGCGGAGACCTCCCGGAGGGCCTCGGCGTAGTTGGTGATGTCGGTCATGATGACCAGCACGTGCATATCCTTCTCAAAGGCCAGGTACTCCGCGGCGGTCAGGGCCATACGGGGGGTGGCGATCCGTTCCACCGCCGGGTCGTTGGCCAGGTTGGAGAACAGCACGGTACGGTCAATGGCGCCGGTGCGCTTGAACTCGTTGACGAAGAACTCCGACTCCTCGAAAGTGATGCCGATGGCGGCGAAGACCACGGCGAAGTTGGCGCTCTCGTCTCCCAGCACCTTGGCCTGCCGGGCAATCTGGGCCGCCAGGTTGGCGTGGGGCAGGCCGGAGCCGGAGAAAATCGGCAGCTTCTGGCCGCGGACCAGGGTATTCAGACCGTCAATGGTGGAGACGCCGGTCTGGATGAACTCGTTGGGGTAGTCCCGGGCGGCGGGGTTCATGGGGAGGCCGTCAATGTCGCGGTACTCCTCCGGCAGGATGTCGGGGCCGCCGTCAATGGGGTGGCCCATGCCGTTGAAGACGCGGCCCAGCATGTCGCCGGAGACGCCCAGCTGCAGGGGATGGCCCAGGAAGCGGACTTTGGCGTCGGCCATGTTGATGCCGGCGGCGGACTCGAAGAGCTGGACTACGGCGGTGTCGCCGTTGACCTCCAGCACCTGGCCCCGGCGGGTGGATCCGTCGTGGAGCTCCACTTCTACCAGTTCGTTGTAGGTGACGTTTTCGACCATCCGGACCATCATCAGCGGGCTGACGATTTCCTCTACGGTTTTGTATTCACGAATCATCAGTTGTCACCTCCCTGGGCGGCGATGTCGGCAATCTGCCGCTCCATCTCGGTTCCGATTTCCTCATAGACCTTGACATACTCCTCGGCGGGAACGCTCTTGGCACGGCCAATCCGTTCCCGGACGGGAATGTCGAAGAGCTTCATCACGTCCGCGCCCTTGGTGATGGCGTCCCGGCACAGGGCCTCGTAACGGAGGATGAGGGCCAGCAGCTTGCCCTGGCGGTCGTAGCTGGAGTAGCCGTCGATGTCGGTAAAGGCGTTCTGCTGGAGGAAGTCCTCCCGGACCATCCGGGCGACTTCCAGCGTCAGCTGGTCAGCGGGGGACAGGGCGTCCTTACCCACCAGCTGAACGATTTCGTTGAGGCTGGCCTCCTGCTGGAGGATGCTCATGGCCTTGCCCCGGTCCTTCATGAAGTCCTCGCCGAAGTTCTCGTCAAACCAGGGCTTCAGGGTGTCCAGATACAGGGAGTAAGAGTTCAGCCAGTTGATGGCTGGGAAATGGCGCTTATAGGCCAGGGAGGCGTCCAGGGCCCAGAAGACCTTGACGATCCGCATGGTAGCCTGGGACACGGGCTCGGACAGGTCGCCGCCCGGAGGCGACACAGCGCCCACGGCGGTCAGAGAGCCCCGGCGCTCGTCGGAGCCAATGCACTCCACGCTGCCGGCCCGCTCGTAGAACTGGGCCAGACGGGAGGACAGATAGGCGGGGTAGCCCTCTTCGCCGGGCATCTCCTCCAGACGGCCGGACATCTCGCGGAGTGCCTCGGCCCAGCGGGAGGTGGAGTCGGCGATGACGGCCACGTCATAGCCCATGTCCCGGAAGTACTCGGCAATGGTGATGCCGGTGTAAACGGAGGCTTCCCGGGCCGCCACGGGCATATCGGAGGTGTTGGCGATCAGCACCGTCCGCTTCATCAGAGACTCGCCGGTGCGGGGGTCCTTCAGCTCGGGGAACTCCCGCAGAACGTCGGTCATCTCGTTGCCGCGCTCGCCGCAGCCGATGTAGACCACGATATCCACGTCCGACCACTTGGCCAGCTGGTGCTGCACCACCGTCTTGCCGGAACCGAAGGGACCGGGGACGGCGGCGGTGCCGCCCTTGGCGATGGGGAACATGGTGTCAATAATCCGCTGGCCGGAGCACAGGGGACGCTCGGGGGAATACTTCTTCTCGTAGGGACGGCCGATACGGACGGGCCACTTCTGGACCATGGTCAAGGGCACATCCTTGCCGTCTTCGGTGGTGAGGGTGGCCACGGTGTCCGTCACCTTGTAGCTGCCGCTTTTGATGGACTTGATCGTACCCTTCAGGCTGGGGGGCACCATGATCTTGTGAAGCACCACGGGGGTCTCGGGGACGGTGCCGATGACATCGCCGCCGATAACCTTGCCGCCCGCCTTCACCGTGGCGGTGAACTCCCACTTCTTCTCGTGGTCCAGGGCGGAGACCTCCACGCCGCGGGTGATGTTGGCGCCCACCTTCTCCACGATCTTCTCCAGGGGCCGCTGGATGCCGTCATAGATGCCCTCGATCATACCGGGGCCAAGCTCCACGCTCATGGGCGCGCCGGTGGTCTCCACCACCGCGCCGGGGCCCAGGCCGGAGGTTTCCTCATAGACCTGGATGGAGGCGGCGTCGCCCTTCATGGTCAGAATCTCGCCAATGAGTCGCTGAGGGCCGACGCGGACCACGTCGGACATATTGGCGTCAGACAGTCCCGTGGCAACCACCAGCGGCCCGGAAACTTTAACAACTTTGCCGCTCAAACTCTAAAACCTTCTTTCTCGCCAGCGCAAAGGCCGCCGGGCTCCCTTTCCGGCCTCTCCGGAAACCGCGCCCGCTCCCTTGCTCCTCCGCTCCCCACCGGACCCGCCGGGCTCCGAAGGGGGCCCTGCTGGAATCCCGTGATGGGGAGTGGATTCGTGACGTAAAAATTTTACAAAATATCGGCTCCTACCGCGCGTTCAATCGCTCTTTGAATGTTGTTCTTGCCGATGCCAAGCGAGCCCTGCCGCCCGGGGATGAGGATGATGGCGGGACGAAGCTCGTCCTTATACCGGGAAATCACATCCTCCATATCCTTGGCCAGCTGTTCCGTGAGGTAAATCACGCCGCAGCTGCCCTTGGCCAGCTCCCGGACCTTCTCCTTGGCCTCCGCAGCGTCCGCCACGGGGTAGGTGTCCAGTCCCAGAGCCCGGAAGCCCATCACGGACTCCCAATCGCCGATGGCGGCGATCTGATAGGTCATTGCCATACGCTCACCGCCTTACACATAGCCGTTCCGCAGCCGGGAACGGATTACATCGGCGGGCAGGCCCGCCCCGCGGCCCATCAGCAGGATACGGATGTTGGTATACTCCGTCTCCCGGGCCGCCAGATATCCCAGCAGCGGGGCCTCGCCGAAGGGCACGAACTGCGCCCCGGCCAGATAGTCGCCCACCGCGTCGTCGCAGAGCTTTTCGAAAGCCGTCAGCGGTCCGCCCCGCAGGGCCTCCGCGCCTGCCTCCGCCGCGGCCTGAAGGGCCGTGGGCCCATAGACCTCCGCCAGCGCGCCGGAATTCCCGGCGGCGGCCACGGCCTCCGCGCTGATGCCGCCGTCCTCCAGCAGCACCGTCTTCAGGAAATCCCCGCTCTTGCCCATCCGCAGGGTGCGGACCAGGGCCCGGAGATTCGCCGCGTCAATCTGGATTTTGACGTAGCCCGCCAGGAACTCGCTGCCTGTGGCCTCCGCCACTGCCGCCATCTCCCGGTAGCACCAGCGGTCCAGCACGATGTCCGACAGCTGCGGGTCCCGGGTGGAATCCAGCACCTCTTTCGCCTCCGCCGCCGCCGCGGCCAGGCCTTCCGGCAGCTCTTCCAGCCGCCCTGCCAGCAGCGCGTCCTTCAGCTCCGCCGCAGGAACCCGGCCCATATCCATCAGCATGGAATCGGGGCTGACGTTCATGGCCTGGGCCTTCAGCAGGGCCTTGATGTTGTGATAGTCGTATTTCAGCTTGAAAATGTCGATATACCTGGGATCCGGCGCGCCGTCCAGCACGTCGGAGAGGGTGGCCTCCCGGGCCGCTGAGAGGGCGGCGTCCATCGCCTCGGGACTGCTGGCGTTCAGCTCCGGATAGCCGCACTCCTGGAGGATCTTGACAGCTTCCTCCTCATTGCGGGCCTCCAGAACCTGTTCCATCCGTTCCCTTGTCAGGAGCCCGGTCTCCATGGCCTTGATGCGGGCCGAGATCGCCAGGTAATCGGTGTCTTTGATTTTGTTAGCCAAGACACTTCCTCCTTGTCATGAGAACAGCTTCTTCACCACTTCTCCCGCGGTCTCCGCCTTCTGCAGCCGCACCAGGGTATCAAAGGCGCAGTTGACCTCCACGTTTTCCGCCCGCAGAATGAAGCCGCCAGAAAGCTCCCGGGTTTCACCGGAGAGGGTCAGCTTCTTTCCCCCCTCCTGGTTGGCCTGTTCCACAGCGGCCTTGCCCACCTTGCGGCGGTCGGCGGCAGAGAAGATGACCTCCTCCTTGCCGGTGGAGGACGCCTGCGCCAGCAGGGACGCCAGTACAGCGGTATACTCCTTCTCCGGCATGGCGCACAGCTTCCGCAGGGCCAAGTCGTAGGCCTTCTCCACCATCTCCTGCTTGGCAGCCAGAGCGGCCTTCCGGGCCTCCATCTGGGCGGTGCCCGCCAGGCGCTCTTCCCGCTCAGCGGCGGCCTTTTTGTTCTTCGCGTCCAGGTCCGCCGCCTCCGCGTCCGCCTGGGCCTGGTATTTCGCGGCAATCTGCGCCGCCTGGGCCTTGGCCTCGTCCAGGACGCGGTCAATCTCTGCCTGGGCGTCGGCGCGGATGCGCTGGGTGATTTTTTCAATTCCGTTCATGTCGTTCCCCTTTTCTGTGGGATCAATCAGAATTGCAGGAGCATCAGCATAGACGCCAGCAGGGACAGGATGGCGTAGAATTCCACAATGCCGCACAGCAGCAGGCCCTTGGACCAATCGTCGGGCTTCTTGGCCAGGATGTTGATGGAACCGGCGGCCACGCGGCCCTGGGCAATGGCGGAGAGCAGTCCACCCAGAGCCATGGGCATGCAGGCGGCAAAGTAGGACATGCCGGTGGCCGTGGACATATTGACCAGGCTGGAGAAGTCGCCGCCCATCAGGCCCATCTGCGCAATGGCGAAGAAGAACACCACCATGCCGTACAGACCCTGGGTACCGGGGAGCAGCTGGAGAACCATGACCTTACCGGACTTGCTGGGATCCTGGCACAGCAGGCCGGTACCGGCCTCGCCGGCAATGCCGGTGCCCTTCGCGCTGCCCACGCAGCTCAGACCTACCGCCAAACCCGCGCCCAGCAGCGCCAGAGCCAGACCACCAAAGGATTCTACGAAATTCATAACCATTTCCTCCTCAATCATTTTCGATATCTACATATTTGGGATTGATGTTCAAGGGACGGAAGGGCTTGCCGCCGTCCTCATAGAACCGGCCGAAGAACTCCAGGCACTGCAGACGCATATCGTGGACATAGCAGCCCAGGATATTCAGCGCGAAGTTCAGCGCATTGCCAATGATGGCAATGATAATAAACGGAACGATGTGCCCCGTCATAGCGCCCAGCTGGTTGAACACCTGGGCTACCACCGCCCCGGCCAGCATCAGGGCCATCAGGCGGGAATAGGAGAGAATATCGCTGAAGTAACCGGTGATGCCGTTGTACAGAGAGCCGAAGATGCCGGTCAGGATGCCGAAGCCCTTTTTGCCGTAACCCTGGGTCAGCACCAGAATCACCAGGGCGCCGGTCAGTCCGGCTTTCACATTGCCCATGGCAAAGCCGGCGCCGGCGGCGATGAAGGCCAGGAACCACGCGCCTTCATTGCAAAGAGCCGCCATAGCCTCTCCCCGCTTGATCTGTTTGTACATGCTGACAATCATGCCGGTAAACACCTGAATCACACCCAGAATCAGCGAACCGATCAGCACCGGCACCGCGTCGCCCAGGGGGTCAAACAGGGACCACAGAGACAGGCTCTTGGGGTCCGCTCCGGAGAGCAGGCCTCGAATCTGGGGAATCAGGTCGCCGAAGAAGCCTCCCGTGAAGAAGCCCCAGATAAAGGTACTGACGCCGCACAAGCCAATCAGGGGAATCATGTAGCGCATAGTCGCCCCATTGGGCTTGGATTTCATCAGAACCACCGCTGACAGCAGCATCATAATCAGACCGTAGCCCATGTCCGCCATCATCATGCCGTAGAACAGGATGAAGAAGGGAGCCATCAGGGGATTTGGGTCCACGGTGCCATAGGCGGGGAGGGAGTACATGTCGGTGACCATATTCAGCGGCTTGGTGAACCAGTTGTTTTTCAGCTGCACCGGCACGTCGGGGGTCTCCTCCTCCGTGGGGTCTGAGGACTCCCAGGCGCAGTCGAAGCGCTCCAGAAGGGCCTCCACCTGCTTGAGGTTCTCCGCTGGGGCCCAGCCCTCGAAGAAGAGGACGGTGCCGTCGGTGAGGAGGCGCTCGGTATTGGCGTCCTCGTCAGCCTCGGCGGTCAGCCGGTCGGCATAGAGCCGCAGGGCGTCCCGCTTCGGGGCCTGGGCGGCAATGGAAGCCTCGGCCTCCTGCCGCCGGGTATGATTCTCCTCCAGGGCCCGGTCCAGCTCCGCCACGTTCTGTGCCGGGGTACCGGTGAGTCCCTGGAAGGCGGTGACACTGAAGCCATGGGGCCGCAGAATCTCCAGGGCCTTTTCCTCCTCCGCCCGGTGGCAGACCAGCAGGCAGCAGCGCTGCTGGCGGTCGGCACTGATCTCATAGAGCTCCGCCGCCACATCCGCCAGTTCATTGCGGATGGCGGCCACATCTGCCGCGCCGGGGAACACGCCCAGACGGAAGGCCGCGTGGGGAGTGCCGCCGGATTCCAGGGGCATATCCAGCCCCAGCCAGGGCTCCAGGGACGCCTTGCGGCTGAGAAGGCGGCTTTCCTCTCCCTGCAGGCGGGCAATGTCCTGAAGCGCGCCGTTGATCGCACCGCTGACGCTTCGGGCCTGCTCCAGCACGCTGCCGCTGAGGAAGGTCTCTTTGGAAACCGCCGGACGCTGGGCAAGCAGGGGGTCCTTCTGTTCCCCGTAACGCTTCAGGGCTTCCAGGGCGGCGTTGGCCGCGCCCAGTTCGTTTTTCGTCTCCGCTAGGGGGGAAGCGTCCCGCCGCAGCAGGGCAGCCCAGGCGGGGTCCGCCAGACGGCCGGCAGGCTCGCTGATCTCCACACAGCCCAAACGCAGCAGCTCCCGCAGGAGCGCATCCCGATGGCTGGCCATGGCCATGACGCGGAGTCTTTTCATTTTTACAATGGCCATCTCAGTGCTTCACAACCCTTCCCACAATAAACTCCGCGGCCGCCTCCAGACGTTTTTCCGCCGCTTTGCGCAGGGCGGCAGCGTCCTCCTCCGCAGCCCGGGCCGTTTTGGCAGCGGCGGCCGCCGCCCGTTCCTCCGCCTGGCGCAGGAGGGTGCGTCCGGCTTCGGCGGCTTCCTCCCGTGTTCGCTGGAGGAGGGCCTGGCCTTCCTTTTCCGCGCTGGCCAGCAGCTGTTTTGCCTGGGCCTCGGCGGCGGCAAGGCCGTCCCGCATCTCGGCTTCCACCTGAGATACCTTCTCAATCGCTTCCAGGGACATCCGTTTTCACCTTCTCTCCTCTTTTTTCCGGACTGCCGGTTTCCAAAAAAACCAGACAATCCCGCTTCCATACAGTATAGGGCAAACGGCTTCTATTTGCAAGCTATTTTTAACATTTTGCTCACTTTCCAGGCAAATTGCAGGAAGCTTCCAGTTTCTGTCGTTTCCCCTCTTTTTCCCGCCGGTTTGTTTCCGTATTGGCGAAAATTTTTTGCAGCCATCCAATTTCGCCGGAGTAATTTTGCCGCTTTGCGCTTTTTTCTTGCATTTTCCGGCAGCCGTAGTATAATAAACCCCAAAACAGACAAAGGAGACCTGTACATGAGCCATTACGACGCCTGGATTGCGGCAGAGCTGACTTGGGCGGAACCATTCCGCCGTCTCCGCGTGCGGGCCTGGCGCAAGGCGATGCTGAAGATCGCGGGTATTTTTCTGGCCGGAACGGCGGTAATTGTCATCTGTATGTATTTTTCTTCGGACAGCCTGGGGGAAGCTCTGGGCGGGGGCCTGGTTTTTCTTACGTTGGGCGTGCTGATTATGGGACCGGTGGCGCTGCTGATACCGGGGCAGACGGGAACGAAATTTTTCCGAAAGCGGTTGGAAAAATGCGTCCGGCGGCTGAACCTGACGGCGGAGCAGCGGGAGGACTTAGCTCAGGACCTGCTGGAGGCCCAGCGGGATTCCTCCCGGTGGTTTGGCTTTGAGGAAGAAAAAAACCGTGCGCCGGGGCGCTTTATCCTGGGAAAGCGCTGGGTATTTCTCAGCGGCGGGTGGGAATATAACCTGATGATCCGCCCTCTGGCGGGCGCGGTGGGCTTCCGGCCGGCGGAGGACGCGGTGGTGGTGGGAAGCGGCATCACTCGGTTCAACTACATTTTCTTTGAAGGGCAGGGGCCGAAGGCGGTGCTGAATTTCCGGAACATCCGGGACCGGGACCAAGCGCTGTCTATGCTGCGGGCAATCAAATAATTATATTTATCGAAACTCTTTGAGAAAGGCCTCCGGCTATAGGCAGACCTTTCTTTTTTCACAGGCGTTCATTTGCTGAATTTGGCAAATGGGCGCCTGTTTTGTTGCTATCATAGCCATACTACAGGGTAAAGAGGTGATCGGTACGGATAAGGATCAGAAGTATTCCCAGATAATCATTAACCGTATTCTGTCACTTTGTAAAGAAAGGGGAATTGCCCCCTATAAGCTCTCGACCATGAGCGGCGTAGGCAGTTCAACGATTCATGCTCTGCTGAAGGGCAAGACAAAAAATCCGCAAATCATAACATTACACAAGCTTGCCAACACCTTCAATCTGACCTTGGCGGAATTTCTGGACTTCCCGGAGCTGAATGTTTATTCCTTCGAGGACGAAGAAACGGAAGAGGGAGACCAGGAGAAGGCGCGGTTCCAACAAGCTCCCTAAAAATAAGATAAGCACATCACACAGGAAAGGGGCGTTAGATGTGGAAAACGAGTACGCGCAAATTCTCATCGACCACATCCAGGCGCTCTGTGAGAAGCGAGGAATTACGGCCCACAAGCTGTCCAGCATGAGCGGGGTCAGTGATTCGACGGTATATAGCTTTCTCAACAGCCAATCGGTTAACCCACGAATCAAGACGCTGCACAAGATTGCGTTAGCCTTCAACATGACGCTGGCGGAATTTTTAGATTTCCCAGAGCTGAATGCCTATTCCTTCGAGGACGAAGAAACGGAAGACGGAGACCAGGAGAAGATGAGTCCCCAACAAGCTCCCTAAAAATGCGTGAGACAGATGCACGTGCGGCGTCGCAAAGTCCGCTAAGCTACATCCCCGCCGCCGGCCTGCGGCCTCTGGCGAGGATTCCGCCCGCTCCCTTGCTCCGCCTCTAATCAAGAGGGGA
>JAAWLO010000040.1 GCA_022797935.1 Oscillibacter sp. | reverse complement strand
CTTCAGCTTGAGGGCCACTATGTTGATACACAGGGGTTCGTCACTTTGACGAAGGATTTTGAAAATAGAGCAGTAGCAACACTAATCTGAAAAGAGAGCCGCCATTTTGGATGCGAAAATCCGGAAGGTTGGGACGGGCCGGCGGAAAAAAGGCATTTTGCCGGTTGTATTCAACGCGGCTTTGTGCTAAACTATAGCGGATTATAATAAAATGTGGCAGGACTGCTGTTCCGCTGCGGCAGAGGCGATGGGAGGAACGCGCATGAAAATCGTTGTTTTGGCTGGGGGCCTGTCCCCGGAACGGGCCGTGTCCCTGGTGACGGGAACCGGCATCTGCCGGGCGCTGCGCCAGCGGGGCCATCGGGCCATTTTGGTGGATCTCTTTCTGGGACTGGAAACGGTTCCGGAGGATCCGGAGACCCTGTTCGACGCGGAGGACGGCCTGTGTCCCGAGGCGAGAATCGATACGGCCGCCCCGGATTTGGAGGCCGTTCGCCGGAGCCGGCGGGATCAGAGCCCCCAGGTTTTCGGTCCCCATGTGCTGGAGCTGTGCCAGCGGGCGGACGTGGTTTTCCTGGGGCTTCATGGCCAGGACGGGGAGGACGGAAGGGTCCAGGCGGCCCTGGAGCTGCTGGGGGTGCCCTACACGGGTTCCGGCTATCTGGCATCGGGCATTGCCATGGATAAGGCGGTGGCCAAGCGGATTATGACTGCCGAGGGCATTCCCACGCCTCGCTGGGGCGTGCTGGCCTACACCCCGGAGGAGGCGGACCGGCTGGCCCGGGAGCTGCCTATGCCCTGCGTGGTGAAATGTACCACAGGCGGGTCCTCCCTGGGGGTGTTCCTGCCGGAGACCCGGGAAGAACTGCGGGAGGCTCTGGCGAAGGTCCGGCAGTTCAGCGGCGAGGTGATCTGGGAGGAGCGAATCTATGGCCGGGAGCTGACGGTGGCGGTATTGGGAGAACGCGCTCTGCCCGCTGTGGAGACCACTCCCGCCGGAAAGGATTTTGACTACGCCGCCAAGTATCAGAAGGGCGGTGCGCGGGAGGTCTGCCCCGCGCCTCTGACGGAGGCGGAGGCCCAGGCCGCCGGGGCCCTGGCGCTGCGGGTCCACAAGGCCTTGGGGCTGGCGGTTTATTCCCGGACGGACATGATGCTGGACCAAGACGGGAAGCTCTGGTGCCTGGAGGCCAACTCCTTGCCGGGGATGACCCCCACCAGCTTCGTGCCCCAGGAGGCTGCCGCTGTGGGTATGGACTACGGCCAGCTCTGCGAAGAAATTGTCCGGCTGTCCCTCGGCCTGAAACGCCGGTAAAGTACATCAAAGCGCCCGGTTCGGGCGCGAGGAGGAAGAACGAATGGAGCCCATGACTGTTGGCCAACTTGCTGCCGCCGTGGACGGCGTCTGGCTCAATCCCAGAGAGGACGTCCCTGCCGTCACCGCGGTCTGCACCGACAGCCGCAAGCTGGTCCCAGGCTGCCTGTTCCTGCCCTGGGTGGGAGAGCGGTTCGACGGACACGATTTTATCGAGAATGCCCTGGAAGAGGGGGCGGCGGGGTGCCTGTGCGCCAAAGTGCCGCCAGTGCTGCGGGAGGACCGGTTTTATATTCAGGTGCGGGATACCCGCCTGGCCTTCCGGGATCTGGCTTCTGCTTACCGGGACCAGTTTGCCCTTCCCATCATTCAGGTCACCGGCAGTGTAGGCAAGACCACAACCAAGGAGATGATTGCCGCGGTGCTGGGCGCCGGACGGCGGGTTTGGAAGACGCCCGGGAACTATAACAACGATGTGGGCGTTCCCTTGACGCTGCTGGATTTGAGCCGGGAGCATCAGGCGGCGGTGGTCGAGACCGGCATGAACCACGCCGGGGAAATCGACTACCTCTCTGCCATGGTGAAGCCGGATATTGCCGTCATCTCCAATATCGGCGACGCCCATATTGAATACCTGGGCAGCCGGGAGGGCATCTTAAAAGCCAAGTGTGAAATTTTCCGGCACCTGAAGCCCGGCGGACTAGCGGTGCTCAACGGGGACGACGCCCTGCTGGACACCGTGGATGTTCCCTTCCGGACCATCCGCTGCGGCAAGTCGGGCCATTGTCAGACGCGGATTGCGGAAATTACGGACCGGGGCGTGGAGGGCATCCGCTGTATTGTGGAGACGGAGCAGGACCGTTATTTCCTGGATATCCCCGCGCCCGGAGAGCACATGGCCTATGCCGCCGCCATTGCTGTGACGGTGGGTGAGGCCTTGGGTCTCAGCCGGGAGGAGATCATCCGGGGCGTCGGGTCCTACACGCCTGCCGGCTCCCGCATGCGGGTGGTGCGGTTGTCCGGACGGCGGATTCTCCTGGATGACTGCTATAACGCCAATCCCCAGTCTGTGGCGGCGGCGCTGGAAATTCTGGCCCGGACGAACTGCGACAAACGGGTGGCGGTCCTGGGAGACATGGGGGAGCTGGGTGATCTGGTGGACCGGGCGCACTACAATATGGGGGCTCTGGCGGCTATGCTGGGCATTGACCTGGTGGTGGCCATCGGCGAAAAAGCCGCCCTCATTGCCGATGGCGCGGCGCAGAGCGGCGGTTCCGTCCTTCATTTTCAGACAAAAGAAGAGGCCCTGCCGGAGCTGCGGCGGCAGCTGGGAAACAGTACCGCCATGTTGGTGAAGGCCTCCCATGCCATGGGCTTCGGGCAGCTGGTGGACCGGCTGCGGGAAGAGGGAAACGAGTTATAAGCTATGATCGAACTGCAAATCAATCAGCTGGTCAAATCCTTCGAGGTGGGACACAACGTCCTGGACGGCCTCACCTTTCAGATTGACCAGGGGGAGCGGGTGGGCCTGCTGGGCCGGAACGGCGCGGGGAAAACCACCCTCTTCCGAGTTTTGACCGGCGAATTGGAGCCCGATGAGGGGCAGGCCATCGTCGGACAGGGCCGCCGGATGGGCCTCATCTCCCAGATTCCCGTCTATCCGGCGGGGTACACCGTGGAGGACGTCCTCCGCTCCGCCTTTCAGCGGCTGGAGAGCCTGGCCCGGGAGATGGCGGAGCTGGAGAGCCGCATGGAGGCTGGAGAGGCGGACCCTGTCCTGCTGCGGCGCTACGGGGCCCTGGGGGAGCGCTTTGAGGTCTTCGGCGGTTATGATACCGATGTGGCGGTCAATAAAATTGCCAACGGTCTGTCCATCTCCCCGGACATGCGCCGCCAGCTGTTTGACAGTCTCTCCGGCGGGGAGAAGACCCGGGTGAACCTGGGCCGCCTGATTCTGGAGGACACGGATATCCTGCTGCTGGACGAGCCCACCAACCATCTGGACCTTCACGCCACGGAGTGGCTGGAGGAGTATATCCGGGGCTTCCGGGGCACGGTGATTGCCATCTCCCATGACCGCTATTTCCTGGACCGGGTGGTGACCCGTGTCATTGAAATCGAAAACGGCAAGGCGGAGTTCTACAGCGGCAATTACAGTTTTTACGTTGTGGAAAAGGAGCACCGCTATCAGGAGCGCCTGAAGCAGTATCAAAAAGAGCAGGCGAAAATCGAGCAGCTGGAGAAGGCGGCGGAACAGCTGCGGCTCTGGGCCTTTATGGGAATGGACAAGACCTACCGCCGGGCCATCAACATTGAGCGGCGCATGGAACGGATGCGCACCACCGCCAGACCCACCAAGGCCCGGAAGATGGACGCCCGCTTTTCCGCCGCCGAGTTCCACGGGGACGAGGTGCTGGGCATTCGGAACCTGGCCAAGGCCTACGGAGATAAGCGCCTGTTTGACGGCATCAGCCTGAAAATCGAGGGGGGCGAGCGCATTGCCCTCATCGGCGACAACGGCACCGGGAAATCCACCTTAATCAAGATGATTGTAGGGGAGCTGTACCCCGATGATGGCCGCATCCGCCTGGGACCCCAGACCCGGACGGCCTACCTGCCCCAGATCATTCAGTTTGACCATCCGGACTGGAATCTGGTGGAGAATCTGATGGCGGCCAAGCGGGGCCTCTCTGCCCAGAGCGCCCGGAACCGCTTGGCGGCCTATGATTTCCGGGGAGAAGACGTGTTCAAGCCTGTGTCGGTCCTGTCCGGCGGCGAGCAGAGCCGGCTGCGGCTGTGTATGCTGATGGACGACGAGGTGAATTTCCTGATTCTGGACGAGCCCACCAACCATCTGGATATTGCCTCCCGGGAGTGGATTGAAGAGGCGGTGGAGGCCTATGACGGGGCGCTGCTCTTCGTCAGCCATGACCGCTATTTCATCAACCGCTTTGCCACCCGCATCTGGGAGCTGGAAAACGAGACCATTACGGATTATCCCATGGGATTCACCCAATACCGCCAGCTGAAAGCCCAGGAGGAGAAGCCGGAGCCGCCCAAACCTGTAAAAGAGAAGGCGGAACGCCCTGTCCGGGGCAACCGGGCCCAACAGAATGCCAAGCGGCAGCTGACGGTCTGTGAACGGGAGATTGCCAAGGCGGAGGAGCGGATTTCCGCGCTGGAGATGGATATGGAAGCCGCCGCCTGCGATTATGAGAAGCTGACGGAGCTGACGGAGGAACGGTCGGCGGCTCAGGCAGAGCTGGATGAGCTCTATCTGCGCTGGGAGCGGCTCAGTGAGGAGGCCGGGGAGGCGTGAGGCCTCCGGTTCAGAGGATACGGTATGCGAAAAAAGATCCCTTTCATCTGCATCGCCCTGCTGGCCCTGACGGGGCTGGCGGCGGCGGTGATTCCCAACGGAATGCGTTTCACCGGCTGGCTGCTGATGGGCGCGGCGGCGGTTTGGGCCGCTGGCATCCTGGCGGTCCGCTGGGCGAAGCGCTCCCGGGCCGGGAAGGCCTTCGCCCGGATATTCTTCACGGGCCTGGCCCTGGGTCTGGCGGCGCTGGCCGCCATAGAAGCCGCCATCGTCTTCCGGGGGGAGGCGGACAACAGCGCCATTCCTGTGGACGCGGTCATCGTTCTGGGCGCCGGGGTTAACGGGGAGACGCCCTCGGCGGCTCTGCAAAGCCGTATTGACGCGGCGGCGGTCTACCTGGAAAAGCACCCGGACGTGCCGGTGGTTCTCTCCGGGGGCCAGGGATTCGGGGAGGACATCTCCGAGGCGGAAGCTATGCACCGGGCCCTCTGGACGGAGGACGCGGCGGAGAACGCCCGGTACCTCTTGGAGGAACGGTCCACCAACACGGCGGAGAACTTCCGGTACGCCAAGGCTCTGCTGGAAGAACAGGGTCTGGACCTGGAAACGGCGGTGATTGCCGTGGTGACCAACGACTTTCACTGTTTTCGGGCGCACATGATTGCCCAGAAACAGGGCCTGCATACGCTGGATGTTCCGGCGGAACTGCCCTGGTGGTGGCTCAGCGCCAACTATTACCTGCGGGAGGCTTTCGCCGTGGTGAAGACGGCGCTGTTCGACTGACAGGTCAGACTTACAAAGGAGATGACAGCCAGTGGCATGGAATAACGTGCTGTGCATTTACTACTCCCGGAGCGGCCGCACCCGAACGGCCATGGAAGAGGTGGCCCAGGTCTTGGGGGCCGAGCTGGTGGAGCTGCGGGACGGCGTGGACCGGAGCGGCTGGGGCGGCTGGCTGCGCTGCGGACTGGACGCCATGCGGCGTTCCGTGCCGCCGGTGAAGTTTCAGTCAAAGTTTCCCCTGACGGATTACCGGCTGGTGATCTTGGGAACGCCGGTATGGGCGGGGCGGTGCAGCTCTCTGGCCCGGGGCTTTCTGAAGCAGCACGGCAAGGAGCTGCGCAACGCCTCCTATCTGCTCACCCGGGGCAGCGAGGACAAAAACGAGGAGGTCTTTGAGCAGATGGACCGCTACACGCCCTGCGGTCACCGCACCGCCGTTTCCCTCCGCCCAGGCTCCGTAGGCTATGAGTTCTGGCGGGATGAGTTCCTGCGGCAGACCCAGGAGTTTTTACAGGAGTGACGGCCGATGCTGGAACGACTGAAGGAATTGATTCTCCGGCAGGAGGACCTGGAGGCCCAGCTGGCGGACCCTGCCGTCTACGGGGACAGCGGACGGCTGAAGGCGGTTCAGCGGGAGCTGAAGGAGCTGACGCCGGTGGCGGAGGCCGCCGGAGCCCTGGAGGCGGCGGTGCGCCGCCGGGAGGAGGCGGAGCTTCTTCTCCGAGACCCGGAGATGAAGGAACTGGCCCAGGAGGAGCTGGCCGCCGCCAAGGCGGAGGCAGAGCGCCTGGAAGAGGCTCTGCGGATTCTCCTTCTGCCCCGGGACCCCAACGATGGACGCAATGTCATTCTGGAGCTGCGGAGCGGCGTCGGCGGGGAGGAGGGGGCGTTGTTTGCCCGGTCTCTGCTGCGGATGTACACCATGTACGCCCAGAAACGGGGCTGGCGGGCGGAAATTCTCAGCCTCAGTGAAACGGAGCTGGGCGGTGTGAAGGAGTGCAGCGTTCTCATTGAGGGGGAGGCAGTATTTTCCCGGCTGAAGTTCGAGAGCGGTGTGCACCGGGTTCAGCGGGTGCCGGAGACGGAATCCGGAGGACGCATCCACACCAGCGCCGCCACGGTGGCAGTCCTGCCGGAGGCGGAGGAGGTAGACGTGGAGATCGAGTCCAAGGACCTTCAGATCGACACCTTCCGTTCCTCCGGCGCGGGGGGACAGCATGTCAACAAGACGGAGTCCGCCATCCGGATTACCCACCTGCCCACGGGACTGGTCGTGGAGTGTCAGGACGAGCGGAGCCAGTATAAGAACAAGGATAAGGCGATGAAGGTTCTCCGGTCCCGGCTCTACGAACGGGAACGGGAGAGGCGGGACGCCGCCGCCGCCTCAGAGCGCCGGAGTCAGGTGGGCAGCGGGGATCGCAGTGAGCGGGTCCGGACCTATAATTTCCCCCAGGGACGGGTGACGGACCACCGGATTGGCCTGACCCTCTACAAGCTGGAGGCGTTTCTGGACGGCAGCCTGGACGAGGTGCTGGACGCACTGGTCACGGCAGACCAGACCGAACGGCTGAAGGGCGGCGGAACGTGAGGCAATGGACGCGGGGCTTGGGCCTGTGTCTGACGGCGCTTCTCACAGGGCTGGAGGCCTGGCTGGTCCGGTGCTGGCTGTGGGGCAGGCAATACCTGCAGACCTGGGGCGCGGCGGAAAACCCCTACGCCGCCGAGGACACGGAGATGGCCGGTCTCCTGGCGCTGCTGGTACTGCCGCTGTGTCTGACGGCACTGGCATGGACTGTATACGCAATGGTTTTGAAGGATAAAGCGGGCAAAAGCCCGGACGGAGAGATAGAGGCGAGAGACAATGCAGACAATATACTATGACTTGCGGGATACAAAGGGGCAGCAGAAGGAGATTGAGGACAAAATCTCTGCGGCCGCCAAGATTCTCCGGGAAGGCGGACTGGTGGGTATCCCCACGGAGACGGTGTACGGTCTGGGGGCCAACGGTCTGGACGCGGACGCCGTCAAGCGCATTTTTGAGGTCAAGGGCCGCCCTCAGGACAACCCGCTCATTCTCCATGTGACCGGTCCCCAGTGGCTGCCCCGGTATGCCCGGGAGATTCCGCCGGTGGCCTATGTGCTGGCCCGAAAATTCTGGCCGGGTCCCCTGACGCTGATTCTCAAGCGCCAGCCCTGCGTCCCCGACGCCACCACAGCGGGACTGGACACCGTGGGCATCCGCTGCCCCAACCACCCGGTTACCCTGGCCATCATCCGGGAGGCGGGTATGGCCATCGCCGCCCCCAGCGCCAACACTTCCGGACGGCCCAGCTGCACCACCGCCCAGGATGTGCTGGAGGATGTAGGGGGACGGGTGGACGTGGTGGTGGACGGCGGCCCCTGTGTGGTAGGGGTGGAGTCCACCGTGCTGGACCTGACCTGCGAGCCCCCCCGGCTTCTCCGCCCCGGCGGGCTTCCGCTGGAGGATATGGAGCGGCTGATCGGCCACATTGATGTGGACCGGGCGGTGAACGTCTCCCTGGGACCCGAGGAGCGCCCCGGCGCACCAGGCATGAAGTACCGCCACTATGCCCCCAAGGCCCCGGTGACCGTGGTGACGGGAGCGCCCGCCGCTTCCGCCAAGGAGATTGAGCGCCGGGCGCTGCCGGGCAGCGGCGTCATCTGCTTTGAGGAGTTTGCCGGCCTGTTTTCCAAACAGGTGGTTCGCTCTCTGGGCCCCACCAGTGACAAGCAGCTGCAGGCCCAGCGGGTGTTTGAGGCGCTGCGGAGCTTTGACAGCAGCTCCGTGACGGAGATTTACGCCCAGTGCCCGGATAACCGGGGTCTGGGTCTGGCCATTGGAAACCGGCTGAAGAAGGCGGCGGGCTTCCACGTGGTGGAGGCGGACAGCCTGCGAATCGTATTGGGCATCACCGGCGGCACCGGCGCGGGCAAGACCAGCGCCCTCAATGCCCTGCGGGACTTGGGAGGGAAGGTGATTGACTGCGACGCGGTGTACCACGAGGTGCTTACCGGCAGCGACGCCTTCAAAAATGCCATCAATGAGAAATTCCCCGGCGTTTTCACCGCCGATGGCCAGCTGAACCGAAAAAAACTGGGGCAGGAGGTTTTCGCCAAGCGGGAGCGGCTGGACCAGCTCAACGCCATTGTGTTTCGCTTTCTCCTGCCGGAGCTGGAGCGGCGCATCCAGGCCGCCGAAGGCCTGTACGCCATTGATGCGATCAACCTCTTTGAGAGCGGTCTGGACCGCTTCTGCGACTGCACCATTGCCGTCACGGCCCCTACAGAACTGCGGGTAAAGCGTATCATGGCCCGGGACAGCATCCCGGAGGCGTATGCCCGGCTGCGGATCAACGCGCAGAAGCAGGACGAGTACTACCGGGGCAAGTGCGGCCATGAACTGAACAATGCGTCGGAGTCCCCGGAGGAGTTCCGCAAGGAGTCCCGGCTGTTCTTTGAGCGGCTGATTGAGTCCATCATGGAGGAGAAACGCCACGGCTGAGGGCGAAAATCAGAATCAACAGGAGGCAGATTCTATGGATAAGAACCAGTACAAGGAGCTGAAAGAACGGCTCCTCTCCACGAAGAAAAACGGCTATGACCTGCTCAGCGAAGCGGACCAGGCGGCGATGGAGGCCTACTGCACGGGCTACAAGGCCTTTTTGGATGTGGGCAAGACTGAGCGGCTCTGCGCGGCGGAGACGCTTCGCCTGGCGGAAGCGGCGGGTTACCGGCCCTATGTCCGGGGCATGGCCCTGAAAAGCGGTGACAAGGTCTATGTCTGCAACCGGGGCAAGGCTGTGATGCTGGCCCACATCGGACAGAAGTCCCTGGACCAGGGCGTCCAGCTGGCAGCCGCTCACATTGACTCCCCCCGGCTGGACCTGAAGCCCAATCCCCTCTATGAGGATGGGGAATTGGCCTATTTCAAGACCCACTATTACGGAGGCATCCGGAAATACCAGTGGGTCACCATCCCCCTGGCCCTCCATGGTGTGGCGGTGCGGAAGGATGGCACGAAGGTGACGGTCCGCATGGGCGAGGAGGAGGGAGAGCCCCGTCTGGTGATTACGGACCTGCTGCCCCACCTGGGAGCGGCCCAGAACAAGAAGCCGCTGTCGGAGGCGGTTCCCGCCGAGACGCTGAACCTGCTGCTGGGCAGCCGCCCCATTGGCGGCGAGGAGGAATCTGGCCGGGTGAAGCTGGCGGTTATGCAGCTGCTCCATGAGAAATACGGTGTGGTGGAAGATGACCTGACCAGTGCGGAGCTGGAGGCGGTGCCTGCGGGGAAGGCCTGTGACATTGGCCTGGACCGCTCCCTCATCGGGGCCTACGGCCACGACGACCGGGTTTGCGCCTACGCCGCGCTGAAGGCCCTTCTGGATTTGCCGGAGACGCCGGTCAAGACGGCGGTCTGTGTGCTGGCGGACAAAGAGGAAATCGGCTCGGACGGCGTGACGGGGATGCAGTCCGCCGCCTTCGACGCCTTCCTGGAAGACCTTTGCACCGCCCAAGGGGTGCCTCTGCGGGCCTGTTTCGAAAAATCCTTCTGCCTCAGCGCTG
Source organism: Oscillibacter sp. (assembly GCA_022797935.1). Classification (GTDB taxonomy): domain Bacteria; phylum Bacillota; class Clostridia; order Oscillospirales; family Oscillospiraceae; genus Oscillibacter. The sequence goes on along the minus strand of JAAWLO010000040.1, from coordinate 10,789 downwards.
ACGTGACGGCGGCCTTCGACCCCAATTTTGCCGACGTGTATGAAAAGCGCAACAGCGCCCTGCTGAACTATGGCGTCGGCCTGTGCAAGTACACCGGAGCCCGGGGCAAGTCCGGAGCCTCTGACGCCGACGCGGAGACGGTGGCCTATGTGCGGCGGCTTTTCGACCAGGCGGGGGTGCTTTGGCAGATTGCGGAGTTGGGAAAGGTGGACGCCGGCGGCGGCGGAACGGTGGCCATGTATATGGCGAACCGGAATATCACGACCCTGGATGCCGGGGTGCCGGTGCTGAGTATGCACGCCCCCTTTGAGACGGTGGCAAAGCTGGACTGCTACGAGACTTACAAGGGCATGAAGGCGGTTTTCCAGGCGGCGGAATAAGGCCGTTCCCCCGCTTCCAACAAAACAAAAACGGACTGTACCATCCGGTACAGTCCGTTTCCTTTTTCGCGCCGATGCCTCAGCCTGAGTGAACCTCACAGCTGAGTGTGTACGCCTCCGCCTGATGGAAGCGGAAACTGCTCTCCTCCGGCAGGGTAACCCGCCAGAAGACCTGACCGCCGGTGCGGTCGTCCTCCGCCTGGCTGGCCTCCAGCTGGAAGGTCTGGGGACGGCTGGTCATCTCTACGAAGTGGTACGCCTGCTGAGGCCCCTCCCACTTCACCATATCGGCGAAGGCCTCATCCCAGCGATTGTAGGTAAAGGCATAGACCTCATCTTCACTCTTCTCAAAGCGGATGGAATAGCTCCAGGCCTGGTATAGGGGAAAGGGAACCTGGATGGTAAAGGCCGCCTCCCGGTCGGAGTAGATTTCCACGGTAGCCTCGGCCTCATAGGGGGTCTCATTGGTGAACTCGCTGCCGTCAAGGCCCATGGAGTAGGCCGTGCCCCGGCAGGTGAGAACCCGCAAAGGCGGAGTCTCGGGCTCCTGGGGCTCCTCTGTCTCCTCCGGCGGTTCGATGGTCACATCCCCGCTGGCGGGTTCGTTCAGCGCCCGGTACAAAAACGCGGCGATCTGGCCCCGGGTGCAGGTCTCCTCCGGAGAGAAGGTGGCCTCGGTGGTTCCCTCAGTAATGCCCTGCTCCACCGCCCAGGCCACGGCCGGGGCAAAGACGTCCTCCGGGGCAACATCCGTAAAGGCGGCGGAAGTTTCCGGTTCCGGGGCTCCGGCGAAGCGCCAGAGGTAAAGCATGGCCAGTCCCCGCCCGCAGGGAGCGTCCGGAGAGAGGCGGGTCTGCTCCAGAATGCCTGTCTCAGAGGCCCAGAGGATGGCCTTGTAGAATTTGGAATGCAGGCGCTGGGAGACGCCGGCAATCGAACTGGTCTGGGACGCGGGCTCCGGAGACCCGGCAGCCCGCCAAAGGAAGGTCAGAATCTGCCCCTGGGTGCAGAGGCTGTCCGGGGAGAAGGTGGTTTCGGAGGTTCCGGTGGTAATGCCTTGTTCCACTGCCCAGGCAATGGGGAGGGCGTAGTAAAGGCCGTCGTCCACATCGTCGAAGGCGGCGGCAGGAACCGCGGCTGCCGTCAAAGCCAGAACCAGGGCCGCAGCGGCCAGCTTTTTTTTCATAGCGCACACCTCAGCTTTCCATTCATGCTGCCGGCGGGGGAGAGCCCCCGCAGCGTTCTGCCCTCTATTTTAAGATATTTTCCCGCCGCTGGCAAGCCCTTGCTGCAAATTGGTGAAAATTTCCTCGCGGCGGCCCTTGCCAAAGGGTTTCCGGCAGATTGCCCATAGAGGGAGAGGTCTGTTTATGAAGTTTCCCTGTTTCCGACAAAAAAAGTTTAGCGCTTTCGGTTGCGGAGAGGCCAAAAATGTGTTACCATGCTGGAAGGACAAATGACCGCAATGGGTGGACTAGCCGCCGGACGGTGATGTTGGAGGCAGACAATGGCAGGAGCAATCAAATATTATATTGTGGCGGCAGATGCGCTGCCGGAAATTTTCCTGAAGGTAGCGGAGGCAAAGCGGATGATGCAGACCGGAGAGGCGGCTACCGTAGGGGCGGCCACACGGCAGGTGGGCATCAGCCGCAGTGCATTCTATAAGTATAAGGACGCCGTGCGGCCCTTCAATGACATGAAGGCGGAGCACATCATCACGTTCTACGCCATGCTGAAGGACGAGGCGGGGATGCTCTCCGGGGTATTGGGGGTGTTTGCCGCCTCCGGCGCCAATATTCTCACCATCAACCAGAGCATTCCGACCAACGGCTGCGCGGCGGTGACGATCTCGGCGGAGACCAGCCAGATGGAGGAATCCCTGGAACAGCTGATGGGGGACGTGCTGGCGGTGCCGGGTGTGCTGAAATTCGAGATCCTGGCGGGCTGAGGGCCCGGGCAGCGACGGAAGAAACCGAGGAGAACAGTTCATGATACAGATTGCGATTTTAGGCTTGGGCACCGTGGGCACCGGTGTGGCCAAGGTAGTGGCGGAGAATGCCCGGCAGATTGAGCGAAAACTGGGAGAGCCCCTGCAGGTGAAGGCCATTCTGGTGCGCCGCTTCAAGGACGGGCCCTACCGCCAGCTGATGACCGACGATTTTCGCCGCATAGAAGAAGATGAGGATATCCGTGTGGTGGTGGAGACCATCGGCGGCGTGGAGGCGGCCTATGAATATACGAAGCGGGCGCTGAACGCCGGAAAGCACGTGGTGACCGCGAATAAACAGCTGGTGGCGGAGAAGGGCTGCGAGCTGCTGGCCCTGGCCCAGCGGAAGAACGTCAGCTACCTCTTTGAGGCCAGCGTAGGCGGCGGCATCCCTGTGCTCCATCCTTTGACTCAGTGCATGGCGGCAAACCGCATTGACGAGGTTTACGGCATTCTCAACGGCACCACCAATTATATTCTCACCCGCATGGTCCGGACAGGCGCCTTTTTCTCAGACGCACTCCGGGAGGCCCAGGCCAAGGGGTACGCCGAGGCGGATCCCACCGCTGACGTGGAGGGGATTGACGCCGGCCGGAAAATCTGTATCCTGGCGGACCTGGCCTTCGGCCGGCAGATTGAGCCGGAGACAGTGCCCATGGAGGGCATCAGTAAGCTGAGCCTGCGGGATGTGAAAATTGCCCAGCGGGCGGGCTACCGCATCAAACTGCTGGGACGGGCGGTGCGCCTTCCCGGCGGAGGGCGGACGGCCTATGTGGCCCCTCACTTCATCCCTGGGGAGAATCCCATAGCCAGTGTGGAGGACGTGTTCAACGCGGTGGTCATCCGGGGCAACGCCACGGGGGACGTGATGTTTTACGGCAAGGGCGCCGGAGAGCTGCCCACGGCGTCGGCCTGCGTGGCGGACGTGATGGAGTGCCTCCAGCAGAGCCCCCGGCGGGAGGAAATCGGCTGGAGTCCGGAGAGTGAGGGGTTTGAGGACCCCTCCCGGTTGGAGACCCGGCATTATTTCCGCATTGAGGGCAGCCTTACGGACGCGGCTATGGCCTTTGGTCAGGTGGAGGTCCTCAGCGAGGACGGGGAGACCGCCTTCCTGACCGAGCCCCTCAGCGGCCAGGACGCCGTCCGGCAGTCCCGCCAGCTGAATGTGCTGGCGTGTATGCGGGTGCTGGATTGAGGCAACCTGCCGTTCCCGGCGTATGATGGAGGGGAGCGGATTTGATTTGAAGCAAAGAAGGTATGGGAGCATATGAATTTAATTGTACAGAAATTCGGCGGCAGCTCGGTGAGGGACGCGGAACGCATCCAGAATGTCGCGCGGATTATCGCGGAGACTTACTTAAAAGGAAACGACGTCATCGTTGTTCTCTCTGCCCAGGGGGATACGACGGACGACCTGATTGCCAAGGCCCAGGAGATCAATCCCCGGGCGTCCAAGCGGGAGATGGATATGCTGCTGGCCACGGGGGAACAGATTTCAGTGTCCCTGTGCGCTATGGCGCTGGAGGCCATGGGCCTGCCCTGCGTGTCCCTGGCGGCGTGGCAGGTGGGCATTCAGTCCACGTCGGTTCACGCGGATGCGCGGATTAAGCGGATTGACCCGGAGCGGGTGCAGATGGAACTGGACCAGCACCGGATTGTACTGGTGACAGGGTTCCAGGGCGTGGACCGCAACGCCGATGTCACAACCCTGGGCCGGGGCGGCTCGGATACCAGTGCGGTGGCGCTGGCGGCGGCGTTCCGGGCGAATCTGTGCCAGATTTATACGGATGTGGATGGGGTTTATACAGCGGACCCGCGGATTGTGCCTACGGCGCAGAAACTGCCGGAAATCACATATGACGAGATGCTGGAGCTGGCCAGCCAGGGAGCGCAGGTGCTGCACAACCGCAGCGTGGAGCTGGCGAAGAAATTCCGGGTAAATTTGGAAGTCGTGTCCAGTCTGGAGCGCAAGCCGGGCACGAAAGTCAAGGAGGTTACGAAAGTGGAAAAGACAAATATCGCCGGAGTTGCGAAGGACACGAGCATTGCGCGGATTGCTCTGGTGGGTCTTCAGCATAATCCTGGTGTTGCCTTCCAGGTGTTTGACCTGCTGAGCAAGCATAATATCAATGTGGACGTGATTTTGCAGTCCATTGGCCGGGAGGACACGAAGGATATCACCTTTACCATCCATAAGCAGGACCAGGTGGAAGCGGAAGGAATTCTGAATGAGCACAAGGACGCGCTGCGGTTTGACCACATTGAATCGGACGACCACATCGGCAAGGTGTCGATTGTCGGCGCGGGCCTGATGAGCAACTGCGGCGTCGCGGCGAAGATGTTTGAGGCGCTGTTTGAAGCCGGGATAAACATTCAGATGATCAATACGTCAGAGATTCGGGTATCGGTTCTTCTGGACGAAAACGACGTAAATCGGGCGGTGCGGGCGATCCACGATAAATTCTTCGACGCGCTGTAAAACCATCCGGTTCCGCAGAGACCACCAGTAAAAAGAGGGCGCGCCCACGGGGCGCGTCCCGATTCTTCCGCTTCGCCTTTGCACCCTCCGGCCGTCTGGGCGGGAAAAGCCAAGAGAACAGGCCCAAAAGCGGAGTGAAAACCTGTCCCCCCTTCGGGAAAGCACAGACTCCCTTTGCGGGAGCAAGAAATACGTCCCCCTTTCGGGGAAAAAAGGAGACTGTATGAACGCAATCGTCACCGTCCTCGGCCAGGACAAGGTCGGCATCATTGCTGCCGTCTGCAACCGGCTGGCCAGCTACAATGTCAACATTTTGGACATCTCCCAGACCATTCTCCAAGGAGCCTTCACCATGGTGATGGCGGTGGACGTCAGCGCCTCCACCGCCGCCTTCGGGGAGCTGGGCAAGGCCCTGAACGCTTTGGGCGACGAAATGGGCCTCTCCATCCGCATCCAGCGGGAGGAAATCTTCGATGCCATGCACAGCATTTAAAGGAGGGACCCTATGCTGAATCAAAAGGAAATTCTCTCCACCATTGAAATGATCGACCAGCAGCACCTGGATATCCGCACCATCACCATGGGGATCTCCCTCCTCTCCTGCTGTGACCCGGATCCCAAGCATGCCTGCCAGAAGGTCTACGACAAAATCTGCCGCTGCGCGGAAAATCTGGTGAAAACCGGCCAGGACATCGAGGACGAGTTCGGCATCCCCATTGTCAACAAGCGCATCTCGGTCACGCCCATGGCCTTGGTGGTCGCCGCCAGCGAAACCGAGGACTGCGTGCCCTTCGCCCTGGCCCTGGACCGAGCGGCCCGAACCTGCGGTGTCAACTTTATCGGCGGCTACTCCGCTCTGGTTCAGAAGGGGATGACCCGCGCGGACGCCGCTCTCCTCCGGTCCATCCCGGAGGCCCTGTCCCGGACAGAGCTGGTGTGTTCCTCCGTCAGCGTGGGTTCTACCCGGGCGGGCATCAACATGGACGCGGTGGCCATCATGGGCTGCATCATCAAGGAGACCGCCGCCGCCACAGCGGACCGGGACGGTCTGGGCTGCGCGAAGCTGGTGGTGTTCTGCAACGCCGTGGAGGACAATCCCTTCATGGCCGGAGCCTTCCACGGCGCCGGTGAAGCGGAAAAGGTAATCAACGTGGGGGTCTCCGGCCCCGGTGTTGTGTACCACGCCCTCCAGGCCGTAAAGGGCCAGCCTCTGGACGTGGCAGCGGAGACCATCAAGAAGACCGCTTTTCGGGTGACCCGGATGGGTCAGCTGGTGGCCCAGGAGGCCAGCCGGCGGCTTCATACCCCCTTTGGCATTGTGGACCTGAGTTTAGCCCCGACACCGGCGGTTGGGGACAGCGTAGCCCGGATTCTGGAGGAAATGGGCCTGGAGGTCTGCGGCACCCACGGCACCACCGCCGCTCTGGCGCTGCTGAACGACGCGGTAAAGAAAGGCGGCGTTATGGCCTCCTCCAGTGTGGGCGGGCTCTCCGGGGCCTTTATTCCTGTCAGCGAGGACGAGGGCATGATTGCCGCCGCCCGGCGGGGAACCCTCTGCCTGGATAAGCTGGAGGCGATGACCTGCGTCTGTTCCGTGGGTTTGGATATGATTGCCATTCCCGGAAATACGCCGGCGGAAACCATCTCCGCCATTATCGCCGACGAGGCGGCCATTGGCATGGTAAACAACAAGACCACCGCTGTGCGCATTCTCCCTGCGCCGGGAAAAGACGTGGGGGGAACCATTGAGATGGGCGGGCTGCTGGGCAGCGCTCCGGTGATGCCGGTGCATCCGGAATCCTCCGCAGCCTTCATCGCCCGGGGGGGACGGATTCCCGCGCCGCTGCACAGCCTGCGGAACTGAAGACGGAAGACCAAAGGACCGCCCGAAGGCGGTCCTTTTTGCTCGGTCCGGATTTGGTCCGGAGGGGATTGTCTTCTGAGTGGGCAGAACGCTTCGGTTACATGTGTTCCGGCGCGTCTACACCGATAAGGGCCAGACCGTTTTTCAGCACAATCCGGGCGTCCTCCGCCAGGCGCAGCCGGGCGGAGGCTAGGGCGGGCGCTTCCTCCCGGATGTGACAGGCCGTGTAGAAGCGGTGGAAACAGCCCGCCAGCTCCAGCAGATACCGGTTCACATGGGAGGGGTCGTAGGCCTTTGCCGCCATACGGATGGTGTCCGGCCAGAGGGCCAGCTGCTTGATGAGGACTTGTTCTGCCTCCGCCGTCAGCAGGCTCAAATCCGCTGTGCCCGGGGCGGGAACCGCCAGCCCTTCCTGGGCCAGCTTCTCCACCAGGGAGCAGATACGGGCATGGGCATACTCCACATAGTAGATGGGGTTCTCGGAGTCCTCCCGGACGGCCAGCCCCAAGTCAAAATCCATCTGCGTGTCCGGCTTGGCATTGAAGAACCACCGGGCAGCGTCCACAGGGATTTCATCCAGCAGGTCGGAGAGGGAAATGGCCTTGCCGGTGCGCTTGCTCATCTTCACCAGCTCGCCGTCCCGCAGCAGCTTCACCAGCTGCATCAGGACAATGTCCAGCTTTCCGGAGCCGTCCAGTCCCAGGGCATCCAGGGCGCCTTTCAGGCGGGCTACGTGGCCGTGGTGGTCCGCGCCCCAGATGTTGATGACCCGGTCAAAGCCCCGGGTTTCAAATTTGTTGCGATGGTAGGCGATGTCGGCGGCGAAGTAGGTGTAAAAGCCATTGGCCCGGCGGAGCACGTCGTCCTTCAGGTCCAGCTTTTCGATATCCTTCTCCTTTTTTCCTGCTTTGCGGAGGTTTTCCCGCATGATCTCCGCGGTTTTCAGCCACAGGGCGCCCTCTTTCTCATAGGTCCATCCGGCCCGGGTCAGGAGCTCCGCCGTTTCCGCCACCGCGCCGCTGCTGTGAAGACTGGACTCATAAAACCAGGTGTCATAGTTGATTTTGTACCGCTGAAGGTCTGCCTTCATCTTGGGCAGGTTCACGGACAAGCCATATTCCGCCATGGCCGCCATCCAGACCTCCTCCCGGGCCGTGCCCGGGAAATCCCCGGCCTGGGCCAGGAAGCCCTGGGCCAGTTCCCGGATGTCGCTGCCCTGGTAACCGTCCTCCGGGAAGGGGTATTCCGCCTCTCCATAGGTGAGCTGCATGCAGCGGGCATAGATGGAGCGGGCGAACTTGTCAATCTGATGTCCGGCGTCGTTGACATAGAATTCCCGGCTGACCTCTGCCCCGCAGGCGGCCAGCACGGAGGCCAGCGTGTCCCCCAGGACGCCGCCCCGGGCGTTGCCCATGTGCATGGGTCCGGTGGGGTTGGCAGAGACAAACTCCACCATGATTTTTTGTCCCTTCAGTCCGTCAGACCGGCCGTAGCCGGCCCCTTCCTGCTCCACGGCGGCGCAGACCGCCGTATACCAGCCCTGGCCCAGGCGGAAATTCAGGAAGCCGGGGCCGGCAATCTCGGCGGAGGCAAAGCAGGTTCCCGTCAAATCCATGTGGTCCAGCAGGGCCTGCGCAATGGCTCTGGGAGGCTGGCGCAAGGCCTTGGAGGCCGCCAGGGCAAAGGTGGTGGTGAGATCGCCGTTAGCGGCGTCCCGGGGAATTTCTACCGGGGCGGTGTGCACGTCGGCCTGGGGAAGGGTTCCGTCCGCCGCCGCGGCCCGGTAGGCCGCCATTGCCAGGCCGGCGGCCTGGTCCTTCGCTTGCTGAAGCAGATTGCTCATTGGTAAAACCTCTTTCTTTCAGGCGTCGGCTTTCCGCCGGACGCGAATCTTGAAGGCGTTCCGCCCGGTGACGGAGTGGTCCACGGAGATGGAATAGCGCAGGTCCATCAATCCGCCCTGCTCCGTCAGGTTGTGCCGCAGGCGGCTGGTCTGAATGTCAACAGCCAGCTCGCCGAAAGGAGTCTCGTAAAGGGAGGTGTGCTGACGTCCCTCCTCAAATACCATCTGGGAATTTACGCTTCCGGTCCGGCTGAGGATGACCTGGGGTCCACAGATTTCGAAGGAGGTGGTGGTGCCTTCCAGGCCGGTGAGCTCGCTCTCCTGGTAGGTGAGGAGGATGCCGCCGCTGCCGGTGAGGGAGAGCGTTCCCTCGGTCATGAGTTCGATGCTGTCCGGCTCCATGTCCTCAAAGTGCTGTTCTGACCGAATGGTCATAAGCACAGGCAGTTCGTTTGTCTTAATATTGATCAATGTCAACCCTCCGTGCCATGTGATGAATATCCTCTCCCAGGAAGAGGGAGGCCACGCCTTCAAAGTCCTCCGCCCGGTCGCTGACATAAAATTCCGCTGAGCCCTGCCGGTCCGGCGGCGTCCGGAGTCCCTGGGCGGTGAGAAGGCGCTTGAGTTCAAAGGCGGACTCCTCCCCGGCGGAGACCAGAGTGACGCCGGGGCCGCAGATGGCGGAAAGAACCTCTTCCAGCAGGGGGTAGTGGGTGCAGCCCAGAATGAGGGTGTCCACGTCCTTGCGCAGCAGAGGGGCCAGATATTCCCGGGCCACGGTTTCAATGACGATATCTCCAGGGCGGAAGCGGCCGTTTTCCACCAGGGGAACGAACAGGGGGCAGGGCTGGGCAAAGGCCTCCACGGCGGGGTCCAGCGTTCGCAGCAGGGCCTCGTAGGCGCCGGACCGGACAGAGGCCAGGGTGGCGATCAGGCCGACGCGGCGGTTTTTCGTCATGGCCAGGGCCCGGCGGCAGGTGGGTTCCACTACGCCGACAAGGGGCAGGTCGTTTTCTTTCTGAAGGGTGTCCAGGGACGTGGTGGAGACGGTGCCGCAGGCAATGACGACCGCCTTGAGGTCGAAGGACCGGAGAAAGCGGAGATCCTGACGGGCGTATTTGAGGAGGGTCTCTCTGGAGCGTCCTCCGTAGGGAACTCTGGCGGTGTCGCCGAAGTAAATGAGGTTTTCTTCCGGCAGAATCCGCCGCAGGGCCTGCACGGCGGTAAGGCCGCCGAGACCAGAGTCGAAGACGCCGATGGGGCGTGTATCCATAAGCCGTCACTCCTTTTTTACGCGGAGGTGTGAATCGCTCTGAATTATGTATTATACTATGAGAGGCTCTTGGCCGCAAGACAGATTTTAGTCTTTTTTCCCTCTTTTTTATGTGGAATTTTTCCGAGGGCTCTGCTATAATCAAACTATCTATTGACTGCGCCGGGCCGGCGGGTCGAAGAGAGGCAGAAAATCGGCTGAGTAAGGAGGGCCTGTTCATGAAACTGGAATTAACGGAGCAGCAGTACCGGTATCTGCTGGATTTGGTTTACATAGGGAACTGGGTGCTCAACTCCACCCGAGAGGATGACCGCATACAGGAGTATGACCAAGTAGAGAGTCTGGTATTTTCCCATTGTCTCCGGCACAATATGAGCAAGCTGGTCGAGGTGTATCAAGGGGAACTGATTCCATCGCGGGCATTTGCGAACGGGGGGATACACGAAGCGATCGAGAACTATGAGGACATTGTGTTCTATGAGATATTGGCAGAGGAGCTGGCGCTTCGGGATTTAGATGGGGAACCGCTGACGCGGGAGAATTATGGAGCGCTGATGGAGCGGATCGACACATATTTAGACGAATTTGACGAACACGGGACGGATCACATATCGATTGACCTGGACGAATAAAGGAAAAAGCGGGAGCAATCACACCCCCCAGCGAAGGAAGGCGGTCTACCCGAAAATCAGGAGAAGACGAGTCTCCAACAAGCTCCCTAAAAATGCGGGAGACAGATGCATGACGCCCACATCCCCCGCCGCAAAGCAGTACAGCACCCCCGTCGCGGGCAGATATATAGACAGGACCGCTCGGTGACTCCCGGCGCACCCCCGTATTGGAATCCCCCGTATGTTCAGTCTTAGCGGTTTTTCTCTTTTGGACCGTGCACGGCCCGTCGTCGGGGCGAAATCCACTCCACTCCGTCCCCGCCTCCGGCGAGGACTCCGCTCCGTTCCTTTG
>JAAWLO010000039.1 GCA_022797935.1 Oscillibacter sp. | reverse complement strand
GATTGGCGGCCCCGGCAGGGGCCGGGAATCCTCCCGCCGCGACGGTGCTGCATGGATCCAGCCAGCATCCTGGCTGCCATTCCCCCGCCCGTCAGGGCAAGCACCGCTTCTTCAAGCGTAATCAAACGCTGAAATTCAACTGTCTGTAATACCCATCGCAAACCCTGGCAATCGGCTGATCTGCCACCGCAGGCCTCTCCGGCCCATAGAGGAGCTTCCCTATTTTGTAACCAACGCCATTGATGCAGACCAGCTCCCCGGCCGTTCGTCCGCCAAAGCAAGTCATCCAGGTCAGCGCCTCCCGCACCGTGCAGCCCCGCCGCAGTTCTCCACGCTCGTCCCACAGGGGCATCTCATTCACATTCGACAATTCCGCAGCCTCCAATTCAAAAATTTGGAATGTAAAAACATCTGCCCGCTATTGTATCTTTCCCGGCGGAGAAAAGCAAGACAAGCCTGCGGAGAAAAAAACAGGTATAATTCGTGCAACTTTTGACTTGACATCCCCAACGCATAGGGCACCAAAGTTTTCCCGTCCCACTCCTTTCGCTGAGGAAACGAAAAAAACTTTCCAACCGGCGCCGCTCTCAAAAAATACCATGTTCTTACAGCCGTCCGCCTTGACAGAAATTTTGAATCCTTTCGCCGGAAACTCTTTTCCTGAAAAGGGAAAAAAGAGCTTGCAGTTTGGAAATAATCTGCTATACTGAACCTGAAAGCTTCTCTCGCCGGTCTGGCGGGAATGGAACAATTGAGGTGAGCAGTATGATTGGCGGAATTACCGGTACCGGCAGCGGCAGCGCAGTCTATGCCGCTTCCTTCTATCAGGCACGGCTAAGCCAGAATCTACAAAATGCACAGGTCCTGCGGCAGTCCCGGCAGGGCCCTGTTCTGACCGCCCAAAAGGCGGCGTCCCCCGAGACGCCGGTTCAGCCAGTTCAAGCGGCACGTCCCGTCTCCCGGGAGGAAGTCTCTATCCCGGAGCTGACGCGGCGCATGGAAAACGACCCGGCGGAAATGGCCGTGCGGATGCGGATGCAGAACGCGGCGGAACCCGGCCGTCTCTCCCCCAGCCAGTCGGCACGGCTGAACACTCTGGAAGGCCAGCTGGACAAGGCGGAAAATGCCCTGGCAAAGAACGATCTCGAAAATGCGGAATCCATTCTGGGCGCCCAGGACGAGAAGCAGGAGTCTTTAATTCCGGAGCTCCTCCCAGGGAAGGCCGATGAAACCGCCGCCCTCCCCGGCCAGGCGGTCCTGCCCGGACAGGAGAAGGACAGCGCCCAGGGTGTGGAAGGCGCACAGAAAGCCCTGGAGGAGGGCGAATGCAAGACCTGCGAGGAACGAAAGTACCAGGACGGGTCTGACGACATGGGCGTCTCCTATCAGACCCCTACCAACATCAAGCCGGAACAGGCGGCCTCCGCCGTCCGGGGTCATGAGATGGAACACGTCTACCGGGAGCAGGCCAAGGCCGGCCGGGAGGGCCGGAAGGTCGTCAGCCAGTCGGTGACCATGCACACGGAAATCTGCCCGGAGTGCGGCAAATCCTTTGTCTCCGGCGGCACCACCCGCACCGTCACCAAGGCGGATACCGACAACAACGCCCAGCAGCAGAAAAATCAGGAGGACCAGAAGACACGGACCCCCTTCTCGGCAGTGGCGTAATCAGAATTCAACGGGGCTTCGGAAGCGGAGTCCCGTCTTTTTACATTTGAAAGGGAGGCGGCTGCATGAATGAACAAATCAATCCCTGGCTGGACTGGGCAGTAGAACTCCAGGCTCTGGCCCAGGCGGGCCTGCAATACTCCAAAGATCCCTTTGACCGCGAGCGCTTCCAGCAGGTGCGGGACATTGCCGCCAAGATGATGGCCCGCAAAACCGGCCTGTCCTTGGAGAAGGTGAAAGACCTCTTCTGCTCCGAAACCGGTTACCAGACCCCAAAACTGGATACCCGGGCCGCTGTTTTCCAGGACGGAAACATTTTGCTGGTTCAGGAGAACACCGGACGCTGGTCCCTGCCCGGCGGATGGGTGGACGTGAATGTCTCCGTCCTGGAAAACGTGGTCAAGGAGGTCCGGGAGGAGGCCGGTCTGGAGGTGATTCCCCAGCGGGTTATCGCCATCCAGGACCGGGAGAAGCACAACCGGCCTGTTTATGCCTGGAAGGTCTGTAAAATTTTCGTTCTCTGCGCTCTGGCCGGAGGGGAATTTCAGCCCAATATCGAAACCACCGCCAGCGCTTACTTTCCCCTGGAGGCCCTGCCTCCTCTGGCGGAGGAGAAAAACACGGAAGAACAGATTCGCCTGTGCTTCGAGGCCAGCCGGGCAGCGGTCTGGGAGACCCGGATGGACTGATCTTTCCAAAGACACCGGAACCTTTCCCCTTTGAAATTCGTCTATATAGTTAACGCAGTTGAAAAGGAGTACCCACTCTTTTTCAACCGGCGGTTCCTGGGAAGCCATGCGCAGACAGCCGCTTTGCGGTTCGTTGAACAGAACCCACGGGATTTTTTCAACTGCGCTGGCTATAAAAGAGAAAGCCCCTATGGAAGATGGGGCGGAAAAAGGAGGATATACGGATGAAAAGAGGACTTGCCCTGTTTCTCACGGCCCTGCTGGCTGCCCTGACCCTCACCGCCTGCGGCGGCGCAGGCGGGAGCGGCTCTTCCAGTGCCGCCGCGGACAGCGCGGACAGCGAGTATTTTTACAACGAGACCCCGCCGGCCGATGGCGGCCAGTGGGGCTGGGACTACGAAGCCCTTACGGACGCTCCCTCCGGTTCTGGCTCCGAAGATGACTCCGGCAGTACGGAAAACCGCCTGCTCCACGCCAAGATGGTCTACACCGCCAATGTGGAGGCAGAAACCATGGATTTCGACGCCTGCGCCGCCTCTCTGGAAGCCCTGGTGGAAAGCCTGGGCGGCTATCTGGAGTATGCCTCCACCGGAAGCTATGGCAATGGCAGCCGTTCCGGAAGCTACACCGCCCGTATCCCCGCCTCTCGGTTCAGAGACTTTCTGCGGGCCGTGGGCGAGATTGGCCACGTGACCAGTCAGGAGATCCGCTCCGACAACATCAGCGAAATGTACTACGACACGGAGAGCCGCCTCACCACCCAGCGGACCAAGATGGAGCGGCTCCAGGCCCTGCTGGCCCGGGCGGAAAACATGGAGGACATCATTACCCTGGAGAGCGCCATCGCCGAAACGGAGCTGGAGATCGAGCAGCTCACCGGTTCCCTGCGGCATTACGACTCCCTGGTGGACTTCTCCACCGTAGAGCTCCGCATCCGGGAAGTCATCCGCCTGTCCACGGTGGAGGAGACGCCGCCCACCTTCGCAAGCCGCCTGGGCAACGCCTTCTCCGGCGGCTGGGACAATTTCCTTACCTTCCTGGAAGGGCTGGCCATCTTCCTGGCCTACAGCTGGCCGGGCCTGGTGGTTCTGGCTCTCATACTGCTTCTGCTCCTGCGGGCGTCCAAACGGCGGACGGACGGAACGGAAAAGGGCTTCTTCCAGAGGAAGAAAACCGTCAAAAACCCGGATGACAAACAGCCGAAAGACTGATATACTAAAGGGGCGGACACCGGTCCGCCCCCCTTTTTTAATTTCTGTGTGGAGGACACTCCTTGATATTGCGTTACATCCCTTGCTATCAAGATGAATGAGGAGGACAATGATTTGACGCTCACCTGGCTGGGCCACTCCTGCTTCCTGGCGGAACAGGACGGCTATCGGATTCTGCTGGACCCTTACACCGGCGTGGAGGGCTATCCTCCCCTGGCGGAGACCGCCGCCCGGGCCGCCGTTCAGACCGCCCGTTCCCGCCGAAAGTCCGAAGGCTTCCGCACCTTGGCGCTACACAACCGGATCTCCATGGACCAGGAAGCCTGTCTCCAGGTCCACAAAATTTTGTGCAGCCACAGCCATTTTGACCACAACGCCGTGGAGCAGGCGGAAACCGTCCCCTTTGACGGCCCCTGCCCGTTTACCATCCGCACCGTAGAAACCTTCCATGACGGCCAGGGTGGCGCCCTCCGGGGAACCAACACCGTCCACATCCTCTCCGCAGGCGGTTTCACGATAGCCCACCTGGGGGACCTGGGACACCAGCTCCTGGCGGAACAGGCGGAGGCCATCGGTCCTCTTGCTGCTGATTCCTGTGGGCGGCGTGTACACCGTGGACGCGGCGGAGGCCCAGGCCGTCTGCGAAGCCCTGAAGCCCGCCTGTGTCATTCCCATGCACTACCGCCACGCCCCTTACGGCCTGCCGAATGTGGCGGGTGTGGAGGACTTCCTGTCCCTGTGGCCCGCCGGTTCTGTCCGCCGCCTGCCGGGCCCCGTCCATTGGATGGACCGCGGCCTCTCCGGCGTTATCGTTCCCCAATTTTGTGAGGAGGACTGAAATGTACCGTTACATCTTATTTGACCTGGATGGCACCCTGACGGATTCCCGGGAGGGGATTGTCAACTGTACCAAGGCGGTTCTCGCGGGCTATGGCGACCCGCCCCTGCCGGAGGAAACCCTGCTGCGCTTCATTGGCCCGCCCTTACAGGACTCTTTCATCCGCTTCTGCGGCTACAGCCCGGAGAAGGCAGCGGAGGCTGTGGAACGCTTCCGCCTGCGCTACGAGCCCATTGGGCAATATGAAAACCGGCCGGCCCCCGGCGCGGCAGAGCTGATGGAGCGCCTGCGAAAGCGGGGCTTTGTGCTGGCTCTTGCCTCCTCCAAGCCGGAGAACCTCTGCGTCTCCATCTGCCAGCGCTATGGCTTCACGCCCCATCTCTCCGCCCTGGTGGGCAGCCCGCCCCACGGGGACTGGAGCAAGGAAGATGTGATTCGGGAGGCTCTGCGGCAGCTGGGGCTTGCCCCGGGCGCGGCGGAGGCTTTGATGGTGGGCGACCGGAAATTTGACGTAGCGGGAGCCCGGGCCTGCGGGCTGGATTGCGTGGGTGTGGAATTCTTCGGCTACGCGCCTCCGGGCGAGCTGGAGGAGGCCGGCGCCGTGGCGGTGGTTCCCACGGTAGAGGCCCTGGAGGCCTTCCTCCTGGCCCACAGCGCTCCGGCGGCGGAATAAAGGAGGCGCATGATGGATTTAGAAGCCCTGTATCAGGACCTGGGAATCAGCCCCCAGGTATATGCCTATGGCGAAAAAATTCTCTCCGGCCTGCGGGAGCGTTTTTCTGCCATAGACCAGACAGCGGAGTACAACCAGGCCAAGGTTCTGAAAGCCATGCAGAAAAACCGGGTCAACGCCACCCACTTCGCCGCCACCAGCGGCTATGGCTACAACGACGAGGGCCGGGACAATCTGGAGCGGGTCTACGCGGACGTCTTCCACACGGAAGCAGCCCTGGTCCGGCCCCAGATCACCTGCGGCACCCACGCGCTCACCGTGGCGCTCTCGGCAAACCTTCTCCCGGGGGACGAGCTGCTCTCCCCGGTGGGCGCTCCTTACGATACCCTGGAGGAGGTCATTGGCATCCGGCCCAGCAAGTGCTCCTTGCGGGAATACGGCGTTACCTACCAGCAGGCCGGCCTGCTGCCGGACGGCGGCTTTGATTACGAGGCCATCCGCCAAAAGATCAACCCCCGGACAAAACTGGTCACCATCCAGCGCTCCAAGGGCTACGCCACCCGCCCCACCTTCTCCGTAGCCCAGATTGGGGAACTGACCGCCTTCTGTAAATCGGTGAAGCCGGATTTGAAGGTAATGGTGGACAACTGTTACGGTGAATTTGTTGAGACCCGGGAGCCCTCAGACGTAGGGGCAGACATGGTGGTAGGCAGTCTCATCAAAAACCCCGGTGGCGGCCTGGCCCCCATCGGCGGGTATATCTGCGGCACGGCAGACTGCGTGGAACGCTGCGCCTACCGGCTCTCCGCCCCCGGCCTGGGGCAGGAGGTGGGCGCCAACCTGGGGCTGATGACCGCCTTTTACCAGGGGCTGTTTCTGGCCCCTACGGTGACGGCCGGCGCTCTGAAGGGAGCGATTTTTGCCGCGAATGTGTATGAGGCCCTGGGCTTCCCCTGCGTGCCGGGGGCAGCGGAGGAGCGGCATGATATTATTCAGGCGGTGACCCTGGGAAGCCGGGAGGCCATGGTGGCCTTCTGCAAGGGTATCCAGGCCGCCGCGCCGGTGGACAGCTATGTGACGCCGGAGCCCTGGGCCATGCCGGGATATGACAGTGATGTGATTATGGCGGCAGGCGCTTTTGTGCAGGGCAGCAGCATTGAGCTCTCTGCCGACGGCCCAATCCGCCCCCCCTACGCCGTATATTTCCAGGGCGGGCTCACCTGGCAGCACGCGAAACTGGGCATCCTGATGAGCCTGCAGCAGCTGGCGGACGCTAATCTGGTCCGCCCGAAGGCTTTTTAAACGCGGCCCTTTTTCTGCTTCCCGCTGTATCCCAATGTTTAACCGAAACGGAGGACCATTGCCCATGAGACTGCAAAGCGCCATCTTCGATATGGACGGAACCCTGCTGGATTCCATGCCCATGTGGCGCAGCCGCGCCACCACGCTTGTCCGCAGCCACGGCCTTATCCCGCCGCCGGACCTGGACCGTCAGGTCAGCGGCCTCTCTCTTCTGGAGGGCGCCGCCCGCTGCAAGGAACTCTGCGGCCTTCCGGAATCCGCCGAGGAGCTGGAACAGGAGGTCTGGGGACAGATTCAGCGCTTTTACCGCCAGGACGTCCGGCCCAAGGACGGCGCGGTGGAATTTCTCTCCCTGCTGAAGATGGAGGGCGTCTGGATGTACGTCGCCACCGCCACCGACCGCTCTCTTGCGGAAGACGCCCTGAAAACCGCCGGAATTGACGGCTTTTTCCGGGGAATGATTACCACCCGGGAAGCCGGTCAGGAGAAGCGGGAGGGTCCGGAAGTCTATGAGCGGGCCCTCCGCCGCCTGCGTTCCACAAAGCAGGACACCGTTGTTTTCGAGGACGCCCTTCATGCCCTGCGCACCGCGAAGGAAGCCGGGTTCCGCACGGCGGCAGTATACGACGCCTCCGAGCCCAACCAGGAGGAGCTGCGGCGGCTGGCGGAATACTATATCACCTCCTACCGGGAGCTCTTCCATTCCGGAACGGCGGAATAATCCGTCCCTTTCGCCCGCTGTGCTGCTGAACGCACAGCCATCCCCCGTCAGCACAACGATTCCGGGCAGTTATCCATCATCGATAACTGCCCGGTAAACGGAACGTTATTTTTCTGTGTGGCCCTTTTCTTTCCGGAATAATTCAAAAATCAGCCAAGACACCGAAAGCGGAGCCATCATCAATAAGAAGCCAACCAAGAACCTGGCTTGAAAAGACCAAGGCATACTGCCCAAGAAACTATATCCAAAACTGGATGACAGTGCGCACAGAATCCAGGCCGTCATACTCCATGCAATCCGAATCGATTTCTTGTCTTTATGTTTCATAAAATCCACCTCCATTTCAACATTCCGATTTGCATTCTCATTATAACATAGAACCTTTTGCCGTTCAATCTTCCATATAATAATCGCACGAACAGCAAAGGGGCGGAAGTATCTCTCTCCGGCAAACCGGGCCGCACAGACCGCAAAAATCCCCCGGATACAGGACGGTTTCCTGTATCCGGGGGATTTCCCTATGGGGCAAATGTCAGAACAGCTCCACCTGATTGGGCAGAATATCCTCTCCCATCCGTTTGCGCTGCCGGGCATTTTCCTCCCAAAGCCAATCGGCAATGGACATCTTGCGAATGATATTTTTGACCGTCTCATCCAGTCCGGTCCCCACCCGGTAGTCCGCGGGAAAGATGAAATCCACCCGCCCCCGGGCCAGCAGTTCTTCCACGCCCGCCCGGTTGGCCTCCTGGTACACCGCAATCGCCTGTCCGCCATAGGCCCGCATCATCTTCATGCAGGGCACGTCCGATAGGCCGTCCCCCATGTAAATCATGTTCGTAAAGGGCACCCGCTTGCTGTTATCGGGCATGGAATCGTTGAGGGTCTTGTCGTCGGAGACGTCCAGGACCCCCTTGTTGATGCGGTAGACAAACTGGGTCTTCGCCGTGAAATTCACCGCCAGCTTGGGCCACACGGGGCGGCCGCTTTCATCATAGTAAAACTCACTGGCGTAAATCTCCCGGAATTTCCCGCTGATGGAAGACCCTTCGATAATCTCCCGCAGGCCCGACGAGATCACGTAGTGTTCCACCTGGACGCCCAGGCCCTCTCCGAAGGCGTCAATCCGGTCAAACCAGTCCTCCACCCCGGGAAAGAGCTCAATTTCCCGGCCTTTCTCCACCAGATCCTCCCGGGTGAAGGGCAGGCTTCGCCTCTCCGCCTCCTGGAGCATGGTGTACATATAGGCCAGGACCCCGTCCATCCGGTTCCGGCGGCCAAAGCTGTTGGCCTCCGCCCAGAAGGCCGGCGGCGTCATGCCCAGGCTGGGAATAAAGGCGTAATTCTGCATATCCGTGGTGCAGAGCGTTTTGTCAAAATCATACAGAAAGGCGATGATAGGCTTTTGGCCGGTCATGGGCCTCCCCCCTTTATTTTCCCTCGCTGCGATAATTCGGACCAAATTTCAGCTCGTTGAGGTTCACCCGCCGGGTGGCGCTCAAGTCCTCCGCCGCCGGAGGAGTGGAAGCCTCCTCTGCCGCCGGCGGTTTCGCCGGAGGCGGCGGAGCAGGCGGAGCTGGTGCGGCAGCCTCCGGCGCGGGGGCAGCCGGAGCCGCCTCCTCGGGCACTTCTGCCACCTCCAAATCCTCCAGCAGCATCCCCGGCAGGCCCTCCAGAAATTCCAGATGCTGGTTGCACAAATCCCGGCTGGCGGCGATGAAGCGCTGGAGCTCCGTCTGGCCCTGGCGCAGGCGCTCGTCAGACCGCACCGCCTCCCGGCGGTATTCCTCCAGCTTCTCCCGGGCGGCGGCCTCCGCCTTCCCCAGCATCTCGTCCCGTTTGGCCTCCGCCTCTTTGACAATGGATTCCGCCAGGCGCTGGGCGGTGAGGAGGGTGGCCCGCATGGAGTCCTCCGTGGCCCGGTACTCCTCTACCTTTTCCGCCAGAACCTTCAGTTTGGCCTTCAGGTCGGCATTCTCTTTGTAGAGCGTCGTATAGTCGTCGGTCAACTCGTCCAAAAACTCGTCGACCATGGTCATGTTGTATCCGCCCATCATCATTTTTGTAAACGAGCGGCCAGAAACATCCTGTGGCGTCAGCATAGCGGTTATCCTTTCCAATACAGGCCGTTGTTCTCCAGCTCGTCGATCAGCTCCCCACCCTCAATATCCACATGGTAGGGGGTAATGATGTAAGTATTGGCGGCCACCTTCTTGATTTTTCCCTCTCCGGCATAGGCCACGCCAGACAAAAAGTCAATCAGCCGCCGGGCAATATCCTTGTTGGTTTTTTCCAGGTTCAGCACCACCGTCCGCTTGTCCTTCAGCTGGTCGGCAATTTCCGCCGCATTCTCAAAACGCTCCGGCTTCACCAGCACCACCTTCAGCTGCGTAGTGGCGTGGATGTTCACCACCTTGCTGCGGCGGTCATCCATCTTCAGCCGGCGGTCACTGAATTCGTCGCCCCGGGGCTCGTCATCAAAACCGTCGTCAAATTCTCCGTCCTCGTCACCATAGGGATGGGTCAACTTTTTCAACTCGTCCAATATGCTCATCTCATACCTCCCTGCCGGCGGAACACCGGTTACTCTTCTGTATAATGGCGGCTGCCAAACACGGCGGTTCCTATGCGGACCATGGTCGCCCCCGCGCGGATTGCGTCTGCATAGTCGCCGCTCATTCCCATGGATAAGTACTGAAGTTTATTATGGAACACTTTTTCATCCATGTCAATAAAAATAGCCCGAATTTTGTCAAAATAACGCAAATTTGTCTCCCGGTCCGCCTCCGCCGGGGGAATGGCCATCAATCCCAGCACCCGAATATGCTCCCGGGACAGGGCCGCTTCCGCTCCCGCCAGCATCTGCGCCGGGAAAAAACCGCTTTTCGCCGTCTCCTGACCTATGTTTACCTCCAGGAGGACGTCCTGGGTCATACCCAAACGGGCGGCCGTTTTCTCGATCTCATCCAGCAGCTCCAGGGAACCCACGGACTGGATGAGGTCTGCCTTCCCCACGACCTGCTTCACCTTGTTCCGCTGGAGATGGCCGATGAAGTGGAGGGGCGCGCCCGCATAGGCGTTCTCCTGGAGTTTGGCGGTCATCTCCTGAACCCGGTTTTCTCCCAGGGCGTCAATCCCGGCGGCAATGGCCTCCCGGCAGGCGGCGGCGCCGTTCATCTTGCTGGCCCCCACCAGAAGAATCTCCCCCGGGTCCCGGCCCGCCTCCCGGGCGGCAGCGGCAATATTCTCCCGGATACGGGCAATGTTTTCGGCTATGGACATCTCCATCCGACTCCTTTCTGTCTGTTCGCTCCCGCGAATCCCGGGAGCATTTTACCGCAGTACCTTTCCGTCATACAGTCCCCGGGCGGAGAGAATGATCTCCTCCCCGGGCCGCAGGCGGTCGTCCTCCTTCTCCGCCGTGGAGCGGACCAGGACAAAGCTGTCCCCGCTATAGAGCACTTCCACCGGCTTGAAGCGGGCCGACCGTCCCACCATGCAGTAGACGCCGGAGACATTCTCCGTCTGAAGGTTTCCATTCTCTCCCAAAACCGCCCGTTCCGCCCGCAGGGACTCCTTGGGGACCCGAATGCCGGCGGTGGCCCCGTAAAGCACCTCCGCCCTCTGCTGGCGCAGCAAGGTCAAATCCTGCAGGTAAGTCTTTCCCCGGAATACCGCCACCACCCGGCCATTCTCCCGGGGTCCCAGACTCTCCAGGGTCACCGGCAGATCCCGGTTCACGCCGCTGGCAAAACGCAGATGCAGTGTCTCCTTCTCCCGTCTCAGGGCGGCTTCCTGTTCCTGGAGAAACGAGGCCTCGTTGGCAGAGATCACCGCAGCGTAATACCACTCGTCTCCCAGCACCAGCTTTCCCACCTGGGACATGGCCCCCTCCGGCGATAAGGCGGCAAACTGGGAGGGCGTCATGTCCTTCAGCGTCTCCGGCGTCAGTACGGATTCATAGCCATCCGTCTCTGCGGAGTACAGCCCTGATTCCGGGGCTGTGATGCGGCGGACCGTGCCCTCCGCCTGGGAGCGCAGCGCCAGCAGCTGGGCCCCCAGCTCCTGAAGCTGGAGGTCCAAATCCACCCCCTCCAGAGAACCGAAATCCCGCTTGAGCACCAGGGCCCGAAGCTCCAGGGAGGTGCTTTGGGCGTCATAGAGCCTGTCCGCCGTCAGATACTGGCGGTATTCCAGCAGATTCTGGGCAATCTGGGCGTCCAGCTTGCGGGAGGTCTCCAGCTCCAGGGAGAGGTTCTTGGCGTATTCCAGCTGCTCCACCCGGCTCTCCAGGGCGTCCATTTCCATCTGGCGGCCCAGGGACTCCTGGCCGGCATATACCGCCGCCACCACGCCGCCTGCGGCCACCCGCTCGCCCTCTCCCCGCTGGATGCGGAGCAGGCCTCCGGCGTCATCATCCGGCAGAACCCGCTCTGTCCGGACCACGTAGCCCGACAGCTCCAGGGTATTCTCCACCTGATAGCGGTAGGCCAGGGTTATAGAGAGGGGATCGTCCAGGTATTGAAATGCCTCCAGGGCAAAATAAGCCGTCACGCCCAGAAAGAGGACGGCCATAAGCAGTCTGGTGCCCAGACCGCCGGAATTCTTTTTCATCGCATTGTACTCTCTTTATCTTTCTCTGACGCGGGGGAAGCTGTCAGGAATCCTGGCGGTTCTCCTCCGGGACCAGGGACACCGTATGTAGGGGGGCAATGGTGGAGATGGCATGTTTGTAGATCACCTGCTGGCGTCCCTCGCTCTCCAGCACCACTACAAAGGGGTCGAAGCCCGTGATGGTCCCCCGCATCTGGAATCCGTTCATCAGGAACATGGTGACGGGAACCCGGTCCCGCCGGGCCCTTTGGAGGAAAAGGTCCTGAAGGTTGGCTTTATTCTGCATAATCGTCTGCTCCTTTTTCTTTTTATGTTCCCCCGCCGCCGGGGCGGGGGCCGTAAATTTCCGGGAGGGCAAAGCCCCCCTTCCAACTGTTAGGATACGCCTGCGGCCGCAAGAATTTCCGTCGAAACTTGGAGGGCCCAGGCAAAATCCCGCTCTTTCTCCCACGATATCCAGTGGATGGCGGGATTCCGCCGCAGCCAGGTCAGCTGGCGCTTGGCATACTGCCGGGAACGGAGCTTTACCTCCGCCAGGGCCTCCTCCAGTGTGGCAGTTCCCTCCAGAACTCCTCGAAACTCTTTATAACCAATGGCCTGCATGGCCGTGGCGGAGGAGGGAAGCTTCCGCTCCAAAAGGGCCCGGACCTCCTCCAGCAAACCGGCCTCTTCCATGGCGTCCACCCTCCGGTCTATCAGCTGCTTCATATCCTCCCGGTCCGCGAAGCGCAGGCCAATCCAAACGGCGCCGTACCGGGGCGGCAGGGCCTGGTCCGCCCGGTTGTGGGCAGTGATGGTGGTTCCCGTCTCCAGAAACACCTCCAGTGCCCGGAGAATCCGTTTTTCATCCGCCGGGTGGAGGCGGGCTGCGGTCTCCGGGTCCACCTGCCGGAGCTGGTCCAGCAGAGGCTTGATGCCCTCCGCCGCCAGACGGCCCTCCAGCTCCCGCCGGACAGCTCCCCCAGCCTGTCCCGGGGCGAAGACCCGGCCCTTTACCGCCGCCTCCATCCAAAGGCCTGTTCCGCCCACCAGAATGGGCAGACGGCCCCGGGCGAGGATCCCGTCGATGATGGGAAGGACTGCCTGCACATAGCGGGCGGCGGACCATGGTTCCGCCGGGCTGGCAACGGCAATCATGTGATGGGGAACGCCGTCCATCTCCGCCTCCGTGGGGGCAGCGGTACCAATGGTCAGGCCGCGGTAAATCTGCATGGAATCGGCAGAAACAACTTCACCATTCAGCTTCTTTGCCAGGAGGACGCCCAGGGTGGTCTTGCCGCAGGCAGTCGGTCCGGTGAGACAGACGATTTTTGCAGGCATGTCAATCCACCGTACCAACGGAGGTAATCAATGGCGTTCCGTCCCGGTTCAGAAGCGGCGTCATGCCTCCGGCGCTGGCCTGCTGATAGAACAGATAATTTACGCCCGTCTCCCGGTCTACCAGAACAACGGTATCGGTTGTCATGGTAGACTGTCTGTACTGAACCGCAAACCGGTCGTTCTCTCTGCCCTTGCTCATCATTCAAAATTCCTCCTGAAGAACGATTTGAAACCCATGTTTCCCCATGTCCCCGCTTCTTTCCTGCCGGGGCAGTCCGCCTGCAGGGCTTAGGGCTCCCCCTCACACAGTGAGAATCCCTCTACGCGCGCTTAAACATCTTTTCCAGCTGGTATTTGGAAACCTTTACCGCCACAGGCCGCCCGTGGGGGCAGAACCGCACCTCCCCCCGCTGGACACGGTCCACCAGCACCCGCAGCTCCGCAGGATCCGTCTTCCATCCGCCCTTTATGGCGGCCTTACAGGCCATGGTATGCAGCAGACCCTCCCGGCGCTCCGCCGGGGACCTCCCGCTGCGCAGCTTCGCCGCAATTTCCTCCAACGTTGGGGCGATATCCCCGGCGTCCATCTCCGCCGGAACCTCCCGCACCAGCACCGCACTGCCGCCGAAATCCTCGCAGGCAAAGCCAAAGTCCTTCAGCAGGGGCAGGTTTTCCAACAGCAGCGCACAGTCCTCCCCTCCCAATTCCACCACTGCCGGAAGCAGCAGCGTCTGCCGCATGGGAGGCTCCTGGGCCGCTTTCAGCCGGTCAAAGTTTATGCGCTCATGGGCGGCGTGCTTATCAATCAGCCACACAGCCCCCTCTTCGCTTTCGCAGACAATATAAGTCCGCAAAACCTCTCCCACAATCCGCCAGGGTGCCTCCTCCGGTTCCAGGGTTTCCTGTCCCGGCACCTCCGCCTCCTGCCGGGGAATGGCCGGAACCGCCGGACGCAGGGCGGGTTCCTCCCGCCGGACCTCCTCCCGTTTGGGCGGGGCTCCCGTCACAGAGGACGGCGGACAGCCCCCTATGGAGGGCAGCGGCTCCAGCTTCCGCAGCTTCGGCGCCGGGGAAAACGGCTGGGAAAAAACCGCCGGGGCGCTGTCCGACAGCTTCACCGAAGAGCCGGTCCGCTCCGTATTCCAGGCGGGCCGCCGGCCCCCTCCTTCCCGGAAGGTCTTGGCGTCCATAGTTTGGAAAAACGAGGGCTTCGCCTGGGCCGCCGGACGGCTCTTTTCTGCCGGGACGGCGGAGGCGTCCGGACCTCCCTGTTCCGCCAGGGCATCCAGCACCGTGTGATACACCGCGTCAAACACGGCCTTCTCCTGGGCAAACTTCACCTGGGTTTTCGCGGGATGGACGTTGACATCCACCGCCGTGGCCGGCAGCGTCACCGCCAGCACACAGCCGGGAAATTTCCCCTTCATCAGCTGGTTGCGGTATCCCTCCTCCAAGGCCGCTGTGAGCAGCTGGGACTTGATGAACCGTCCGTTGACGAAAAATACCTGCATGGCCCGGGAACCCCGGCCCTGAAGAGGCTGGGTCACAAAGCCGGAGACCGCCGTCTCCCCGCCCCGGCCCTCCACGGGCACCAGACTCCGGGCAAACTCCCGGCCCAAAGCCGCGTAAACGGCAGAATCCAGCCGGCCATCCCCAGGCGTATGGAGGACTTCCGTCCCGTCCTTCAGGAGGCGGAAGGACACCTCCGGATGGGACAGGGCCAGATGCTGCATCAGGCCGCTGACCGCCGCCGTCTCGGCGCTGTCCTTCTTCATGAACTTCAGCCGGGCGGGGGTATTGTAGAAGAGGTCCCGGACCAGAACGGTGGTGCCCTCCGGCGCGCCAACGGCCTCCGTCTCCCCGGGCACGCCGCCCTCCAGCCGCAGAACCGCCCCCATGGCATCCTCCCGGCGGCGGGTGCGGATTTCCACCCGGCTGACGGCGGAGATGGCCGCCAGAGCCTCCCCCCGGAAACCCAGGGTAGCGATTTTCCCCAGGTCCTCCGCCCCTTGGAGCTTTGACGTGGCGTGGCGGAGAAAGGCGGTGGGCAGCTGCTCCGCCGGAATGCCGCAGCCGTTGTCCGTAACCCGGATCGAGCCCATGCCGCCCCGGCGAATCTCCACCACCACGGCGGAGCTCCCCGCGTCCAGGGCGTTCTCCACCAACTCCTTCACCACACTGGCCGGGCGCTCCACCACCTCCCCGGCAGCAATCAGGTCCGCCACATGGGGTTCCAGCTGCCGAATTGCAGGCATATGTGCTTCCTCCTTTCCAATTCTCTTTCCGCCCCGGGACGTTCCGCCGTCTTTCCCGCAGCGCGGAAACCGCGATTACACCCGTTTGTACCTGGAATTCCGGCGTCTATACGGCGCCGTCCGAACGGTGCGCGGAATCCAAGGGCAGTTCCATTTCATCCCGCAGGTTTACAAACCCGTATTGCTCGTACAGCGGGCGCCCCATGGCGGTGGAATCCAGGGAAATCGCCGTGACGCCCCGGTTTCTGGCTTCCTGCACCAACCGGTCCAGGGTCTGCGCGGCAATCCCTCTTCTTCTGTACGCAGGTCTTGTATACACATTCATAATATAGGCCTTTTCCCCGCTGGGGTTCCGGTAGGTCGGCATCACCTGAAAGAAGCTGACGCCGCCGCAGCCCGCAAAACGGTCTCCGTCCCACACCAGATAGGCAACATGGCTCCCGTCCGCCAGCGCCCTTTGATAATAGCGCCGGGACTGCCGTTCCACTTCCCCCATGTCTGTGTCACCGGACAATCTGTTTGCGGCCCGCAGCGCTTCGATTCGGGTCTCCGTCAGGAAATCCAGGTCCTTCAGCGCCGCTTTTTGATAGATCAAGTCCATGCAGTTCTCTCCTCAGACAGCAGACGGCTTGCGCCACTCCCAGAACGTTCCCTCCGCAAAGCTCACAGGCACAGCGCCGCCACAATGGGAATGGTCAAAATGGAGGCCAGGGTGGTCATAAAGGTCAGCTGGGCCATGCAGGCCTCGTCGCCGCCGTGCTCCATGCACAGCAGCGATCCCGTCACTGCCACCGGCATAGCCATCTGCACCACGGAAACGCCCCGAATCAGACCGCCGTCCCCCACCCAGTTCAGCAGCACGCTCAGGGCCATCGGCAGCAGCAGCAGGCGGATGACACTGAGAATCCACAGCCGGGGGGACAGCAGCATCCGTCCCGGAGACACCCCCGCCAGCAGGGAGCCCACAAACAGCAGGGACAGCGGCACCGTAATCTCTCCAATGAAAGCCAGGGTCTCCCCCACCATGGCCGGAGGCCGCAGCCGCGCCAGAGCCAGCACCAGCCCCAGGACAGAGGCCACCACCGTAGGCGTCAGCACCTGGCGGAGGCTGAAGCGCTTGGCGCCCGCCAGCATCAGCGGTCCCAGCGTGAAGGACAGCAGATTAAAGGGCAGCGCCAGAATCACGCCATAGAACAGCGCCTCCTCCCCAAAGAGGGCTACAGACACCGGGTAGCCGATAAAAGCCACATTGGGAAAGGCCAGGGCATAGCGCCAGACGCCCCGTTCACCCGGCGTGCCCCCTAAAAGCCGGGGAAGCAGCAGCACCAGCAGAAACTCCAGGCCATAGAACCAGATGGCCGCCTTCAGCACCCCCAGCACCACGGCCGTCTCCGGCAGGGTATCGCCTGTGGAGACGCTGCCCAGAATCATGGCGGGCAGGGTGATGTTCAGCAGCAGCTTGGAGATCTTCCGGTCCGTCTCCCCTCCCAGATAACCCAGGCGGTTGGCCCCATAGCCGCAGGCAATTGCCCCCAGAATCACCAGCATCTGGGACAGTGTGTCAAAAAAACTCATAGACGGAATCCCTCATTCTTATCCGGCTTATCCGGTAAAATAACGCAGGGCAGACAGGGCGTTGGCCGCGGCGTGAAGGCCGATGGAGGCCCAGAGGCTTCCCGCGTGGTCATAGGCCCAGGCCAGCGCCAGCCCTGGGGCCATGTACTGCGCCATCAGCAGAAAATAGGCCGCGTCCCGGTTCACCAGGGCAAACTGCCACACGTGCAGCAGCGCAAAGAGCAGGCAGCTCACGGCATAGGCCAAGCCCCGGCTCCGCTCCTTCAGCCCGCCGAAGACCAGTCCCCGGAATAGAACCTCCTCCACAAAGGGGGCCAGAAACAGCAGAATCAGCAACGTCATATGCGGCGCGCTGGACATCTGCGCGGACACCGCCGTATCGTTCAGATTCACCCGAACCGGGGACACCGCCCCCGCTAAGCGGAAAGCCAGTTCATTGAGTCCGCAGAGCCCCACAAACCCAATTCCGGCGGTTTTCAGAGTCAGGCCGGGATTGTCCAGAAAGCGCCGGGTCGTCTGCCCCAGCAGGCGGTGAAACACGGCCACGGTCACGGCAAAAAGGCCGTAGTAATAAATGACCGTCTGAAGGTCCCCGTTGATCCGCCGCCCCAGCAGCTCCCCTGCCAGACGGAAGGCCGGGCCCGCCGCCACCGGAAGCAGCAGCAGGTAGAACACGAAAAACACCGTTCCTCCGAAGCGTTCCAGATTCGTCAGGCCGCCGGTGGATTTTTTCCTTGCCATCAATCCGCTCCTAACGCAGTTTTTGTTTCAGCTCGTAGAGAAGGCCCATAGCCTCCAAGGGCGTCAGCGCATCAGGCTGGCAGCGGCGCAGGGCCTCCAGCACCTCTTCCTCCCCCACAACAGCCAGGGAGACCTGTTCTTCCGCCGTCTCCTGCCGGGGCGCGGCCCGGGGCACGCCGTTTTCGGACTCCAGTTGGTTCAGCACCTGCCGGGCCCGCTGGAGCACCTTGTCCGGCAGGCCCGCCAGCTTCGCCACCTCAATGCCGTAGCTCCGGTCCGCCCCACCGGGCAAAATCTTGCGCAGAAAGATGATTTCCTCTCCCCGGGTCTTCACGGCAATGCTGCAGTTCACCGTGCCGGGCAGGGTGTTTTCCAGCTCCGTCAGCTCGTGGTAATGGGTGGCAAACAGCGTTTTGGCTCCCAAGGTCTTGGGGTTCGCGCAGTACTCCAGCACCGCCCGGGCAATGCTCATGCCGTCAAAGGTGGAGGTGCCCCGGCCAATCTCGTCCAGAATCAGCAGGGAACGCTTTGTGGCGCTGCGGAGGATATCCGCCACCTCCGTCATCTCCACCATGAAGGTGGACTGTCCGGCAGAGAGGTCGTCGCTGGCTCCCACCCGGGTAAAGATCCGGTCCACCACGCCAATGCGGGCATGGGAGGCCGGGACAAAGCTGCCCATCTGGGCCATGAGCACAATCAGGGCCACCTGCCGCATATAGGTGGACTTGCCCGCCATGTTGGGCCCTGTGATGATGGCCACCCGGCTCTCCTTCTCCCCCAGGAAGGTATCGTTGGGCACGAAAAGGCTGTCCTTCAGCACCTGTTCCACCACCGGATGCCGGCCCTCCCGGATTTCAATGGTTCCGGACTCGTCCACATCGGGGCGGCAGTAGTTGTTCCGCACCGCCACGGCGGCCAGCGAGGCCAGTACGTCGGCCTCCGCCACGGCAGCTGCGCTCTTCTGCACCCGGCCCGCGGCGGCGGACACCTCCTGGCGCAGGGCCGTAAACAGCTCGTATTCCAAGGCTGTCACCCGGTCCGAGGCCGTGAGAATGGACTGCTCCAGGTCCTTCAGCTCCTGGGTGATATAGCGTTCCGCCCCCGCCAGAGTCTGCTTGCGGATATACGTCTCCGGCACTTGGCCCTTGAAGGAGTTGGAAATTTCAATGTAGTAGCCGAACACCTTGTTGTATCCGATTTTCAGGGTCCGGATGCCGGTTTTCTCCTTCTCCCGGGCCTCCATCTCCGGAATCACCCCTTTGCCGCCCTTGAGAATGTGGCGCAGGCGGTCCACCTCCGGATGGAAACCGTCCCGGATCAATTCACCCTCCCGGACGGAAAACGGGGGCTTGTCACAGATGGTCTCGGCAATGCGTCCTGCCAGGTCCTCCAGGGGGTCCAGCTCTTCCGCCAGACGGGAGAGCGTCCGGTCCGGGAAGACCGCCAGTCTCTGCCGGACCTCCGGCAGCTTTTCCATCGCCGCCCGCAGGGAAACCAGGTCCCGGCCTCCGGCGGTGCCGTATACAATGCGGCCCATGAGACGCTCCATGTCCCCCAAGCCGGAAAGAGCGGCAATGAGCTCCTCCCGGTCAATGGTCCGCTCCACCAGGGCAGCCACGGCGGCGCTGCGGCGGCTGATGGCGGCGGCGTTCAGCAGAGGCCGCTCCAGCCAGCTGCGAAGACGCCGGCCTCCCATAGGAGTCTGGGTCCGGTCCAGCACCCAGAGCAGGGTTCCCTTTTTCTCCTTGTTCCGCAGGGTCTCTGTCAGCTCCAGATTCCGCCGGGCGGAGAGGTCCAGCTCCATAAAGCGGCCCTGCTCGTAGTAGTCCAAGTCGTTGATGTGGCTGAGGTCCGTCTTCTGGGTCTCGTACAGGTAGTCCAGCAGGCCGCCCAGGGCCATGGCGGCGGCAGGCACTGCGGCGGGAAGCTGCTCCCAGGCATCGTCCCCGAATTGTCTCCGGATATTCTGCTCGGCCTCTCCCAGAAGGAAGCGGCGTTCTCCGGCATTCTCTACCCGGCAGTGAAACTTCTCCCGCAGGATATCCGTCAGGGCGGTCTCTGAAAAGGCCCCATCGTTCAGCACGGCTTCCGCCGGCGAGAAGCGGCCCAGCTCATTGATGACGTGCTCCATCCGCTCCTTGCCGGTAAAGGCGGTGAGATGGGCCCGGCCCGTGGTCATATCGCAGAACGCCACGCCGGCGGAACGGGAATCGGCGTAGATGCCGCAGAGGAAGTTGCTGGCCTTGTCGTCCAGACAGGCGGCATCCATCACGGTGCCGGGGGTGACCACCCGGATAATATCCCGCTTTACCAGGCCCTTGGCGGCGGCGGGGTCCTCCATCTGCTCGCAAATGGCCACCTTGTAACCCTTGGCAATGAGCCGGGCAATGTAGGACTCGCTGGCGTGATAAGGAATGCCGCACATGGGAACCTGTTCCGCCTCCGGCCTGGCCCGCTTGCCCCGGTCCCGGCTGGTGAGGGTCAAATCCAGTTCCTTAGAGGCCAGCTTCGCGTCCTCGGCAAACATCTCATAGAAATCGCCCAGGCGGAAGAAGAGGATGGAATCCGGATGGTTCTTCTTCATCTCCAGATACTGCTTCATCATGGGGGTCTGCTCTGCCATATGTTCACCTCGTTCCCCCGGCGGGGGATTCTCTCTTTCTTCCGGTTCTTTCCAGTGTTACAGTTCGATCACCGTGCCCCCTGTCATGGGCCGCAGGCGGTCTCCCAAATGGGCTTTCAATTGGGAATAGGCCCACTCGCCGGTGCAGTGGCCGGTGTAGTATACGGTGTTCCCCTGGGCCAGACAAGCGGCGGTGCGGGCGATGAGGTCCTCCGCATCCCTGCTGCCGGGAGCCAGTTCAAAGAGGTGGAAGCCGCCGCAGACCACATCGGGCAGGCGGCCCAGATGAGCCTGCGCGGCGCGAAGGGTATTGAGGATGCCCAAGTGGCCGCAGCCGGTCAGAAGGAGGGCCCGGCCATCTTCCTCCACCAGCAGATGCTGTTCATGGGCAAAGTCATCCGGACGGAAGCCTCCGGCGGTCTTTTCCTGAAGTTTGGGAGCTTTGGCCCGCAAAGATGGGTCGTCCTCCACCCCGGAAAACAGGAGGATGCCCTCATCCAGCCGGTGGGTCTCGCCGGTGAAGACGAACCGGTCCTGGAAGCGCTCCAGGCCGGTGGGCAGGCCGATATAGCCCGGGTCCTGGCCAGGGAGGACTGCGTAGTAGGCACCCAGGGCCGCCTGGCGGAGGTAGATATTCGCCTGGCGGTTTTCTTCGCAGAAGGCGGAGAGGCCGCCGCCGTGGTCGGAATGGCCGTGGGAGAGGATTGCTGTGTCCACAGCGGGGATGGATGCGCCCAGGGCGGCTGCGTTGCGGAGGAATTCGGGCCCTGGGCCCATGTCAAAAAGAATGTTGTGGGACTTGGTTTCCACGTACAGCGAGAGCCCTCGCGCGGCAGTTAGATGCGTTCCGCAGGCGGTATTTTCCAATAGGGTGATTACTTTCATTGCATTGCCTCCTTGGAGGTCCCCCGAAAGGGGGAGGTTTTCTCGCTTCCGCGAGGGGGATTGAATTTTTCCCCGTAGGGGAAGGGTTTTTTCTCCGAATCCGAGGATTTTGCTTTTTTCCCCAAAGGGGAAGGTTTCTACTTGCCCTGACGGGCGGGGAGATGCCAGCCAGGATGCTGGCTGGTTCATTGCAGCACCGTCGCGGCGGGACGATTCCCGGCCCCTGCCGGGGCCGCCAATCGTGCCGCATCCTCGAAAG
>JAAWLO010000038.1 GCA_022797935.1 Oscillibacter sp. | reverse complement strand
ACGCAGGGGAGGCTGGGGCGGCCCTTCTGGACCGGCTGGCTGCCCAGCACAGAGAGGAGGCGGAGGAGGACGGTTTTGACTGGCCGGATGAAGCGGTTTTGGGCCCCATGGAAGACGGCAGTCCCATAGAGCAGTTCCTGGGCATCTTTGACTTCCGGGGCGGCACCATTCCTCTGGTGCTGGCGGAAATTCCCCTGAAAAATCCCTGGGAGGTCTTTGCCCGCATCCCCTTCGGCGGCTGGAACGAGTGCCCCAGCGATAAGGAACAGATGGCCGCCGCGAAATACTGGTTTGAGAAATACGGCGCGGTTCCGGCGGTGATGACCCGGGATGTGCTGGAGTATCTCCTCCCCGCCCCGGTTCCCCGGGAAGAGGCTATGGCCCTGGCTCTGGAGCAGTACGCCTTCTGTCCGGACATTGTGGACCAGGGCTGTGAGTCCGTGGGCCGCCTGGCCGATTCCCTGGCAAAGTCCTCCCGGTGGTACTTCTGGTGGGACTGAAGATGAAAGGAGAATGAAACCATGCCCTTTGAAGGATTTGACTTTTCCGGCTTTTGGGAAGAGAGCACATACGCCCAACAGGCCTACGGCTGTGGGAAGCTGACCCCTGCTGCGGTGGCGGCGGCGGAGGCGGCTCTGGGATACAAGCTTCCCGCCTCCTACGTCTGGCTGATGGAGCAGCACAATGGCGGCGTCCCCGTCAGCCGCTGCTTCCCCACCGGCAGCCCCACAAGCTGGGCGGAGGACTGCATTGCAATCGAGGGTATTCACGGCATCAGCGCGGAAGAGCACCGGGGCATCCTTGGCGAGACCCGCTTGATGACAGACGAATGGGGATATCCGAATATCGGAATCGCTATCTGTGACTGTCCCTCCGCCGGGCACGACGAAATCTTTCTGGACTACCGGGCCTGCGGGCCCCAGGGAGAGCCGAAGGTGGTCCACATTGACCAGGAGGGGGATTACTGCATCACGCCTCTGGCGGACAGCTTTGAGGAATTCATCCGGGGACTGCTTCCTGACAGCTGCTTTGAGGAGGAGGAATGAACCGGCGCGGTCTGCCTCTCCTGCTGGCTCTAGCGCTTCTGGCCGGATGCGGGGCTTCCCTCGAACCCCTGCCGCCTCCGGCCATAGAGGAAGCGGTCTCTCTGCCGGAGACGGCCCCGGCGGGAACGCTTTCCGCTCCCGCTTTGGTGACGGAGGGGCGGGAACCGGCGGAGAACTATCCGCTTCCCGCTATACTGTTCGACTGCAGCACTCCAGATCGAATGGATACCTCCACCCCCTTGCTGCTGGCGGAACTGCCTGAGGCGGATGCGGCTTTTTATTCTCTGGAAGACGAAAAAGTTCTGATTCGTTGGGAAGATTGTACGGTGGAGTTTGATTGGCTCTCTCTCACTCCCCGGCAAATCCCTCCCTGGCTGGACTGCTTCGATATAGACGGTGACCAGGAAAACGAACTGTTGGTTGCCTGCTACATTGGCAGCGGCACCGGTGTCTCCATCGAGGAACTGCATATACTGGAGAAGGGCCCGGAAAAAACTATGACCGCCTATACCTTCCCGGAAATCCTTTGGCAGGAAAAGGTCCCCAAGCTGTTTCACGCCGCCGAAATCAGCGGCAG
The DNA here is from genome assembly GCA_022797935.1 of Oscillibacter sp. Classification (GTDB taxonomy): domain Bacteria; phylum Bacillota; class Clostridia; order Oscillospirales; family Oscillospiraceae; genus Oscillibacter. Next base: position 19,892 of record JAAWLO010000038.1, on the reverse strand, counting down.
GACGTTCGCCGTTTTGGGAAGGGAGCTGGTAGAGTTCGACGGCGGCGGCTTGGATTTGGAAACGGCCTCCTCCGGCCTGATCGCGGAGTTTTGCAAAGAGTGCAAAAACGGCTGGAACGGTCTTCAGTTCCGGGGAAGGTTCTGCCTGAGCCAGCCGGACCGTGCATATCCCTGCTATGTGGCGGAGACCTCTGCTCAAATTCTCTACGAAAACGGCATGTTTACCCTGCAAGATTTTCACCTTTACAGCTTTGACCAATAAAGGAGTACCGGCTATGGAAAAAGGCTTTACCATCACCTATGAATACGGGGAAAACCTGTACGTCAACACCACCAACCGCTGCAACTTCAACTGCGAATTCTGCCTCCGGCACAACGGCAGCGGCGGCAGCATCTACACCCACAACCTGTGGCTGGAACGGGAGCCCACTCGGGAGGAAATCCTGGCGGACATTGAGCGCCGGGATCTCTCTCAGTACAGACAGCTGGTCTTCTGCGGCTTCGGCGAACCCAGCTACCGGCTTGACGACATCTGCTGGGTCATTGACCAGCTGAAGGCCAAGGGAAAAAAGCCCTTCGTCCGCATGGACACCAACGGCACCGGCAGCCTCATTCAGGGCCGGGACATCTGCCCCGATTTTGCCGGGCGCTTCGACATGGTCTCCATCTCCCTGAACACCGACACGGCGGAAAAGTACGACCAGCTGTGCCATCCCGCCCAGAAGGGGGCCTACGAGGCCATGAAGGCCTTCGCCAAGGAGCTGCGGCAGTATGTGCCCCAGGTCATGATGACCGTGGTGGACACCATTCCCCCGGAGGAAATCGAGCATTGCCGGAAAATCTGTGAGGAGGAAATCGGCGCGGTTTACCGGGTTCGGGAATATATCGAGGACTGACCAATTTCCGCTATTCACAACAGAACAGGCCTTCGGGCCGGAAAGAGAGTTTTGAGCTATGTTTCGTTTATTGGGTTCTTTGATTATGGGCATGCTGGTAGGCTGGATTGCCGGACGGCTGATGGATTTGGAGGGTGGCCTGCTGCAAAGTATTCTGGTGGGCATTATCGGTTCCGCCGTGGGCAGCGTGGTGTGCAGTCTGCTTGGCTTTTACGCCTACGGCTGGTTTGCCAACCTGTTTATCTCCGTCGCCGGAGCCTGTCTCTTTATCTGGCTGGGACGAAAAATCTTCCATTAAAAACGGGGGAATCCCATTGTAAAACGCGCAGCGAGGTTGGGAACGCTTCCCAAACCTCGCTGTTTTTTCGTGTTTACAAGATCAGCAGCAGCCCCAGAGCTACCAGCAGCTCCTCATCCGCGTCCTCCCGGAAGAGAAAGAACAGCAGCACCAGCAGCAGAAGGTCCCCAGTATCCACATGGTCCAGGTGCAGCTGGTCCAGCAGGTGCTGCAAAAAACCGGTCAGGCCGTCCTTGACCCGTCCGCCTTTGGGCGAGGGACCGCCGTGGGGTGGAGGACCGCCATTGGGCGGAGAGCCACCGTGGGGCGGCGGACCGCTATTGGGCGGAGGGTCACCGTCGTGGGGCGGCGGACCGCCACTTGGAGGAGGACCACCGTGATGCGGCGGACCGCTGTTCGGAGGAGGACCGCCGTGGGGCGGCGGACCGCTGTTCGGAGGAGGATTTCCACCCGGAGGCGGGCCAGCGGCAGACGGTTCCTCTTCCGGAATCCGGGAGTAGGTACCGTTGTCATTGCGGATATAACGATTATACATCCTCAGCCCTCCCATCCCGAGAGGAATTTCTTCCCCAGATGGAACAGCCGCGCCAGCTGGAGCGCCCGCTCAACTTTATCCTGCCGCTCCTGTTTCAAATAGGGCCGCAGGGCATAGAGCAGCTGCCGGGCATTGGAATCCCGCTGCCCGCCCAGCTCCTGAATCAGCGGCAGAAGCCGGGTCAGCAGCTTCGGGTCCAGCCCTCCTGTCAAGGAGGACAGCAGATCGCCTCCCACAGGCGGGGCCGTAGGCGGCGGATTCCAGGACGGCTGCTGCGGAGCACTTTCCGGCGGCGGAGTTCCGCCTCCCCCATTCCCCCCGCCCAGAGATTGGGCCAGCTGCATGATCTGGCTCATGGCGTCCGGGTTGGACAGCAGGCTGTTCAGCTTTTCATCAAATTCCGCCATACGGACCAACCCCTTTCGCCTTTACTTCTGGACCGCTTTGTTGATGCGCTCCACCAGTTCCGCCCCACCGGGGCTTTGCATGATTTGATTCACCATCTGCACCATGGCCGTGGTATCGCCCTTGGCGGCAGACTGCACTGCCTTCTGAAGTCCCGCGCCCTGATCGTTCTGGGTCAGCATCTGCATCAGCGTCTGACCGTCCCGCGACTGCATCAGCGCCTTCAGCATTGCCGGGTTGCTTTTCAGCTGCCCGGCCAGCCGGGCCGTTTTCTCGTCCATATCGCTGCCTCCCTTGCGGAATTCAAGACCGCGCCCTGCGGTCTAAACCAGTATATGTCACCCAGGCGGAAAACGTGCCTGCAGAAAACCAAACAGCGTCCCCCAAGGCTCATCTGCCCTGGGGGACGCCGGTTTTTTCGGGACACTGGTTTTCTCTCAGAATTTGAACGTCTTTGCCGAGGCGCAGTCCTTCTCCAGCGGGCAGCCCCCGCACTTCGGACTTCGGGCCGTACAGACATCCCGGCCAAAGAGGACCATGCGGTGGCAGAAATCGGAGGACTCCTTCGGCGGCAGCACCTCCCGCAGCTGCCGCTCCACCTGAACCGGATCCTTGGACCCGTTGGTCAGGCCCAGGCGGCCGGTGATGCGGATACAGTGGGTGTCGCAGACATAGGCAGGCTGCTTATAGACATCCCCCAAAATCAGATTGGCCGTCTTGCGGCCAACGCCGGGCAGGCTGGTCAATTCCTCCATGGTGCCGGGAACCTTTCCGCCGAAGTCCTCCAGCAGCCGCCGGGCACAGAGCACAATGTCCTTGGCCTTGCCGTTGTAGAAGCCGCAGGAGTGGATATACTCCCCCACTTCCGCCGGGTCGGCCTCCGCAAAGCTTTCCAGGGTGGGAAAACGGGTGTACAGGGCGGGGGTCACCTGGTTCACCCGGGCGTCCGTACACTGGGCGGAAAGGCGGACGGCAAAGAGCAGCTCATAATCCTTTTCGTATTGCAGCGAACAGAGGGCGTCGGGATAAAGACCCTTCAGGGTCTCAATGATGCGCTTGACAGCGGCTTTGGACTTCATGGCGCGTTCCTCGTTTTCTGTCGGATTTTGCACCAGTATAACACGGATTCTCTCCTCCAGCAAGTCCTTTTTCCCTCCGCCTGGAAGCATCTGGAATGAAAAAACCGGCGGGCGGGCCGCCGGTTTCCGTCAAAGGGTTTTGCGGTAATGCTCCGCCGCGTCCAGGAGCTCACCTGCACTGGCCAGAAGGGCGTCTGTGACATTCGAGCCGCCCGTGATGCGGGCCAGCTCTTCCATCCGCCTCTGCCGGTCAAGCAGCACAACGTGTGTAAAGGTCCTCCCCTTTTCTTCCCCCTTCTCTACGGAGAAATGAGTGTCCGCCATAGCCGCCAACTGCGGCAGGTGGGTGACGCAAAGCACCTGCTTCCTCCGGCTCACCTGTGCCAGCTTTTCCGCCACCTTCTGGGCCGCCCGGCCTGACACGCCGGTGTCTACCTCGTCAAACACCAGGGTTCCAATGGCCTCCTGCTCCGCCAGCACGTTCTTCAGCGCCAGCATGATGCGGGCCAGCTCGCCGCCGGAGGCAATCCTCGAAATGGGCTTCAGGTCCTCCCCCGCGTTGGCGGACATCAGAAAACGTACTTCGTCACAGCCGTCGGGAGCGGGCGCCTTCTCCCCAAAGGCTATGGAAAAACGGACGCGGTTCATGTCCAGATCCCGCAATTCCTGCTGAATCCGAGCCTCCAGGGCCGCTGCCGCCGTCTTCCGGGCTGCTGTGAGATGCTTCCCCGCCTCCCGAACAGCCTTTTCCGCCTTGGCGTATTGCCTTTCCAGCAGAAGCAGGGTGTCATCCGCCGTCTCAATGGCGTCCAGTTCCGCCCGGCGCTGCTCCAGATATTCCAGCATATCCTCCACGGTGGCTCCGTACTTCTTTTTCAGCCGGTACAGCTGGTCCGCCCGGCTCTCCGCCGCGTCCAGCTCCTCCGGAGAGAAGTCGAAGGACCCCCGCAGATCCCGGACCGTCTCAGCAAGGTCAAAGGCTTCACAGCGCAGTTCTTCCAGTCGTTTGAAAAGTTTTCCCAGTTCTTCATCCAGGTTCCGCACGCCGGAGAGGGCCTCTTCGGCATTCCGCAGCTGGTTCACCGCCCCGGCACTGTCGTCGTCGCCGGAGAGGCAGTAGTCTGCACCGGTGAGGGCCGACAGGTACTTCTCGCCGTTGCGCAGAAGGTTCCGCCGGGACTCCAGCTCCGCCTCCTCGCCGGGGCGCAGCTCCGCCCGCTCCAGCTCGTCAATCTGAAAGCGAAGGCTGTCCACCCGCCGGGCCTTCTCCGCCTCGTCCATACGCAGCGCCTTCATCTGCTCCCGCAGGTCCGACATGGTCTCATAAGCCGTCCGGTAAGCCTCATAGGGTTCCTCTGTCCGGCCAAAGCGGTCCAGATAGGCCCCGTGCTGCTCCTCGTCCAGAAGCTGGGTCCCGTCGTGCTGGCCATGGATGTTCAGCAGCTCTCCCCCAATCTGCCGGAGCTGCGCCACGGTAACCGGCCTGCCGTTGACCCGGCAGATATTTTTTCCGTCGCCGGAAATCTCCCGCTGAAGCAGCAGGTTTCCATCCTCGTCCGGGGCAGCGCCGTTCTCCTGCAGACCCGGCAGGTCCGCCGGAACCGCGGAAAACTCCGCGCTGACAAAGGCCTTGGCCGCACCGGTGCGGATGAGGTCCCGGGAGGTCCGCCCGCCCAATACCGCTCCCATGGCGTCAATGACAATGGATTTGCCTGCGCCGGTCTCGCCGGTGAGGGCGTTGAAGCCCGGGCGAAACTGGATGTCCGCCTCCTCAATCACCGCTATATTCTCAATGTGCAGAAGCTCCAGCATGGTGAACTCCTTCCCCGCCTTCCTGTTCTCCCTGTCACAGCATCTCCCGAATCTCTTCGCAGAGCTCCTCTGCCGACTCCGCATCCCGCATAATCAGAACGCCCGTGTCGTCCCCGGCAATGGTGCCCACAATATCCGCCATCTCCATGTTGTCCAGCGCGGAACAGGCCCCGTTGGCCAGACCCGGCATGGTCTTGATGACCACAATATTCTGGGCACAGTCCACGCTGGTGATGCACTCCCGGAAAATGGTCCGCAGCTTCTCGGCAAAATTCAGCTTCGTCCGGTTGCCCGAGACGGCATATTTGTACAGCCCCTGTCCTATGGGCTCCTTGATGAGGTGCATCTGCTTGATATCCCGGGAAATGGTCGCCTGGGTGCACTGAATACCCCGCTCCTGGAGACGGATGAGCAGCTGCTCCTGGGTCTCAATGTTTTCCTGGGAAATGATCTCCAATATCAATGCCTGACGGTTGTTCTTCATACGTCCAGCCCTCCCGGCAGCATTTTCTGAGCGAAAATCTCGCAAAAACTCCGCTCTGTCAGGCGCACCAGCCGGGTCACATACCGGGAACGGCGTATCTGCACCTGATCGTCAGACCGCAGGGCAAAGGCCCGGCTCTCATCCACGAAGAGATACACTGGCTTGCGTCCGTTCCGCTCCAGCTCCACCGTCAGAACGTGGTCCGGGGCGAGTACATAGGAGGAAAAGCGCATGTTGTGGATGCAGATGGGACAGAGCACCATGGTCTGCGCCTCCGGCTCCACCACCGGCCCGCCTGCGGAGAGAGAATAAGCTGTGGACCCTGTGGGCGTCGCCACAATGACGCCGTCCCCCGCAATGTCCGCCAGATGCCGCCCGTCGGAGGAGATTTTCAGATGGATGACGTGGGAGATGGGCCCCTCCCGGATAACCGCCTCGTTGAGCCCCAGATTTGTGTAAATCTGCCGCCCTTCCCGAAAAACGGATACATCCAGCATCATCCGCTGTTCCGTGACAAACTGCCAGTCCTTCAGCCGCCGCAGGGAGTCCAGTTCTCCTGCCTCCAGCTCTGCCACAAAGCCCAGTCCGCCCATATTGATGCCCAGCACCGGCGTCTTGTGCAGGGCCGCCAGCTTCGCCAGATGCAGAATTGTGCCGTCCCCGCCGAAGGTAATCAGCAGGTCCGCTCCCCGGAGCTCCTGGGGCAGGGCCTTCACCTCATACCCCGCGAAAGCCCCTTCCTTCCGGTCCCGAAAGGGGGAGCAGACCACCGTCTGAAATCCCATATCCCGGAGAATTTCCTCCGCCGCACGGGTGGTCTTCATGCCCTGGTCCCGGTTGGGATTGGGGCAGAGAATGATTTTCTTCATGAGGTCTCTTCCTCTCCGTGTTCGTTCAGAACCTGATGGGACTCCTTCACCAGAGCGCCCAGATTCCATTCCGGCGTGACACGCCCGCTCTTCTCCAGAAAGCCCAGGTATTCAATGTTGCCCTCCGGCCCCCGGATGGGGGAATAGGACAGGCCCAGCACGGCAAGGCCCGCCTCCCTCGCGTGGTCCAGGAAGTGCTCCAGCACCTCCTGGTGAACGGCTGGGTCCCGGACCACGCCCTTCTTCCCCACCTTTTCCCGCCCCGCCTCAAACTGGGGCTTAACCAGACAGACGGCTTGTCCGCCCTCCTCCAGCAGCGCCGCCAGAGGCGGAAGAATCAGCTTCAGAGAAATAAAGCTCACATCCACCGAGGCAAACCGCAGAGGCTCGGGGATCTGTTCCCGGGAGAGGTAGCGGGCGTTCGTCCGCTCCAAGCAGACCACCCGAGGGTCTGTCCGCAGCTTCCAGGCCAGCTGGCCCCAGCCCACGTCCACAGCGTAAACCTTTGCCGCGCCGCTCTGCAGCATACAGTCGCTGAAGCCGCCGGTGGACGCGCCAATGTCCGCACACACCGCGCCCTCCAGGGTGAGGGGAAAAACCCGCAGGGCTTTTTCCAGCTTCAGGCCGCCCCGGCTGACGTAGGGCAGCTTGTCCCCCCGAATCTCTACGGCAGCCCCCTCCGCCACAGAAGCGCCGGGTTTGTCCATCCGGCGGCCCTCCACGTACACCTGTCCGCTCATAATCACCGCCTGGGCCCGCTGGCGGCTCTCCTCCAGCCCCCGCTCCACCAGCAGAACATCCAGCCGCATTTTACCGCTCATCCGCTTTCGCCTCCCGCACCGCAGCCGCCAGACCGGCGGCGTCCAGCCCGAGCCGTTCCTCCAGCTGAGGGACGCTGCCCTCCGGCGCGAAGGTCTTGCCCAGGTTCTTCAAAATCAACTGCCGGGGAGCTTTTCCGGCCTTAGCCAGAATGGCGGCCGCCCGCTGGCCCACGCAGCCTGCGCCGAAGCAGTCCTCCAGCACCGCCAGCAGCTTCTTCTCCCCCAGATACGCACACAGGGTCTCCGGCTCCAGAGGGGAAATGCGGTTCAGCTTGAGGACCTCCGCCTCAATGCCCTTCTCCGCCAGCAGCTCCGCCGCCGCCAGAAGGTGGTTCACCTGCATTCCGTAGGACAGCAGCGTCACATCGCCGCCCTCCCGCAGGCGAACCAGGGGCTGGTCCGCCGTATCCTCCCGGAAGACCCCCTCCCCGCCCCGAGGATAGCGGACCGCTACCGGCCCCTCCCGCTCAAACAGGGCCTGCCGCAGCATGTGCCGCAGCTCCGCGAAGTTGGAGGGACAAAGCACCGTAAAACCGGGAATTTCCGAGAGAAACAGAGCATCAAAACAGCCGTGATGAGTTTCCCCGTCCGCACCCACCAGCCCAGCCCGGTCCACGCCCAGTACCACGTGCAGGCCTTCCAGGGACACGTCGTGAATCAGCATGTCATAACCCCGCTGGAGGAAGGTGGCATACACGGCGAACACCGGCAGCATCCCCTGGGCCGCCAGTCCCGCCGCCATGGAGACACCGTGTCCCTCGGCTATGCCCACGTCGAAAAAGCGCTCCGGAAAGCTTTTGGCAAAGCCCGAGAGACCGGTTCCATCCGCCATAGCGGCGGTAATAGCGCAGACCCGCCCGTCTGCCCGGGCAAAGTCCGACAGCGTCTTGCCGAAAACACCGGAAAAGGTCTCCTCTCCGGCGCTCTTCAAACGTCCCGTTGTCCGGTCAAAGGGCCCCACGCCGTGGTACATATCCGGGTTCCGCTCCGCAAAGGAGCAGCCCTTTCCCTTCACGGTCTTCACGTGGACCAGCACAGGGCGGTTCTGCTCTCGGGCCCAGCTCAGCACGTCGCACAGCCGGGGCAGATCGTGGCCGTCTATGGGTCCCAGGTAGGCGAATCCCATATCCTCAAACAGGGTGCTTCCAGGCCAGAGGGTCTTTTTCAGCGATGTCTTTACCCGGTGATTGAAGCGGTACAGTGGATTCCGCATGGGCTGCGCCCCAAAGAGGCTCCGGTACCACTTCTTGAAATGGTAGTAGGCGGGCTTGGAGCGCAGCCGGGTCAGATGGGAGGTCATGGCTCCCACGTTGGGGCTGATGGACATGCCATTGTCATTCAGAATCACAACCAGGGGTTCCCCGGAGGCCCCGGCATTGTTCAGGCCCTCATAGGCAAGACCGCCGGTCAGCGCCCCGTCCCCCAGGAGAGCCAGGACGCTGTAATCCGCCCCCGCCAGGGTTCTGGCCCGGGCCATTCCCAGGGCCACGGACACGGAGTTGGAGGCATGCCCGGCAATAAACGCATCATGGGCGCTCTCCCGGGGCTTGGGGAAACCGGAGAGACCGTCCAGCTGCCGCAGGGCGGCGAAGTCCTCCCGGCGGCCCGTCAGAATTTTATGGACATAGCACTGGTGTCCCACGTCAAAAACCAGCCGGTCCCGCTCCGTGTCGAAAACCCGGTGAATTGCCACCGTCAGTTCCACGACGCCCAGATTGGAGGCCAGATGTCCTCCCGTCCGGGCCACGCTCTCCACGAGAAACTCCCTCAGCTCCTGACAGAGCTGGGGGAGAAGTCCGGCCGGCAGCGCTCTGACGTCAGCGGGGGAATGGATGGAATCCAGCAGCATAGTGCCTCCTCTCAGTGATGGAACAGGTGCAGAAACCGCCCGGACCAGTAGACCACCTTTGTGCTCTTTCGGATGGCCACGGTTTTTCCCAGGGCTTTTCCGCCGATGGTCATGCCGGAAACCAGCGCCGTAACCGCCACGGAAATCAGCACCGTCCGCAGGTTCAGCGCCTGCTGCAGCTGGGTGACAATCACCGCGCCGGTTGCGCCGCTGACAATGCCGCAGATGTCTCCCACCACGTCGTTGCACACGCTGGAGACCCGGCCGGCATTCCGCAGAAGCATCAGCGACTCCTTGGCGCCCTTCTCCTTGTGGGCGGCCATAGCGTGAAAGGGCTTTGGGTCCGCCGCCGTAACCGCCACACCGATAATATCAAACAGGATACCCAGGCCGATAAACAGCGCCAGCATCAAAAGAGCGGCGGCCACCCCCGCGCCCTCCAGCATCGATTCCGACGCCAGACTCAGCACGGCAGACAGGACCACCGCCATCAAAAAGACTGTTAAGGCCCAACGGTATTGGGACTGCTTCTTATCCTTCTTCAAAAAAGGCCTCCCCGCCGCCCCGCAGGACGGCGATTCCAATGATTTCCGCCTGTTCTCTTCCACAGGCAAATCCAAATCACGCCGGTCTCTCCCCGGCGGAACATTCAAAAGCGCTAAGCCAGCGGCGGCAAGAAAAGTAAATCTTACGGCTTAGGTACGGGCTGGATTTCCCCGGAGCACACCCCTCGTTGCCGATGGAGGCGGTTCCCCTTTCAGCACACCGGCGCGGCGTCGCCTGTCCGCGCTGCCCGACTGCCACTTAGTCCGCACTGCAATCCTTTTCTTGCCCGGTAAGGACAGCCTAGGTGTTTTCCACCGCAGTCCAACCGTTTCTTTAGCCTCTTTTGCAGAACGGGTTTCAGTGGGCGATCACGAAGCCGCCCTGGCCGGGGCCGCTCCGCGTAGTTCCCTCATCCACCCGCCCCACGCAAGGCAGGCTACGTCTGCACACAGCGTTACAGCCCCGAAAGGCTGATGCACCGCATTGCAGGTTCACAATCTGTTTCGTACACAGGCCGGAAATACCACAGAGGGAGTACGTCTGTGCACAAGAACAGGTCTCCACGAAAACAGGGTCGGGATTACCATGCCATTGGAAAGCGCCCTGAGTCCGCAAGCGCACCGAGTGCGCTTCCCCCCAGCACCCACCCAAAACTGGGCGTATCAAGCAGGCACCACGGGTTTCATCGATATGCCCTTCAGAGGATTTTTAGGCCCTCCTTAGGAAACGGCAGATCTGACTAGAATACTGCGCCGCCGCTTAGCGGGAATTAGTATAGCACGATTTTCCCGGAGATGCAAGCGAGAATAGGATATTTTTATCAATCCGGCGTTAAGAAGCTGCCCAAGCCCCCGGAAACACGGGAAACCGCTATCCTCGCAGCGCGTCGATTTCCGCCTCCGTCAGATAGCGCCATTTCCCCGGCGGCAGCGTTCCCAATTCCAGCGTGTGCTCCTTCACCCGCCGGAGGCGCTGAACGGTAAGGCCGCAGGCGGCACACATCCGGCGAACCTGCCGGTTTTTCCCCTCGTGAATGGTCACCGCCAGCTTGGCGCTTCCAGCCCCCTGGCGGAGGCACTCCACCTGGGCGGGACAAACCGGCTCCCCCTCCAGCTCCCGCAGACGGGACAAACGCTCCGCCGCCCCCTCGGTGATTCCCCGCACCCAGACGTGATAGGTCTTCTGCACCTCCCCGCCGGGATGGGTCAGATGCTGGGCCAGGGCCCCGTCGTTGGTCAGCAGCAGCAGCCCCTCGGAATCCAAATCCAGCCGCCCCACAGGGTACACCCGGACGCCGCAGTCCCGCACCAGATCCGCCACGGTTTTCCGGCCCTTCTCGTCGGAAAGGGTGGTCACATATCCTCGGGGCTTGTTCAGCAGGAGACAGACCGGCTCCGCCGGGGCAGCCAGCGGCCTGCCGTCCAGACGAACGTCATCCCGGTCCGGGTCGGCCTTGGTTCCCAGACGGGCCGTCTCCCCGTTCACCGTTACCCGGCCAGCCTCTATGTACGCCTCCGCCGTCCGCCGGGAGCAGACCCCGGCGGCGGAGAGGAGCTTTTGCAGCCGTTCTTCCATCCAAATCCTCCCTAATATGCTCCCGTCCCCAGCGGAATACGGAATGCGCCGTCCCCCCTGGAAGACGCCGGACGGCGGCTCTCCGCCTTGTGCTGCTTCAGCACACCCAGGGCGGACTCCACCCGGGGCAGCACCGTCTCCCCGCAGAGCAGGGCCACCCGGCCCACTTCCCGGCCATTCAACGTAAACACCGCCTCGCCCACGGCCGTGCCCGCCTGGATGGGCGCAGTCAGCGCTCCGTCCAAACGGAGTTCCGTCTCCAGACGCTCTCCGTCTGCCAGAGGCCAGGCGAATCCGTCCGCCGCCACCAGGGACACCGAGGAGGTCATGCCCCCCTCTACCGCCGCCCGGTCCAGCTCCCGGCCCAGCCGCGCCGCCCGGCAGGCGGGATAAGCGGCAAAGCCATAGTCGTAGAGACTCTGATGGTCCGCCCAGTCGTTGCCGTCCTGAAGGGTCACCGCCACCAGCCGCTGGCCGTTCCGCTCGGCGCAGCTCACCAGCGTCCGGCCTGCTGCCCGGGTATAGCCGGTCTTCAGGCCAATGCAGCCCTCCACGTACTGGAGCAGCTTGTTGTGATTGCTCATGGTCCGCCCGCCTATGGTCACCGTCCGGGTGGAAGCCATGCGGACCAGCGTCGCGTTTTTTACCGCCGCGCAGGCCAGAAGCGCCATATCCCGGGCAGTGGAATAGTGGGTCTCCGCATCCAGGCCGTTAGGATTGGCAAAGGAGGAGTCCTCCATGCCCAGCTCCAGGGCCATCTCGTTCATCCGTTCCACAAAGGCTTCCTGACTGCCGCCCACGTGCTCCGCAATGGCTACGGCGGCGTCGTTTCCGGAACACAGGAGCAAGCCATAGAGCAGCGTCTCCAGGGTCAGCTCCTCCCCCTCTTTCAGGTACATGGAGGAGCCCTCCGTATAGGCGGCGTTCCGGCTCACCGTCACAGTGTCCGAGAGATTGCCGTCCTGAAGGGCAACCAGCGCCGTCAGAATCTTGGTGGTGCTGGCAATCAGCATCCGGGTGCCGGCGTTCCGTTCATAGAGAATGCGCCCGCTGTCCACATCCATCAAAACTGCAGCCGTGGCGGAAGTGTCCACCGCTCCGGCCTGCCCGGCCAGCAGCCACGCCAGCAGCAGGCACAGCGCGGCCATCCGCCGGAGGAGGAATCGTTTCGACAAGCATCATCACCTCAATTGGTCAGCAATGATGCTAGTATACCCCGGCTGGCGAAAAGTATTTTCACCGGCCGGGGTAAAGTTTCACAAAACGCGGCCCGCGCCCACAAAAACCACGTCCGGCAGGGTCTCTCTCAAAGCGTTTTCTCCTTCTTCCTGTTCTCCAGGTAGTTCTCCGCCTTGCTCATCAGGTCCGGAACCATCTCCACTATGCGGTCCAGGGTGTTCACTGGAGGCACTGCCACCGGCAGAACCCGGGTCACGCCGTCCTTTATCATCAAAAAAGCCACAGGGTCAATTTTTACACCGGCACCGCCTCCGCCGCCGAAATTCTCCCCTTTCATGGCTTTGCCGTAATCCCCGCCGCCGCTGCCAAAGCCGAAGCTGACCCTGGAAACGGGAATCAGCGTCACACCGTCCGGCGTGGTGATGGGCTGGCCCACAATGGTGTTGGTATCCACCAGCTCGTGAATCTTGTCAATGGTGGAACGCATCAGCTCGCTGACCGGGTGCTTTTTCTCCGTCGTGTTGTCCATCTTGTGCTTCCTTTCTTTGGCCAAAAATTTAATGTGTACCTGTCTCAGCCGCCTCCGGCGTCTCCGGTTTGGTCTCCATCTCATCCGGTTTCTTCCGCTTCTCCAGCTTCGGCGGACGGGTTTTGCAGCGTTTCCGCCAGCGGAGGAACCACCGCAGCGCCGGGAAGGCCATACCGAAGCCCACCGCCAGCAGGGTCCCGATACGGAAGGACGCGCCCGCCTCCCCCTCTGCCGCCGTTTCCGCTGTCTGAAAATCTATACTGATGTGAATCTGCGGGTCCGGGATATCCAGCAGCCGTTCCAGTACCGGCATCCCCGCCCAGAGGGCCGCCTGCAGCTCACCATACAGCTGGGCACTGTCCGCCGGTTCCGCCTGCCCGCCCAGGATTACGGACAAGCGCAGCGGGAAAATCCGCAGGCCGCGCCGGGTTCGCCCCAATGCCCGCTTCAGCGGCGGAAACAGGGTGCGAAGGGCGTCCTTGCCGTCCTCCAAGGTGAACGAGAGCTTTCTTTCCGGCTTTTCCGGAGCTTCCGGCTTCTTCTTTTTGGGTGGGGATTCCTTTTTGGGCTTTTTCTGTTTTTCGGTTTTTTTTGCCTTGGCGGGCAGTACCCGCAAACGCAGCAGTCCCAGACGGATGTCCAGCCGCAGCGCTTCCCCGCCGCCGAAGGCCGTCCAAATCCCTACTCGCGTCCGGCACAGCAGGAAGAGAAGCACCGCCAGAATCCCCAATGCCCACAGCCATTTCACGGTTCCTTCCCCTCCTCTCCGGCGTGTCCGAAGGCCTCCGCGTCACTCCGGCGCGTCCCCGGCCTTGTTCACAATTTCCCCGCTCTCGTCCAAATACATCTGCGATTCGTTCTCCCCCAGCTCCGGCAGATCATCCAAACTGCTCAGGTGGAAGGCCCGAAGAAACCGCTGCGTAGTCCGGTACAGCCGGGGACGGCCCGGCGCCTGAAGCCGTCCGCACTCCTCAATCAGCTCCCGGTCCAGCAGCAGGCCGATGGTATAGGCACTATCCACGCCGCGGATCTGGTCCACATAGGCCCGGGTAGCGGGCTGGTAGTAGGCTATGACCGTCAGCACCTCCAGGGCGGGCTGGCTCAGCTTGGCGGGCCTGCGAATCTCAAAGGCCTGCCGGATCACCTCACCATGCTCCGGCGCGGAACACAGCTGCCAGGCATCCTCCATCTGCACCAGCCGGATGCCCCGGCGCTCAAAGGCGTAGTAATCCCGCAAATCTCGCAGCGCCCGTTCCACGGCGGGCCGGGCCAGCCCCAGAGCCGTGCACAGGCGCTTGACCTGTACAGGCTCGCCGGAGGCGAACACCAGGGCCTCCACTGCGGACTCAATTTCCTTTCTCTCCATGTGCGCTCCTTTGTCCTTGCGTCTGTTTTAAAACCGGTCTTCGGATTCCCGAAAATTCTCCGGTGGCTCTCCCACCTGCCGGACGGTGTATTCCGACTCGTTTCCCGCCAGATGCAGCACATGAGCCCGGCACAGCTCCAGCACCGCCAGAAACGTGGCCACAATCTCACTGCGGCTCCGGCTCCCCCGAAAGAGCTGGCGAAACCGGGTCACACCCTGTTCCCGCAGACGGCGGAGAATCTCCAGGGCCTTGTGTTCCACGGGGTATGGCTCGTGCTGCACAATCTCCTGAAAGGCCGCCCGGGGCGGCGGCAGACGGCGCTCCGCCCGGCTCCGGATGTCCGCCATAGCCCGGAGAAGGTCCTCCGGACGGTGGTGGTAATCATACCGTTCCGCCTGCTCCAGCAGTTCCGGCTCCCGAACTACAATCTCCCGGCCAAATTCTCCCAGAGGCCCCAGCTGTTCCGCCAGCGCTTTGGCCTGGGCGTAACGCTCACCCCGGCGGCGCTCCTCCAGGGACTGAATCAGGGCCTCCATCTCGTTCTTGGCCTCCTCGTCCTCTATGGACAGGAGCATCCGCGTCTTGAGGTACACCAGCTGAGAGGCCATGGACACAAACTCGCTGGCCACTTCCAGGTCCAGCTGCTGGCGCCGGTCCAGCCAGACAAGATACTGGTCACAGATGAGAGAGATGGAGATATCCTGAATTTCCATCTTGTTCTTCCCCAGAAGGAAGAGTATCAGGTCCAGCGGGCCCTCAAAATCCTGCAGTTCCTCGGACCGGGTGTGCACCACCTTTTCCAGCTTGAATACGGGACTGTCCAAAAAAACCTCCCACCGCTCCGCCTGGGGCGGATTTAATAGAAAAGCTCCAAAATGAACTCGAATACCCGGTAAATAGCCCCGCTGACCAGTCCACCGGTGACGCCCAGATACGACAACGCCAGCAAAAGCAGCATCCCATAGCGCTCATAGCGCATCAGGCCGAAATACGTCCGGTCCGGAAGCAGTGCCCCCAGAACCTTCGCGCCGTCCAGCGGCGGAATGGGCAGCAGATTGAAAAGCCCCAGGCCAATGGAGAGAGGCGCCAGCACATAGAGCAGGAAGTTAAAGAGCAGCGCGCTCCCCTCGCTGTAGGGCATATATTGATAAACCGCCCGGCTGAGCCCCACCGCCAGCAGGGCCAGCAGAAAATTGGAGGCCGGTCCCGCCAGAGCTGTAAGGGCCATGCCCTGCTTGGGCCGCCTGAAATACCGGGGGTCCACCGGCACCGGCTTCGCCCAGCCGAACCCTGCCAAAAACATCAGGGCCAGACCCAGCCAGTCAATGTGCCGCAGGGGATTCAGGCTCAAGCGGTGACGGTCCCGGGCCGTGGGGTCCCCTAGGGCGTATGCCGCCAGACCGTGGCAGGTCTCGTGAACCGTCAGGCAGAGAAGGACTGCCGCCGCCCGCAGAAGAGCGTCCCGCAATACGCTGAAATCCAATTCCAAAAACAATCGCTGTAAGGAATGCCCCATGCTCCGCCTCCTCCTCTGTTCATCCTGTTTCCAGCATTATACCAGCTTGAGATGGGAAATACAAGGAAAATCCGTATTCCTTTCTCCTTTTCGGGCTTCTGTTCTCCGATTTTCGGAAAGATTTCTCCTTCCAAAAAAATATCCCTCCCATCCAGGAAAAATTTCCAGGGATGGAAGGGATATTTCTCTCATTCCGTCTCAGCCGGACAGCCGCTCCAGGGCACTGCGGGCGGCGGACTGCTCCGCCTCCTTCTTGCTCCGGCCGGAACCGTCCCCTATGGCTGTGCCGTTCAGCAGCACTTCCACCACAAAGGTCTTGGCGTGATCCGGTCCCTCTTCGCCCACCATGCGGTAGACCAGCACCTGATCCGCCTGCCGCTGAACCAGCTCCTGAAGGGCGGTCTTATAATCCCGGCGGCGCTCCTCCACGACTTCTTCCTTCTCCGCGTCCAGCAATACCCGGTGAATCAGCGCGGAGGCCGCGCCGATGCCGCCGTCCAGATACACCGCCGCAAAGACGGCCTCCGTGGCGTCCGCCAGGATGGAGGTCCGGTTCCGGCCTCCGCCGGCCTCCTCCCCCCGGCCCAGCTTTAAATAGCTGCCCAGATTCAGCTTCCGGGCCACCTCGTAGAGACTCTGCTCACACACCAGCGCCGCCCGAATCCGGGTCAAATCGCCTTCCGGCAGGTCCGGATGCTGCACAAACAGGAATTCCGCCGCCACAAAGCCCAGCACGGAGTCCCCCAGGAATTCCAGCCGCTCGTTGCTGGAAAGATGCGCGGCCCGGTGCTCATTGGCATAGGAGCTGTGGCACAGGGCCTCTTCCAGCAGCGCGGCATTTCGGAAGGTATAGTTCAGTTTTTTTTCTAATTCTTCCATATCGGACCTCTCCCAAGGACCCGTGTTCGCACGGGCGGATGTCGGATCCGCCTCGCGGCCAGGGGCGCGGAAATTGTCTGTCCGCGTCCTCTGGCCGGGAAGGCGGGTTCTTATTTATTCAGCTTTCCGGCAATGTAGTTCACCGCATCGCCCACGGTCTTCAGCGCATCCAGCTCTTCTTCCTGGATTTCGCCCAGCTCAAATTCCTCTTCCATGGCCATGACCAGCTCCACCAGGTCTACGGAATCCGCCCCCAGGTCCTCGTCAAAGGCCGTATCCAGGGTAATATTCTCCGGATCCTTGGCGAACTGCTCCGCCACCAGCTCCTGCAAAACTTTCAGAATTTCTTCGTTTGACATACCGGTTTCACTCCTTGCTAAACTTGACGGCAGAACCGCCCTCTTTCTATCGCCTATCATACGCAACCACCGCGCCGCTGTCAAGGGGGATTATTCCAATTCCTTTCCCTTTTGGGAATACTGCGCTTTCGCCCCTCATTCCCCTGCGGCGCCGCTCACCTTCATCAGCTCGATATGCTCCTGAATGTCGGCGATAAAACCGCTGGCGGCGTACTCCTCCGCCCGGAGAATGGCGTTGCAGATGGCCCGGGCGTCCGAGGAGCCATGGGCCTTAATCACCGGCTTGGAAATGCCCAGGAAGGCGGTCCCTCCCACCTCGCTGGGGTCCAGCAGTTTTTTCATCTCCGCCAGATTTCCCTTTATCATTCCTGCGGCAAGCTTCGTCTTGGTGCTGGAGAGAAACATTTTCTTCAGCTCCTTCAGCAGGAATTTGCTGGTGCCCTCCAGGGATTTGAGCATAATGTTCCCCGTAAAGCCGTCGGTCACCAGCACGTCGGCGCCGCCCAGCATGGCCTCGCTGGCCTCCAGGTTCCCCACGAAGCGGATGCGTCCCGCCTCGCCCGCCGCTGTCAGCAGGGCATAGGTCTCCTGGCGGAGAGGATCCCCTTTCTCCGCCTCCGCGCCGATATTCAGCAGAGCCACCCGGGGACTCTCCACGCCCAGCACCCGCTTAGAGTAGTAATTTCCCAAATAGGCAAACTGGAGCAGATACTCCGGCGTACACTCCGCGTTGGCCCCGCAGTCACAGAGAATGGCCCGGCCCTCCGCCGTGGGAATTACCGGACCCATGGCCGCCCGGCGGATGCCCCGGATGCGCTTCACCACCAGGGTTGCCCCGGCCAGCAGGGCTCCGGTGGAACCGGCGGAAAGGAAGGCGTCTCCCCCGCCGTCCCGCAGCAACTGGAGTCCTATGGTGAGAGAGGAATTCTTTTTCCGTTTGAAGGCCGTGGCGGGATCGTCGGAAATCTCCACCACCTCTTCCGCGTCCCGGATTTCCACGCCGGCAGGCAGATTTTTCTCGCCTCCGGCCTCTACGGCCCGCAGAATCTCCGCCGTCCGGCCCACCAGAATGATATCGCTCCCATATGCCTTATGGGCTTCCAAGGCTCCCTGGACAATGGCTCCGGGGGCGTTGTCGCCGCCCATGGCGTCCACAATGATTTTCATGCTTGTCCCTCCCGCTGCTGCAGAACGGTCTCCCGCAGTCCCTCCAGCAAAGCCAGGGACCGCTTTGACAGTTCCGCGTTTTTATTTCGCTTCCCCCGGACCCGGCGGTCCAGAGGCGGCATGATGCCGAAGTTGATATTCATGGGCTGGAAGGCTACTACAGACGGATTCGAGATGTACAGCGCCAGGGCTCCGACAGCGGTCTCCTGGGGGAAATCCACCGGGGGCAGTCCCCTCAGACGCCGGGCGGTCTCCACGCCCACCAGGAAGCCGCTGGCGGCGGATTCCACATAGCCTTCCACGCCGGTCATCTGTCCGGCAAAGGAAATCCGGGGACTGGCTTTCAGCCGGTAATAGCGGTCCAGCAGCCTTGGCGAATTCAGGAAGGTATTCCGGTGCATGACGCCGTAACGCAGGAACTCCGCATCATGGAGGGCGGGAATCATGGAAAATACCCGCCGCTGCTCCGGGAACCGGAGATGGGTCTGGAAGCCCACCAGATTATACACGCTGCCCTCCTGGTTGTCCCGCCGCAGCTGAACCACAGCATAGGGCTCCTTCCCGGTCCGAGGGTCCGTCAGCCCCCGGGGCTTCAGGGGACCATAGCACAGGGTTTCCCGGCCCCGGCGGGCCATGACCTCCACGGGCATACAGCCCTCGAAGACCTTTTTGTCCTCAAAGCCGTGGACCTCCGCCTCCTGGGCGGTGGTGAGGGCCTGCCAGAAGGCGGTATACTCCTCTTCGTTCATGGGGCAGTTTACGTAGTCCGCCGTACCCCGGTCATAGCGGGAACCCATCCAGGCCCGTTCCATGTCAATGCTCTCGGCAGAGACCAGGGGCGCGGCAGCGTCGTAGAAGTGGAGGGCTGTATCTTCCCCGCCCAGCAGGGTTTGGAGGTGTTCCGCCAGGGCGTCGGACGTCAGGGGACCGGAGGCCACCACCACCTCCCCTTCTGGTAGTTCCGTCACCTCCTGGGAGAGGACGGTAATAAGCGGATGGCTGTGCAGCCGTTCCGTCACCAGGGCGGCAAAGCCGTGGCGGTCCACCGCCAGAGCGCCGCCGGCCTCCACACGGGTTGCATCGGCGCAGGACAGAATCAGGGAATCCAGACGGCGGAGTTCTTCTTTTAAAAGGCCTACGGCGTTTTCCAGCTGGTCGCTCCGCAGGGAGTTGGAGCAGCAGAGCTCCGCAAAGTATTCCGTCGTATGGGCAGGGGTTTTCTTTTTTGGCTTCATTTCATAAAGCGCGACGCTAACGCCGCGCTGGGCCAGCTGCCAGGCGCATTCGCTGCCGGCGAGGCCTGCGCCGATTATGGATACCTCCATAGGGGTTCACCTCCGGTGGGGTTGAGTGGTTTTGACTCCCCGTTCTGGGGAAGTTTGTTTTTCCCCGCAGGGGAATGTTTTTCTTCGATAGGGGGATTTTGCTTTTTTCCCCGAAGGGGAAAGCTGGTACTCGCCCTGACGGGCGGGGAGATGCCAGTCAGGATGCTGGCTGGTTCATTGCAGCACCGTCGCGGCGGGACGATTCCCGGCCCCTGCCGGGGCCGCCAATCGTGCCGCATCCGCCACAGGCGGCGCTGCGCCGCTTTCCCCCCATTTTCTCTTTTTGGTTGCGCCAAAAAGCATCCGGGGCCCCCACAAAATCCGCAGATTTTGTGGGGAGAGGAGGGGCAAAGGAACGGAGCGGAGTCCTCGCCGAAGGCGGGGACGGAGTGGAGTGGATTT
>JAAWLO010000037.1 GCA_022797935.1 Oscillibacter sp. | reverse complement strand
GAGCGTAGGTTACGGAGCGGGCAAGGATGATATAGTGCTCCACAAACACTCCTCCTTTCCTACCTATTCTATGAAAGCCGGAAGGAAAGGTTCAGTGCTCGAGAAAAAGCCCCGCCGGAGGGCAGGGCATTCGTTCTATCTGGAGTAAATCAGCCGCGCGGCGGAGTCCGCCCGCAGACAGACCTGCTGGACATCTCGCAGTGCACCGTCTTCGAAGGCAAGCTCCAGACTGTCCCGGGCAAAATCGCTTCGGGCCAATCCTATGAAGAGTGTGACATACAGTGTGTCCTCCTCAATCTGCCAAACGGCCCGGCGAAAAGTATCCCCACTGCTCTCGTTCAGGCTGGCAGTCATGGAAAAACAGCCCTCCTCCAACGCGAGACGTTCAATGGATGCATCCAGCGTAGGATGGCCACGCCGGGAGACAACATCCAAACCTAATACTGCCGCGGCAGGCAGAATCAGCACCAACAGCAACACCGCCGCAATAAAAAAGCTTCTTTTTTTCATAGTATTTTCTCCAGCAGCACCACTGCGTGAGCCGCCATGCCGGAACCGTCCCCGGTGAAGCCCAGTCCCTCTTCCGTGGTGGCCTTGACGTTGACCTGTTCCGCCTCCACCCCCAGGGCAGCGGCCAGATTCTCCGCCATCCGGGCCTTATAAGGAGCTATCTTTGGGGCTTGAGCCAATAGCACTGCGTCCACGTTCACCACCGCAAAGCCCTTCTTCCCCAGAAGCCGCCCTACTTCCCTCAGCAGTTTCAGGCTGGAGATGTCCTGATAGGCCGGGTCCGTATCCGGGAACAGCTTTCCGATATCCCCCAGCCGGGCGGCGCCAGACAGGGCGTCCATGACGGCATGCGTCAACACATCCGCGTCGGAGTGACCCAGAAGCCCCTTTTCCCAAGGAATTTCCACACCGCCAAGCACCAGCCTCCGGCCTTCCGTCAGGCGGTGAACGTCGTAACCGTGACCAATCCGCAGTCCCGTCATCCGCCCTCCTTCCGAACCTGTAAAATCGCCTCCGCCAAACACAGGTCCAGCGGTGTGGTGATTTTCAGATTCTCTTCCTCGCCTTCCATCAGGAAGACTACTTTTCCAAGCTGTTCTACGGCCGAGGCGTCGTCCGTGACGGAAATTCCCTGCTCCAAGGCAGTCTGAAGCGCCGCCTTCAAAAGACCCGCCTGGAAAACCTGCGGTGTCTGCACAGCCCGCAGCCGCTCTCGGTCCAGCGTTTCTTCCACTGCGCCGCCGTCCCGAAAAACCTTTACCGTATCCTTCACCGGCACAGCGGGAACAGCGGCGGCACAGCGGGAGGCGGCAGACACTACCCGGTCAATCAGCTCCGGCGTCACCAAGGGGCGCGCACCGTCGTGAACAGCCAGCAATTCGGTCTCCGGCGCGGCCTCCAGGGCGGCCAGCAGCACGGAATGCGTCCGGCTCTCTCCGCCCCGGACAACCTTTGAGCATTTTGTCAAACCGTAAGTCCGGCACAGCTGGGAAATTTCCAGCAAATCTTCTTCCCGGGCAGCGACGATGATTTCATCCACCTGCTGGGCCAGCTGGAGAGACGTCAGCGTCCGCACCAGCACCGGCACGCCATCCAGCGGCTGGAGCAGCTTGTTCACCCCGCCCATTCTCTGGGAACTGCCCGCAGCCGCCACCAGCGCGGCACATCGGGGCCTCCGGGCCTCACGCACTTTCTTGAAAAACGACAGCATGACCTTCCCCTTTGTCTCACTGGGAAACCGGCAGCTTCTGCATCACGGCCCGGTCCAGCCGGGCCTCCACATCCTGATACACGCCGCCTTCCACCAGAACAATTTCCGAAATGATAATCTGCTTCGCGCTGTGGAGCAGCTTGCGTTCTCCGGTGGAGAGCCCCCGGCGGGACTCCCGCCTCATCAGCCCTTTGACCACCCGGGCAACTTCATTCAGGTTTCCGCTTTTCAGCCTTGTGAGATTCTCCTGATAACGCTTGCTCCAGTTTGTATTGGACTCAACTTCCAGGCTAGGGATTCCGGCAAAAAAAGCCTCCGCTTCCGCCGGTGAGATAATAGAACGAATGCCGACAGAATGACAGCTGTCTACGGGGATTTTTAAAATCAACCCCCCCACCGGCATCTTGAATACATAGTATTCCTTCGTGCTGCCCGCAATCTTTTCCGTTACCACATCATCAATAATACCTGCCCCATGCATAGGATGCACGACCAGGTCCCCGATCTGGAACATGGACCCCCCTTTCTCTGTCGCAGCTTTCCGGGCCGCTGTTTTGTATGCTTCTCACTGCTGGTGTGAATTGCTGGAAAAAGGATTCGCTGCCTGGAGATTTTTCATCTATAGAATGGCTGAAAACAAACCGCGCCGTCATTCAGACGGGAATCCGGGCCTGCGCCCAGCGGGCGCAGGGACCGCAGAATCCCGAACCCGGCTCAGCGCTTATTGGAACGCCGCCAGATGTGCATCTTCTCCGCCTCGGCAATCAGCTCCTCCCGGAACTGGGGATGCGCAATGCCGATCAGGCCTTCCGCCCGCTCCCAGGCAGATTTGCCCTTGACGTTGAACTTGCCGTACTCCGTCACAATCCAATGGAGGTTCGTGCGGGTGGCCGTGACCACGGAACCTTCCACCAGAGTGGGCCGGATGCGGGATTTCAGCTGGCCGCTCTTCTTGTCCATCACGGAGGAAGAGCAGCAGATAAAGCTCTTTCCGCCCTTGGAGAGATAAGCGCCCATGACGAAATCCTGCTGGCCGCCTGCGCCGGAAATGTGTTTGACGCCGGAGGACTCGGAGGACACCTGACCGAAGAGGTCAATATCTACCGCGCCGTTGATGGAGATAAAATTATCAATCTGAGACACCCGGGCAATGTCGTTGGCATAGCTCACCGGCACCATCATACACTCGGGGTTGTTGTTCAGGAAGTCATACAGCTTCTGAGAGCCGGCGGCAAAGGCATAGGTCTGCCGTCCCCGGTCGAAGGGCTTCCGGGAGCCGTTGATCCGCCCGGCCTTCGACATGTCCACGAAGGCGTCTACGTACATTTCCGTGTGAACGCCCAGGTCCTTCAGATCCGATTCGGCAATCATCTTGCCGATGGCATTGGGCATGGAGCCAATGCCCAGCTGGAGGCACGCGCCATCGGGAATCTCCGGCACCACCAGATTGGCCACGGCCAAATCCACTTCCGAGGCCGCGCCTCCGCCGCCCAGAAGGTCCATGGGGGGATTCTCCCCTTCCACAACTATGGCCACCTCGTCAATATGGACGCTGTTGCCGAATCCGCCCAGGCACACCGGCACGTTCTGATTGACCTCCACAATGATGGTCTTTGCCCTGTCGCAGGCGGCTCGCAGATGAGAGCCGCTGGGACCGAAGTTGAACCAGCCATGGGCGTCCATGGGGGCCACCTGAATCATGACCACATCCACCGGGGCAAATCCCTTTTCGTAATATCCGGGCAGCTCAGAATAGCGGATCGGCGCATAGAAAGAGAAACCCTCGCTGACGGCCTTGCGCTCAATGCCGCTCATGTGCCAGGAGTTCCAGGTAAAATGCTCCGCCGCGTTGGGAACATCAAAAATAGCAGGCCGATGGGTAAGAATACCACCCCGAAAATTTACATCTGTGAGCTCGCCCAGCCGTGCGGCCAGGGCCTTGTCCAGGACGTCCGGGGTGCAGACGCACCAGCCGAAGTCCACCCAGTCACCGGATTTGACAACCTTGACGGCCTCCCCGGCAGTGGTCAGCTTCTGCCGGTACTCCTCTTGATAGCTCATAGTCCATTCCTCCAATATCTGAAATTTTCAACCTCTGCGGTATTTTTCAGCGCAGCGCGGCAATCGGTTCCCGCCCCCCTGAAAAACCCGCGCAGGACAGTCTCTACCGTTTAGTATACCAGCTTTGGCAAAACATTGCAATCCAAAAACGTGAAAGAAATAACGATTTTTCAGAAAAAAGCAGGTCCCTCCCAGAGGGACCTGCTTGCAGACACTGGATTTACACCTCGTCCTCTTCCACGGGCTCCTCCACAGAAGGAGCCAGCAGTGCGCGGATAGACAGAGAAATCTTCTTCCGCTCCTCGTCCACGGCGGTGATCTTGGCGTCCACCACCTGGTTCTCGGAAAGGACATCCTCCGGCTTCTCGATACGCCGGTCCGCGATTTGGGAAATGTGAATCAGACCGTCCACACCGGGAACCACTTCGGCAAAGGCGCCGAAGGTCATCAGCTTCACAACCCGGACAGAGGCGACGTCACCCACGGTGTACTTGTCCATAAAGACCTGCCAGGGATCCACGTTGTGGTCCTTCACACCCAGGGAAATCTTCCGCTTCTCGGGATCGAAGGAGATGACATAGACCTCCATGGTATCGCCGACCTTGCACACCTCGGAGGGAGTCTTGATGCGGCTCCAGCTCAGCTCCGAGATATGTACCATGCCGTCCACACCGCCAATATCGACGAACACGCCGTAGCTGGTCATGGACTTCACCGTACCGGTGTAGCGCTTGCCCACTTCAATGTTGGCCCAGATTTCCTCCTGGGCGGCCCGGCGGGCCTCATCGCTGACGGAACGGATGGAACCAACCACCCGGCGGCGGGCACGGTTAACCTCTGTAATGCGCAGCTGAACCTTCTGACCCTTCATGGCGGAGAGGTCCGCGCCGCGGGGCTGGCCGCTCTGGGAAGCGGGGACAAACACCCGCACGCCCCGCACAGAAACCACAATACCGCCCTTGTTTTCCTCCGTGACGGTACCCTCCATGACGGTTTTCTCCTCCACGGCGGTCTCAATGTTTTCCCAGACCTTCACGGCGTCCAGGCGCTTCTTGGACAGTTCCGCGTAGCCCTCTATGTCGTTGACACGGACAATGTAAGTCTCGATCTCGTCGCCCACCTTTACTACATCCTCCGGCTTGGCGGCGGGGTCGTCTGTCAGTTCGCTGAATTTGATGTAAGCCGCCTGCTTGGCGCCTACATCCACCTGCACTTCTGTCGGCGTGATGGCAGTGACAATGCCGGTTACCTTCTCCCCTGTATTTAAAGTTTTGAAGGACTGATTCAGCAGTTCCTCAAAGGACTCCTCGTTGTTCTCGACCGCTCTGATTTCTTCACTCATGGCTGCATATACCTCCTTAATAATGCCCGCTGGCGTGGAAGCACCGGCCGTAAGTCCCGCAACAGAACAGCCTCTGAAAAAATCCGGCGAGAGCTCGTCCGCGTTCTCAATCTGAAAAACCCTGGAACAGCTCTTTTGACAAATTTCCGTCAAATGCTTCGTGTTCGCGCTTTTACGGTCTCCTACCACAACCATTACGTCCGCTTTCGCGGCGAGAACGGCCGCTTCAGACTGACGCTTATGCGTAGCGGTACATATTGTATCAAATATTTTTGCGTTTGTACACTCTTTTTTTATGATTTTCCAAGAAAATTCAAAAAGTTTACGAATGCAGGTGGTCTGCGCCACCACAGTCAGGGGCAATTCCCGTGCGCCGGGCTCCGTTTTCAGCCATTGCGCCACCACCTCCGGACCGTCAAATACCAGCGGATGCTTACAGCGGCTGGCGATGCCCGCCACCTCCGGGTGGGCCGCGTCCCCGATAATAACCGGCTGGCGGCCCTCTGCTTCCGCTTCCGCCACCAGGTTCTGTATCCGGCGGACATTGGGACAGGTCGCGTCCACACAGCGGAGGCCAAGAGCCTCCAAACGGTCTAAAACCTGTTTTAATTCCCCGTGAGAACGGATGATTACCGTGTCCCCCATCTGTAAGGTATCTAAGCTTTCTGTCCTTTTTGCACCAACATGTTCCAACTCGTTTACTACATGGGTATTGTGAATCAAGTCCCCCAGAAGCCAGCAGCCGCCGGTCTGAGCCGCCGTTTCTTTGGCCAGCTCCACCGCCCGGCGCACGCCATAGCAGAAACCGGCGCTCTGCGCCAGCATCACCCGCACAGCGGTGTCCCTCCTACTGCCTGGCCGCCCAAAGCATAGGCCGCTTCCAGCAAATCGTCCGCAATTTTCTGCATTTCCTCGGCAGTCCCCCGGCGTCCGGTGTAATGGGGCTCATAGGGGTCGCCAAAAATAATCCGAGTCCGGCGAAACGGTTTTTTCTCCCCGTCTACAAAGACAGGCACCAGTGTCGCGCCGGTGCGCACGCCAATCATGGCCACCCCGGCTTTTGCGTGGGCCGGCAGGCCGTCGATGTAGCCCACGCCGTTGTGTACGGTGGTTCCCTCCGGAAAAACCAGCAGGTTATCACCATCTTTGATCGCCTGGATAGACAACTTCACCGCATTGATGTCACTGTTCCCCCGGCTGACCGGAAACGCGCCCACTTTTCGCAGCAGCCAGCCCAGAAGCGGGTTCTTGAAAAGCTCTTCCTTTGCCATAATATGCAGCCGGTAGTTGATGGGCAGCCGCAGGGCCACCAGAATGGGGTCCCAGTTGCTGGCATGGTTGGGACACAGAAGCACGCCGCTTGAAGGCAGTTTCTCCATTCCCTCCACAGAGACCGGGTGTAAAATGCGCGCCACCAGGCCGACCACATAGTAAACAATGATAAAAATGGCGTTAAATGGTTTCATATGCTCACCTTTTCCCGAATGATCTTCAGCAGCGCTTCCTGGCTCTGGGAAAAGTCCAAAGCCGTCGTATCCAAAAGAACGGCATCCTCCGCCTGCCGCAACGGAGCTGCCTCCCGGTGAGAATCCCGCCAGTCCCGCTCCTCAATGTCGCGCAGAACCGCCTCAAAGGCCTGTGGTGTGCCACGCGCCTCCAGCTCCAGACAGCGGCGTTTCGCCCGGGCTTCGGGAGAGGCTGTGAGAAATATCTTGACTTCCGCGTCAGGCAGCACTACCGTGCCGATATCCCGGCCATCCATTACCAGATTATGCTTTCGGGCCAGCTCCCGCTGGGTCTCCAGCAGATAGGCCCTCACCGGCGGCAGCGCCGAGACCGCAGAGGCCGCGCGGGAGACTTCCGGCAGGCGGATGGCCTCGCTGACGTCCTCGCCGTTGAGCAGCATCCGCTGCTGGCCCGCCCCGTCATAGCGCAGCTCTATCTGGAGTTCCGGCAAAGAGCGGGCAACCTCCTCCTCCTCTGCCGGGTCAATGCCTTTGTTCAGCACATGGAGGCCTACCGTACGGTAGATTGCGCCGGTATCCACATACAAAAACCCCAATATTCCGGCTAAGCCCTTGGCTAAGGTACTTTTCCCCGCTCCAGAGGGCCCGTCAATGGCTATACGTATGGTACTCATAAGGAAACCTCCAGGTTTTCTCAATTTGCCCCGGCTGCCGCCAATCCGGCAGCACGCCCGGTGGACCATGCAATCTGCAGGTTGAATCCGCCGGTATAGGCGTCCGTATCGATCAGTTCTCCTGCAAAGTATAATCCCTTAACAATCTTTGATTCCATAGTCTTAGGGTTGATTTCGCTGACCTTCACACCGCCGGAAGTCACAATGGCGTCCGTCACCGGACAGGGGCCCGCGATTTCCACCGTGAAGTGCTTGAGACAGTGGAGAAGCTTTTGCCGCTGCTCTCGGGTAATATCATGGACTTTTTGATGCGGCGGAATTTCCGTTCCTGCCGCCAGAACAGGAATCAATTTCTGCGGAAGCAGACGGTCCAAAGCGTTGCAGAAATCGTGATTGGCAAACTTGGAAAAGTCTCCCAGAATACGCCGGTCCAGCTGTTCTGCGCTCAAAGCGGGCTTCAGATCAATTTCCAGACGGTAAGTCCGCTTTTCAAACTGCCGCATATGAGCGGATGCTGACAAAACCAGCGGTCCGCTGACTCCAAAGTGTGTAAACAGCAGTTCGCCAAAATCCGTATAGATCTTCTTTCCGTCTTCCAGAACCGTCAGTCCTACGTTCCGAAGACTCAGGCCCTGGAGCTCACGGCCCAAGCCATAATCCCGCAGGGGAACCAGTGAGCCGCGCAGGGGCGTCACTGTATGTCCGGCCTCTGCCGCCATACGGTGGCCCTCTCCAGTGGAGCCGGTGGAGGGATAAGACACGCCGCCGGTAGCCAGAATTACCGAATCTGCGGGATAGTCCTGCCGTTCCCCTACCACCCCGGCGGCGCTGCCGCCTTCAATACGCAGCGTCTTCGCCCGGTCTTGTGCTATGGAGACCTTCCGCTTTTTCAATTGCCGTTCCAGCGCTGCACTGACGTCGAAGGCCCGGTCGGAAACCGGAAAAACCCGATTTCCCCGTTCCGTTTTCAAAGGAACGCCCAAGGCTTCGAAAAAGGCCATGGTATCCTGCACATCAAAGTGAGAAAAAGAGCTGTAAAGGAATTTTCCATTACGCGGTATATTGGCCATAAGCTCTTCCAGTTCCACGTTGTTGGTCAGATTGCAGCGCCCTTTTCCGGTGATATTCAATTTCTTTCCCAAACGTTCATTGGGTTCCAGCAGCGTTACCCGCGCGCCCTGCTCCGCCGCCGAGATGGCGGCCATCATACCGGCAGCCCCGCCGCCAATAACCAATACTTGTCTACTCATCATCCATCTTACCAAACACGCCGTACTCGTTCCAAATATTTTCCAGTTCCGCAAATGTGGCCGACACATCCGCCCCAGCCCGGTTGGACAGGGCCACCAGCAGCGCGTTAATCAAAGACAGGGGCGCCACCATGGAATCCACAAAGGAAATCATTTCACAGGGCGCCAGCAATGCCGCCTCGGACAGCTGGTACACCGGAGACAGTTCATTGTCCGTAATGGCAATGATGCTGGCTCCCCGGTCCCGGGCAAATTTTACGGTGTTGATGGTAACCTTGGAGTACCGGGGAAAGCTGATGGCAATCATCACGTCCCCCGGCCCAATGCGAAGCATTTGCTCAAACATCTCCCCGGCGGCATTGGATTGAATCAAGGTCACATTCTCTGTCAGCAGGTGCATGTAGAAATTCAGGTACCCCGCCACAAAGGAAGAGGAACGGACTCCCAGAATATACGTGTGCCGGCTGCCTATGAGTTTGTCTACCACACGGTCAAACTCGCTTTGATTGGCGTGACTGCTCATCAGACGCAGCTTGTCGATGTCAGACTGAATTACCGCCGGAAGCACATCCGGTCCCGAAAAGATATCCTCTGCCGCCTGAATGCGCTGCGTGGAGGTCAAACGGCTGCGAATCATCTCCTGCAAAGCCCGCTGCATACTGGGATAGCCATCGTACCCCAGCTCGAAAGCGAACCGCACAACGGTGGACTCGCTGACACCTACCAGACTTCCCAAATGACTGGCCGTCATGAACGCGGCCTTGTCGTAGTTTTCCAGAATATACGCCGCAATGCGTCTCTGACCCTTGGAAAAGTGGTTCATTCCGCTTTCCATGAGATGCAAAATACCCTTTGCCACGTCCATCCCTCCGGATTTGACTAATTCTTTCTTTCTGCCAGACGGTCTGCCAGCTCCATCAGGAACGCCACCGCCTCTTTCTCCGGCAGAACGTGAAGCGCTTCCTTGGCTTTGGCGGTGTAAGCCAGCACCTTTTCCTCACAGGCCTCCACGCCTAACAGCGTTACATACGTGGTCTTCCGGTTTGCCGCGTCAGAGCCAATGGGCTTTCCTAATTCCTCTCTGGTGGAGACCGCATCCAGAATGTCGTCCCGAATCTGGAACGCCAGGCCCAGATTGGAGGCGTACTCCCTGGCGGCATCTGTCCAGGCGTCTTCCACCGTGCGGTGCGTCATAGCCGCTGTCACGCCCATTCTGCACGCTGCCCGAAGAAGGGCTCCGGTCTTTTTGTCGTTGATTTCGGTCAATTCCTCCAGGGTGCGGGGTTTGCCGTCTCCCAGGGTGTCCCAGTACTGGCCGCCGCACATGCCGCGCTCACCCGCCGCCTCCGCCAGAATCTTTGCCGCCAGGGCGCAGACCGTGCCGCTCCCCTCCGTTCCTCCGGCGGACAGCACCGTTTGAAAGGCCGCTGCCTGAAGGGCGTCTCCTGCCAGGGTGGCGGTACATTCGCCGTAGACCACATGATTCGTGGGCTTTCCGCGGCGGAGGCTGTCGTTGTCCATACAGGGCAGGTCGTCGTGAATCAAGGAGTAGGTATGCAGCATCTCCACGCCGCAGCCGAAGTCCAGCGCCTCTTTCACGGTTCCGGAGCCTCCCGCCGCTTCGCAGAATTTCAACGTCAGAACCGGCCGGATCCGCTTGCCTCCGGCCAGGAGGCTGTAACGCATAGCCTCCGCCAGTCCGGAGCCGGGAAAAAACTCCGCCAGGCGGGTTTCCACCAACTGACGGGCCTCCTCCATCTGCCGTTCAAAGGCGGTCATTCGTCCTCATCCTCCTCGGAACATGCAAAGGGCTGCTCTGCCGGAGCGCCGTCCGGTCCTTTCGTCAGCTGTACCACCTGCTGTTCCGCTTGGTCCAGCTGCTTGGAACAGGCGGCAATCAGCTTGGTCCCCTCTTCAAAAAGAGACAGGGAATCCCCCAGCTGTACGTCTCCTTTTTCCAGAACTGCTACAATCTCTTCCAGACGGGCAATCTGCTGTTCAAATGTCACTTTTTTCGTGGTCATTTATGCTCTCCCTTTCCTTTCATAAGACTCCTCTACCGTACACCGAAGGCCGCCGTCTCCCAGGGTGACGGTTACCTGCTCACCGGCAGACGCATCCTTCCAGCTTCGCAAGATGTTCCCGGAAGGTCCCTGGGCCATAGCATAGCCCCGGCCCAGCACCTTCAAGGGGCTCATGGCGTCCAGAGACGCGCCCAGAACGGAAAGCTGCTGTCTCTTCCGAACCAGCAGGCCCGCCGCCAAATCCCCGATCCGCTGCTGCACGTGGAGGAGCTCCATCCGCTTGTCCTGTACGTAAGCCATCTGATCCCGCAGCACCCGTTTTTCCGCCAGCACGTTCAGACGGTGACGCAGAACCGCCAAGCGGGCCGTCTCCACCTGCTCCAGCCGGACTTGCGTCTCCCGCAGCCAGCGCTGCAAATCCTTCTGGTCCGGCACGGCAAGCTCCGCGGCATGAGAGGGGGTAGACGCCCGGATGTCTGCCACATAATCGGCAATGGTCTCATCCGGTTCGTGGCCCACAGCGGAAATAATGGGAATTTCCGAGTCATAGATGGCCCGGGCTACCTGTTCGTCATTAAATGCCCACAGTTCCTCCATGGAGCCGCCGCCCCGCCCGGTGATGATAAGGTCCGCCACATTCCATTGATTGGCGTAACGAATCGCCCGCACAAGACTTTCCGGAGCACTGGGGCCCTGGACCCGCACAGACAGGACCAGCACTTTTGACAGCGGATAACGCCGGCGGAGAATGCGGATCATATCGTGGACCGCGTCGCCGGTGGCGGCGGTAATAAGCGCAATTCGCTCCGGAAAACGCGGCAAAGGCTTTTTGTGTTCCGGGTCAAAAAGACCCTCCTTGTAAAGTCTGGCTTTCAGCTGGGCAAATGCCAACGCCAGTTCCCCTGCCCCCTCAGGGGTCATGGTCTCACAGTAAAGCTGATAAGCGCCTGAGCGGGGAAAGAGCGAAATTCGCCCGCGCAGAATCACTTTCATGCCGTTTTCCGGCCGAAAGCGCAGCAGTTTTGACTGTCTTGGATACATGACGCAGCTCAGAACACCGTCCGCGTCTTTCAGACTGAAATAGTGGCCAGTCGGGTGCATTTTGTAGTTGGAAAGCTCCCCGCGGACATAAACGCATTTCAAATCCGGCTGATTGTCCAGAAGGCGCTTCACAACCTGATTGATTTCGGAAACACTGTAAACTTTTTGCTCCATGAATTCCCTCTTTTCAGCAGATAAATAACCGTTTATTTTCCGGCACAGCCCGCAAAGGAAGCCAGACCGCATCCCCCCACCCGGGCCGGAAAAAGCACCCGCAGGGAAAAGTAATTTCTTCCCAACGGAGAAAAGCAGAGCCGTCCACGCTGCGCTCTGCGCACCATGTCCGCTCTGCTATGTGTCACTCCGCCAGCTCCTGCCGGGAGAAGCTGCCCAAAATACCGTTGATAAATTTCACCGTTTCCGGCGTCTCGTACTTCTTCGCCAGCTCCACCGCTTCGTTGATGGCGGCGGCGTTCGGAATGTCCGGCATGTACAGCACCTCAAACATGGCAACCCGCATAATGGCCGAAGCCACCAGCGGAATCCGGGAGAAGCGCCAGCCCTTGGCGTATTTGGCAATGTAGCCGTCCAGCTCCGCTCCATGCTCACAGACGCCCCGGACCAGACGGCGGATATACTCCGCCTGCTTCGCGTTGGGCGCCTCCGCATAGGCAGGGTCCTCCTCCGCCAGCCCGGCGAAGGCCTCCGCTGTCAAACGCTGGTCCAGCAGCGCGTCCGCCGTTTTGTCGGTAAAGCTCAGTTCATAGGAAAGATGGATCGCAATCTCCCGGGCGGTGTTCCGTACCATAACCTTTTTACATCCTTTATCTTGTTTCGTTCACTCACTCCAGCGTCACGCCGCCAACGTGAATGTTCACCGCCTCCACGGAACAGCCTGTCATGGCCTCCACAGCGCCGGCGACCGCTTTCTGGGTATTGCCGGCCACCTCCGGAATAGGATGGCCGTACCGGACGGTCACAAACAAATCCAACACCAGCGCCGCGCCGGTCATGTCGATTTTCACGCCCCGGATGCTCTTCTGCGCATTTTTCCGGCTGCTCACCAAATCCGTGACGCTGCTGCCCAGATTGGTCATCATTCCAGACACGCCCTCGACCTCCCGAACCGCGCCCACGGCAATGGCGGCAATCACTTCCTCTGCGATATTGATGCTGCCATTCTCCTCTGGCAGGGTCATGTATTCCTTGCTCTCAGCCATGCGGGTACCTCTTTTCTTCCTTCGTGAAACGGATTCATTTCACTGCGGGATAGTTTTATTCAGACAGGAGCATTCTACCACAGCCCGCCGGAAATTACAACCACTAATTTGCTGCCATAATCCGCACGCCGCTGGCAGGAAAGCCGGTTTCCGACATGGTGATATCTGTAATTTTCGCCACATCCTCCGCCGTCAGCTCTCCGCTCTGGGTGGAAACCACCACGCTGACGCTCTCATCCCCCATAAAGGCCACACAGTCTGTATAGCCTTTGGCGGTCACCAGGTTCTCAATCTGGGCCTCCTTCAGCGTGTAGGACGCCAAAACCTGAATGCCCTCGGAAGCCTCGTTGGCCACCGCCTGGTCCGCGTTCTCCTGTTCCGCCGCCTCCTGGAGAAGGGAAATAGCATTGTCCCGGGCCTGCTGCCGGGTCAGGCGGGCGGAGGCAAAATAGTCCGAACCGGCGGAATACACCGTTTCCTCGTCCGCCAGAGCCGCCTCTCCGCTGTCCTGGGTATCCTGCGCTTCCGTCCCTCCGGCTTCCCCGGCACCGGCTGCTGCTTTTCCTCCGGCGTCCTGACCGGAAACCAGCGTGGCCTCCCCCAGCAGCTTATTGGCCGCGTCCGCAGCCTCCTGGCCCGTGTACTTCCAGTTCAGCGCTACCGCCGAACAGACCAGCACCGCCATCACGGCTACTACCGCATTCCGTTTCCATCTTGCACTCATAGGTCCTTTCCTCCTCCAGATAATTACTGCCATTTTGCCACCGTGACGCGGTCGCTTGACAGGCCGGTCAGGGCGGCTACCGCCTCCGTCACCGCCAGCCGGACGTCCGCCCGGTCCCCGCCCTCGCAAACTATCAGCGCTCCCCGATAGGTGGGCGCCATCCGCCGCACGACCACCGCCTCGTCTCCGGCGGAACCATCTACCAAGACCGTCTCGGACCGCCGGGCATAATCCTCCGGCGCGGCGGTGTCGCCGCTGTAGCTCAGCTGTGTGTCCTGAGCCAGCTGCCGCTCTCCATCGGAATCCAGGGTCAGCATCACTTTTACCTGGCCCACGCCGCTGATCGCCCCCAGAATTTCCTCCATCTCCTGCCGGATGTCCGCATGCTCCTGTACGGCCGCGCTCTCCCGGCTTTCCTTCCGGGTTTCCGCCGCTTCTTCCCCAGGCCGGAGGCCCGGCCACAGCAGCAGCGCCGCGCCAATCAGCGCCACCAGTGCCGCGTATTTGTATTTGTCCCATATCTTTCGCGCTCCTTCAGTTTTTTCCTTCATGCCAAACCTGCCTCTCTGCCGGAATTCCCAGCTCCCGCGCCACCCAGTCCGCCAGCTCCTGGGAATAGGAACCCTCCAGTTCCGCCGAGACCGGAAGGGGTATGCCATCCTCCCCCGGCGCTGTCTCCACCCGGGCGGCAACGGCCAGCCCCAGCGTTTCCGCCTTGTCCGATATATATGCCGCGGTCCGCCCGGCTATGATTGCCGCCATCTGTTCTTTTCCGGCAGATTCCAGTTCCTCTGTCCGCTGCTGGATGGACGCGCTGTAGCCAGAAAAGTCTATCTCCAGCCGCTCGGTCCGCAGAACCGGCTGAAGCAGCGCCGCCAGCAGCAGCAGTCCGCCGGTAAAGCCCGCCAGTTTCCGCAGGGTCCCCTCCGGAATCAGCTGTTCCACCACCGTCAGCAGCAGCGTCACCGCCGCAATGGAGGTCAGCCACGTCCGCACCGCCCCTATCATGGCGTCACCGCCGCCAGCGAGGACAGCACGGAAATC
The DNA here is from genome assembly GCA_022797935.1 of Oscillibacter sp. Classification (GTDB taxonomy): domain Bacteria; phylum Bacillota; class Clostridia; order Oscillospirales; family Oscillospiraceae; genus Oscillibacter. The sequence continues at coordinate 7,551 of JAAWLO010000037.1, read as the reverse complement.
AGCAGCAGCAGCGCACAGCTTCCCGTCATCCCCAGCACCAGGCCGAAAGCCCCTCCCAGGCCGTCAATGAGCTTGCACAGGCCCGGTGCGCCTACTGCCGCTGCCAGAAAGGCAGAAAGCTTGTACAGCAAATATTGGATTCCCAGCTGCAAAAAGGGATAGGCGCAGGCAGAGAGAATTACCAGCATTCCAAAGACGCCTATGGTGTTTTTCAGCATCCCCGCCCCAGCCAGAACCGTTTCCGCCGCCTCGGCGATAATGCCTCCCACCACCGGCACCGCGCCGGAAATGGCGGCTTTGGCCACTTTGACCGCAGAGCCGTCTGCCGCGCCCGCCACCACCCGCACAGCGGAGAGGTACACCGTGAACAGCAGCAGAGAGGTCGTCAGCACCCAGGTAACCACTTTTTTCAGTCCGTCGGCTATGGCCCCCAGGCGGTTCTCCGGCAGACAGCTGGAGGCCGCCAGCGCGCCTATGTAGAGATAGACCAGGGGAAGCAGAAGGCCGTCAATGAGATTCATCAGCAGGTCCGCCAGAAAGACGGTTGTTACCTGCTGGAACGTGGCCGTGGTTACCGCGCCGGAGGCTGCCGTGGCCGCCGCCAGCGTGGGCAGCAGCGCCTTGGAAAACAGATTCAGCTGGCCTATGGTCTCCACGCCCAGTCCAATCAGGTCCTCCAGACTCCCCGCCGTCAGCAGGGTCACCGCCAGCGCTCCCACCATGGGAAGAAATGCGTTTTCCCTCTTGCCGGTCCCCCGGGCAAAGCCGTCCATGGCCCCGCAGGCCGCCACAACCAGCAGAATGGACGCCGCGCCCCGCAGCCGCTGGCGCAGCACCGCTTTTACCTCTCCGGCCATGCGCTCCAACAAACCTTCCACCCCCTGGGCCAGGGCCGCGGGACCTTCCAGGTCCAGGTCCAGAACTTCTTCCGCCGCCTCCGGCAGCGCTTCCGTCAGCTCCCGGGGCAATTCCGCCGCTTGGGCGGTTCCCGTCAGAAGCAGCAGAAACATCAGAATACACAGATATTTTTTCATTGCATCAGCTCCAGCAGCAGCGACAGCACCGCCCGCAGCAGCGGCAGCGCCGCCAGCAGGGCACAGACCGCCCCCACCGTCTCCACCACAGACCCCAGGGCAGATTCCCCGGCATCCCGGCAGAGGCCGCCGCCTATGTTCACTACCAGGGCAATGCCAACGGTTTTGTACAGGGGAAGGAACAAATCCCGGGACAAGCCACTCTCTTCCACCAATTGGTTCAGAAAGTCCAGAAGAACCTCCAGACTCCCTGCCAGAGAGAGGAGCACCGCCACGGCGGCGGACAGCGTCAGCAGCAGGGCGGCTTCGGGATTTCCCCGTTTTATCACCAGGGCCAGCAGTGCGCCCACGAGGCACACAACTGCCGCCTGCATGACCTGTTCCACGGCTACAGGTCAAAGAGGACTTTGATGAGGTTGAACAGGTTGCTGATTTCCTGCACCATCATCATTAGAACCACCACCAGCCCCGCCAGCGTCGTCATCATGGCCTGTTCCTCCCGGCCGGAACGCACCAGCAGCTGGTTCAGCACCGCCACCAGGATGCCAATGGCGGCAATCTTGAAAATCAAATCCACATCCATACCGCTCGTTCCTCTATATCAGTAAAATCACCAGCAGCGCCGCCGCAGAAAACCACAGCGCCGTGGCCCGTTTTTCCTCTTCCGGACGGCGGTTCTCCGCCTCTCCGGCGCTTTTCTCCAGCGCATACGTGACATGTAAAAGTGCTTTACAGACCTTCTCCTCGTCGCCTTGCAGGTCTTTTCCAAGGCTCATTACCAGGGACTTGTCCCCCGGCTGAACCGGCAGGGCATCCGCCGCCATTCGCCAAACTTCGGTCAGGGAATCCCCCCGGTGAACGGCGGCGCAGACCGTTTCCAGAAAGGCGGAAACCGCTCTTCCGCAATCCGGGGCCAGGGTCTCCAGAAGCACCGGCAGCGTCGTCCGGGCCATGCGGACCTCCTCCCTCATGCGGCGGAAAACCCGCAGCAAATCCGCCAGGGTCTCCCGGCGTAGGCGGCGCTCCGCCCACTGCTGATACCAGGCCAGCGCCCCGCCGCAGGTGATGCACAGACTTCCCAGCAGCTTCAGCATGGCAGTTCCTCCAGCTCGTAGGTTCGGCCCTCCTCTGTCTGCACAATGCGGACAGCCAGCTGGAACACCCGGTTTTCCAGCAGCTGGCGGTACAGGGGTTTTTCCAGCAGCTCCGCCGTATCCCGTCCGTGAACCGTGGCCAGGAGCCCCACTCCACAGCCTGCAGCCATGGAAATGGCCGTCAGATCCTCCCGAACGGTGATTTCGTCCACGGCGATAATCTGGGGATTCATAGCACGGAGAACGATGGGAATCCCCAGGGCCTTGGGGCAGGCGTCCAGCACGTCCGTGTGGGGCCCTATATCCATTTGGGCTTCTCCCTGATACATTACCGCCACTTCTCCCCGCTCGTCAATCAAAGAGACCCGCTGCGGCGGCCGGTCCGGTCCGCCTTCTGAGAGCTGGCGCACCAAATCCCGCAGAAGCGTGGTCTTCCCTCCGCCCGGCGGGGAGAGAATCAGCGTACTGAGAAACCTACCTTCCCGAAACAGTTTCCGAATCACGGGCCGGGCAATCCCCTTCCGCTCCCGGGCCACCCGTATGACGGCGGAAGAGAGATTCTTCAGGTTCGTGTTGGTCCCATCCTTCATCACCGCCGTGCCGCACAACCCTACCCGAAAACCGCCCCGGACGGGCAAAAAACCCTCTCGCAAAGTCTCCGCCGCCGCATAGCGGGAAAACTCCGTGGCCAAATCACAGAGGGTCTCCAGCTCCTCCGGCTCCACCAACACTTCTAAGCATGTCTCACCGCCGGGAAGCAATACCGTTAAAGGCCGTCCCGCCCGGAGACGGATTTCCTCTGCCAGGGCCTTGTCCGCCTCCGGAAGTGCCAAGGCCGCCGCCCGCAGGCGGTTGGGCAGTATGGCGGCCGCTTCTTCATAGCGCAGATGGTCAGGTTTTTTCTGCAAGGGAATTCCCCCTTTCTTTTGTTACTCCACTCTATGACGGCTCGTCCTCCGGTATGCCAGGTTTGTCCCTAAAAATTTTACGGAAAGCGCACTTGACATTTCGGAAGCGGCGCGATACCATAAAAATGGAAAGCAACCTTTCCGTCATCCAAGAAAGGAACATGTCCATGAAAAACCGGCTGGAAGAACTGCGAAAGGCCCGGGGACTCCGGCAGGAAGAGCTGGCGGATGCCCTGGAGGTCTCCCGGCAGACCATTGGTTCTCTGGAAAACGGGCGCTACAACCCTTCCATTCTGCTGGCCTTCAAACTGTCCCGTTATTTTGGCCTGCCCATTGAGGAAATCTTTCTTTATGAGGAGGAACCGTCATGAAGAGAAAAAAGACGCTGTATCTCGCTCTCGTCATGCTAGGCCTCTGTCTGGCTGCGGCGGCGCTGACCCTGCGGGACACAATCCTTTCCGTCAGTATGGCCGGGGCGCTGATGGGCAGCATGACGGGCATCGGACTGAAACAGCTCCTGACTCTGCGCCTGGATTCAAAAGACCCGGCCCAGGCCCGAAGAAAGGCGATCAAGGACAATGACGAGCGGAACGTGGCCATCCGCCGCCGGGCCAAGGCCCTGTCCGGAGATGTGCTGCAATGGGCCGTCATCGCAGTAGCGTGGGCGTCTCTTGGGTTTGACGCGCCGCTTTGGGTGCCGATGGCGGCGGTAGGGATTTTCGTGCTGAAAAGCGTACTGGAGTTCTGTCTGACGGTGCGGTATCAGCGGCAGATGTGACAAAGAAGCGCCTGTTTTCAACAGGCGCTTCTCTTCAAAGCACACCATCTTTGATGCTCTAATCTTGTATTCAACAAAAACTAGATTTTGCTTAATAAAAAAGAAAAGCAAACGGGACCTGCTTCTTTTCCGCCGGTCCCGTCCTTTTTATCAGTCGTTTTCCCAGTTGTGCCAGACATTCTGCACGTCGTCGCTGTCTTCCAGCATGTCAATCAGCTTCTGCATATTCTTCACGTCGCCCTCGCCGCTGAGGGTGATGTAATTCTGGGGAACCATTTCCACTTCGGCGCTGACAAAGCTATAGCCCTTCTCTTCCAGAGCCTTCACCACGTCGTTGAACACGTCGGGATCGCAAGTAATCTCCAGTGCGGGGCCGTCCGCCTCAAAATCTGCCGCTCCCGCCTCCAGTGCATCCATCATGACGGTGTCTTCCTCCAGCTCCCCGTCCTCGTTGTCAATGACAATGACGCCCTTTTTGTCAAAGGACCAGGACACGCAGCCAATGGCACCCAGATTGCCGTTGCACTTGTCGAAGGCGTGACGGACCTCCGGCGCGGTACGCTGGCGGTTGTCGGTCAGGGCCTCCACAATGACGGCTACGCCGCCGGGGCCATAGCCCTCGTAGGTAACGGCCTCGTAGCTGTCAGTATTCCCGGCTCCCAATGCCTTGTCAATGGTGCGCTTGATGTTGTCGTTGGGCATATTCACGGCTTTGGCCTTGGCAATGACCGTGGCCAGGCGGGAATTGTTGTTGGGGTCTCCCGAACCGCCCTCTTTTACGGCGACGATAATTTCACGGGCAATCTTGGTAAAGGCGGCGGAACGTTTGGCGTCCGCCGCACCCTTGGTCTTTTGAATATTATGCCACTTGGAATGTCCAGACATGGTTCATTCTCCTTCTACAAAATACTGAATCACTTCCCGGTGGGAAGCGGATTTCTGAATCTCCAACCCCGGAAACCGTCCGGCCAGGTAGGCAATCACCTCTTCACAGACCGGGTCTTCCGTGGGGAAATGGCCCGCGTCAATCAGGTTGACGCCTTTGGCTTTGGCGTCCACAAACTGGTGGTAGCTCAAATCAGCGGTGACGTAGGTATCACAGCCCGCCGCTATGGCAGCATCCTCAAATTCGCCGCAGGCTCCGCCGCCCACGCCTACGCGGTACACAAGGCGCTCTCCGTCCGCGTAGCGCAGGCCGTTGCAGCCCAGTGCGCCGCAGACCATGCCCACAAAGTCCCGCAGAGGCATCGGCGCCTCCAGGTTCCCCACCCGGACCACGCCGGTCCCCTCCAGGCGGTGGACGTCCCGCAGAGAAAGCCTTGACGCCAGAATATCGTTGACGCCCCCCTCTGTGATATCCAGATTGGTGTGCATACAGATGGCGGAAAGGCCGCATTCCACCAGATGCAGCAGTACCCGGCCCGTCACATCCTGGTCCGTGATGCGCTTTTGTCCGTGGAAGATCACCGGATGATGGGCGACAATCAAATCCGCCCCCCAGCGGTCCGCCTCCTCCACCACGGCCTCTGTGATATCCAGCGACACCAGGACCTTCTGCACTTCCCGTCCCGGCTTGCCTACCAGCAGGCCCACATTGTCCCAATCCATGGCGCAGTCCCGAGGCGCGATATCAAACAGCGCCGATTCGATTTCACTGACTCTTGGCACGCCGCCACTCCTCTCTCATGGACAGCAATGCGGTAATCACCTCCCGCAGCGCGTCCCCTTTTTCCCGGCCTCCGCCAGAGCGGTTAATTCCCGCTGCCGCGCCGGTCAGACGAATGATCTTTTCTATGATGTACCGGTCCCCCAGAGGGTCGCGGAGAAGAGCCGCTCCGCCGTAAATCTGCCCCAGAGAGAGGTGCATCTCTCCCCCGGCGGCCTCCATCACCGGGTAAAGGATGCCCCGGTCCTCCACCAGCGCCTCCCGGCGGATGGCGTAGCCGTTGTCCGCCAGAAAGGCCCGCAGAACCTCCGCCCGGGTCATGGGCTGAAGCAGCAGCGTATGCGCGCCGTCCGCCGTCCAGGGCGCCTTTGCCAGAATGGCGGCGATGTTCTCCCCGCCCATACCGGCAATGGCAATAGTATCCGCCTCCCAGGACTCCACGGGGGCCAGCCCGTCCCCCAGACGGAAGCGGATGTCCTCCGCGCCATAGGCCCGGCCAGTCTCCCGGGCCCGGTTCAGCGGTCCTTCCCGCAGGTCGCAGGCAATGGCAGAGACCACGCGCCCATGCAGCCGCAGCCACACGGGAAGATACGCGTGGTCAGTGCCAACATCCGCGAACCGCGCATGGGGAGGCACCCAGTCCGCCAGCAGCCGGAGCCGGGGCGTCAGTTCCAGTTCCCGCATGACAGGGCTGGTTACTCCGCCTTCTTGTTTGCCTCTTCGTTGACCAGAGCCAGCAGCTTGTCAACGTCAATGCCGTGGACCATGCAGGCCTCCTCCACGGTCTCTCCCCGGGAAGAGGGGCAGCCCAGGCAGTGCATGCCAATGGACAGGAAGATGGGCGCGGTGTGGGGGGCCAGGTCCAGAATGTCCCCGATAATGGTGTCCTTCGTAATCTCAATCATCTGTGGATTCCTCCGTGTTGAAAATAATTGTCAGCCTTGACCGCCTGCAAGTCCTTTCTCTGGAAGAGATTTCCGCCAGCGGCTGTCGTGGAGCTATTATACTCTATTATCTGCACAAATTCAATAGAAAATCCGACAAAAGCCGAAACTAAGCGATTCGCTCTTCCTGCCAGCTTTCCGCCGCCTCGTCCAGCACGCCCAGCAGCTTCTGTTCCGCCTCTGTTCCGGCGATGGCCTTGGGGTAAACCAGGCACAGGCCCTCATTTTCCAACACACCGCCGCAGCGGTCCATTCCGTAGAAATACATCCGCTCTCCATAATATTCCATTTTCGCCCGGAAATAGAAGGTCCCGGAAAGCGGCGTCAGCTCCAGGGCCTCCTCCACCGTGCCGGTCTGTTTAAAGGCCTCCACGGCATCGTATACCAGGTCGTCGCATTGAATCGCCAGATAGGGAACGGTACCCTCGGACCCGTAGTCCATTGAGAGAGCGTAAGTGTAAAGCATTTCTACTTCCCCGGTGTGAGACTTGGTACTCTGAAAGGCGTCGTTCAGCCGGAAGGAGATCCGGTACTGGCTGTCCCCTTCTCCGTAAGCAATATCCTCCACAACTCGGGAAGAGGAGGGCAGTACAAACCCTTCTCTCTGCGCTTCCGCCGGAGGCGGGACGGAGACGTCCGGCCTGTGCTTTCTGGCGATTCTGTCAAACAATCCCATGTTGGTTCTCCTCTCTGCCGGCAGGACCGGCCTTTTATCCCTATCCGGCTCTCCGAGAGGGCCGGGCCCTGGAAATGGAAAAACGGTCCCGCGCCAACAGGCACGGGACCGTTTCTTTCTCCGCAAGAGACAAAAACTGAATTTCAGTTATCTCTGCTGCTCGCGCATCTTGGCAAAGCACTCGCTGCAATAGACCGGACGGTCAGAGCGGGGCTCGAAAGGCACACGGGCCTCGCCGCCGCAGGCAGCGCACACAGCCGTGAAGTACTCCCGGGGGCCGCGGGCAGCATTCTTGCGCGCGTCACGGCAATTCTTGCAGCGCTGGGGCTCGTTCTGGAAGCCGCGCTCCGCGTAGAACTCCTGCTCACCGGCGGTGAACACGAACTCCTGACCACACTCTTTGCACACTAAGGTCTTGTCTTCGTACATGATTTTACCCTCTCTTCGAAAA
>JAAWLO010000036.1 GCA_022797935.1 Oscillibacter sp. | reverse complement strand
CCCTCTTGATTAGAGGCGGAGCAAGGGAGCGGGCGGAATCCTCGCCAGAGGCCAAAGGCCGGCGGCGGGGATGTAGCTTAGCGGACTTTGCGACGCCTCTGGCGGAGGAAATGGAACGGAATGGATGCCGCCGCGCTGCGGCAGCGTAATGAATTAGATTTTGTGGGATTCTCGGTTCTCTGTCCGGCCCATCAGCCAATCCACTGACACATCATAATAGTCCGCTATCCGCAGCAGCCTCTCATAACGCGGCAAGGTCCCTAACTCCATGTCTTGATAGCCGCGCATGGAAATGCCAATTTCCTGAGCCGCTTGAACCTGCGTCAATTTTTTGCCTCTGCGAAGTTTTCGAATTTTCTCGGAAAAACCCATATTGCCCCCTTGACACACATGAAAGCGCATATTATAATAAAAATCAAACAACACACAAAAAGACGCGTATATTAGGAGGACACCGTCATGATCGAAATCCCCCAAATCGTCGAGGACCTTTACTATGATACGGTCCTGATCCCCGACCCGAAAGACTGGCCCGAATACCTGGGTTCTGACCCCTTGGTCGTTCGAAGCCTCTACTCCTTCTATTACGGCCTCCGCTTAGGTTATCAGCTCTCGGAAGCCTTACAGGACAAGCCCTTCATCCCCTCCGCAGAGTAATCACCGCCACTTCCGGGCGGTTAAACAGCCGAAACGTCCGCCCTGTATTCCCCAGCCCCCGGGTCACAAACAATGCCGACCCATTCGCTTCATACATACCCGCTGTATAAGAGGGGAAAAAGGTTCGCTCTGTGGACACCAGTCCGTCTGTAAAGGGCAGCCGAACCAATCCGCCGTGTCCATGCCCCGAAACCACCAATTCCGCTCCCAACAAGCTATACCGCTCCGCGAACAGGTTATTTCGATGGGCCAGCAGCAGCCAGAAGGGGTTTCCCCAGGCAGCATACACCTCTGCCGCCACGGTTTCCGGCGTCTTCTGGTCCGCGTATCCGTTCGGGTCGTCGATCCCCGCCAGGATGATCTGATCTCCGCCCCGCTCCAACGGGACAAATTCGTTGCTCAGCACCGTCACGCCCTGGGCCTCCAGGGTTTCCTTCAGCTCCGGAACATCCCCTGCGGCCCACTCGTGATTTCCCGTCACATAATACACCGGCGCAATGGCCCGCAGACCCGCTGCCGCCTCCGCCGCATATCCCGGGGGAATCTCCCGGAAGGCGTCCACCAGATCTCCCACCAGGAAAATATACTCCGGCCTCTGCTCCTGCACCGTTTCCAGGAGGAGGCTGTTTTTCTCACCAAAGAACGTGGAATGCAGGTCTCCCAGCACCACCACCCGGCAGCCGTCAAAGCCCTCCGGCAAGGTCTGGAAGGCCGGGAAAAACGCTGTCACCTGCAAGCTTCGATTGTTCCACCGCAGAAACAGAGCCGTCAGTACCGCCAGCGCCAGCAGCAGGACCATTCCCCGTCCCCGCCGGCGTCTGCTCCGTCTGGCCATAGCTCACCTCCGTCCCCATGTCCCACTCTATATTATATGTGCTTCTGTAGTATATCATAGAGCAGCTTCCCGTGGCGAGAGATAAAATATACAAAGAAACATGCCCTGCCACAGAAAACTTCGTGCGCCCCGCCTTGCAGGTCCCGCCGGATTCTGGAGTTTCACCCAGAATCTTCCTTTTTCATCAAATATTTTTTATGAAAAACAGAAAATTCCTCTTGCATTTTACCGGATACCATGCTATAATTTTAACAGATCTTAGAAAAGGAGGGTACCGCTATGAAACTTTTTGCCAGTACGTTGCCTGATGACCTGGACGACATGATCTTTCTGGATGAGCCTTGGACTCACAGCGAACGCTGAAACCTGGAAGCCACGCCGTCGGCGTGGGTTTTTCTTTTCTGCGGACCGGGCTTAGCCGCCCGTTGACGATGTGAGCCTGAAGCACTACCGGTCATTGGCCCTTTCCGTGCCATTCACCGTCTTTGTCTGTATAACAGCCGCCTGCCCGAACACGGTTCCGGCAGGCGGTATGTTCTCCGTACTTTGCGGTTCCGTAAGGCTGCTGTGCCAGAGTCTGTTATCACCCCGGCGGAATACCGGCGGATTGTTTGCCGGACAAAGCGGTTTGCCGGCTTTATAATAGACTTCAGAAAGCAAAAACCAATTTCCCAATCAGCACAAACCGCATAGTCTCCCGGACACACGCTGCGGCGGATTCACCGGCAATTTTGCCGGCGAATCCGCCGCTTTGTTTGAGGGGTAATTTTCTTCCAGCGGAGCCAACAGCAGAAAGGAATTCGCACAATTTTTTTGAAAAATACCTGGCATTTCCAGTCGATTTATGTTACTCTATAGGTAAGGAAATACCCCGGCAGACCGGTTCCAAAACGTCTGTTTACCTTTCCGGAAAGGAGGCTGTGTCATGCGAAAGAATCTATCTAACCTGCTTTTGTGTATGCTTCTTTTATCTGCCTGCTCCACGCCTCCGCCAGAACCGCAGGAAGCTCTTTCTTCCACGCCGGAAAATGGAGAGGCCATGTGCGCCACCATGCTGGAGGACGAGGCCCGCCCTTTGAGTGAAGAGGAAATCCTCACCGCCTATCACCGGGCTGTAGAGATTTACAGTTGGTTCGAGCGTTCCCCTTTGCCCAGCAGCGGAGAAAGCCTCCGGGCTGATGGATTTCGTTACCACCGAGTGGACGCCGACGGTCTGGAAAACTTGGAGGATCTGCGCACCTATCTGCGGAGCGTCTTTTCCTCCGAGCTGACCGAGCGCCTATTGGAAGGCAGCGGCATACGTGTGCGCTACCGGGATATTGACGGACAGCTTTACGTCACTGGTACGGGACGAAACCGGAAACCCGGCAAAGGGCAGGCGCACATTGAGCTGGACCAGCTGGATAGCGGCGTATATTCTGTAAACGTATTGGTAAATCTGCTGGACAGCGGCGGGGAAACGGTTATCGGTCTGGAAAGCTGGTCGTTTCCTTACGTTTTCGTAGAAGACCGTTGGGTTTTTACGGACTTTCAACTAATTGACTGAATCCCTGGATGCTGTTCATCCAGGGATATTTTTATCAAAAAGATTCCGAAATTCAACCGGTCATTTTTTGTTTGTGCAAATAATAACGCAAATTATATTGATTTTTTGCGTGATTTTGCGTATACTGCCTTCGGAGTCTTTTTACAAGAATAAAGAAATCGCAAAGGATATCGGAAAACAGCCAAAAAGTTTTTCAGTTTATTGGTTGTATTTACGAAAATTTTCCCGAATACTGGAGCAGATTGCCCAGAAATTAATAGTCAATTTTGTTAAAATATAAGAATTACAACGTTTGCGTAACAAAATTTAGAATTCTATCTTGAAAAAATGTTCATATATGTTAGAATATCTACAACCACAAGACCGGTATAAACCAAAAAAAGGAGTGAAATCTATGGAGCATCTGTTTTGGATTGGTTTCTTAGGAGCACTGGTTGCCGGAATTTTTGCGGCTATACAGGCAAAACGAGTACTTTCTTATTCAGAAGGAACCGAGCGAATGCGGAAAATTGCGGCAAATATCCGCTCTGGCGCAAACGCTTACCTTCACCAACAGTACACAACGGTTTTTAAAGTCTTTGTCGTAGTCTTTCTTGTGCTACTGGCCATCGCCTTTCTCTCCGGCGGGAACATGCTCTCCCGATTCACCCCCTTCGCCTTCGTCACCGGCGGCATCTTCTCCATGCTGGCAGGCTTCATCGGCATGAAAATCGCTACCAACTCCAACGCCCGCACTGCTCAGGCCGCCTCGGAAAGTCTGAATAAGGGTCTTCGCGTGGCGTTTTCCTCCGGCTCCGTCATGGGCTTCACCGTAGTGGGCCTGGGAATGCTGGACATCACGCTCTGGTTCTTCCTGCTGCGCTATGTCTTCGGCGTGAACGATCCCCTGGCTTTGGGCAACATCATGGTCATGAACGGCATGGGTGCCTCCTTTATGGCCCTTTTTGCCCGGGTGGGCGGCGGCATCTACACAAAAGCCGCCGATGTAGGCGCGGACCTCGTCGGCAAAGTGGAAGCCGGCATCCCTGAGGACGACCCCCGAAATCCCGCCACCATTGCCGACAACGTGGGCGACAACGTGGGCGACGTGGCCGGCATGGGCGCGGACCTCTACGAGTCCTATGTGGGCTCCATTCTGGCTACCTTCGCTCTGGGCGCGGTGGGCGGCTACGGCTGGAACGGAATGCTGCTTCCCATGACGCTTGCCGTCTGCGGTATTCTCTGCTCCATTCTGGGTTCTTTCCTGGTGAAAACCAAGGAGGACGCCACCCAGGAATCTCTGCTGAAGAGCCTGCGTACCGGCACTTATACCGCTGCCGTCCTGGCGGCGGTTCTGGCGGCCCCGCTGACCTATTGGATTCTGGGCAGCTGGGGTGTCTACATCGCCATTGTCTGCGGCCTGCTGGGCGGCTGCATCATTGGCTATTTCACCGAATACTACACCTCCGACACCTACAAGCCCACGCAGGAGCTGGCAGCAGCCTCCGAAACCGGTTCTGCCACCATCATCATCGGCGGCATTTCTTTGGGACTGAAATCCACCCTGACCTCGATTCTCATTGTAGCGGCAGCGGTGCTCATCAGCTACTTTGCTGCAGGCGGCTCCATCCAGATTGTGGACGCCTCCGGCGCGTTCACCCAGGATTTTAACCGAGGACTCTACGGCATCGGCATCGCCGGTGTCGGAATGCTTTCCACTCTGGGTATCACCCTGGCTACCGATGCCTACGGCCCTGTGGCCGACAACGCCGGCGGCATCGCCGAAATGAGCGGTCTGCCCGAGACCGTCCGGGAGCGGACCGACGCTTTGGACTCCTTGGGCAATACCACCGCCGCCACCGGCAAGGGTTTTGCGATTGGCTCCGCCTCTCTCACCGCTCTGGCTCTGCTGGTAAGCTACGTCAACATTGTGCAGGAGAACACAGACGCCCTGCTGAACTTCACTCTGACCAGTCCCACGGTTCTGGTGGGCCTGTTTACCGGCGCTATGCTGACCTTCGTCTTCACCGCCGAGACCATGAACGCGGTGCAGAAAGCCGCCCAGTCTATTGTGGTGGAGGTCCGCCGCCAATTCAAGGAAATCCCCGGCATCATGGACTGCAAGGCTGAGCCGGACTACGCTTCCTGCGTGGGGCTGTGCACCAAGGGCGCGCTCCGGGAGATGGTCTCCCCCGCCGTGCTGGCCATTGTGGCTCCCATTGCCGCCGGACTGATTCTGGGCCCCACGGGTGTGGTAGGCCTGCTGGGCGGTGTATCCGTCTCTGGTTTCGCTATGGCGGTGTTCATGTCCAACGCCGGCGGCGCCTGGGATAACGCCAAGAAGTACATCGAAACCGGCCATCACGGCGGCAAGGGTTCCGAACAGCACAAGGCCGCTGTTGTGGGCGACACCGTGGGCGACCCCTTTAAGGATACCGCCGGGCCTTCCCTGAACATCCTCATCAAGCTTTGTTCCACGGTTTCCATTGTGTTCTCCGGGTTGATTCTCTCCTGCAACCTGATGAACGTTTTCTAATCCCAGCAAGCACTCTGCCCTTCCGCGTCTGGCGGTGGGGCAGCTCTGCTTTTTGTGACAATTTATTTACAAAGCGCAGAGACGTCTTGCCAGCCGAAGGAATCTTTTCTATAATGGGTAAGCCGGTTTTTTCCGAGCCTGTCAACTGGAGGCGATTGGATGCACAACTTCCCTGTTATCGACCCGGCGGAGACCGGGCGGAATATTCTGCGCCTGCGTCAGGAACGCGGCCTTTCTGTGCGGGATGTCCAGCGTTTTTTCGGCTTCGAGGAGCCCCGCGTCATTTACATGTGGCAGCACGGCCAGTGTCTTCCCTCCGTAGACAATCTATACGCACTCAGTGCCCTTTTGGAAGTCTCCATGAATGAAATCCTGGTCTCCACCAGGCAAACGGCAAACGAGCGGCAGGCAGAGGCCTGCCGCTCTGCGTTTCCCCTCCGGAACCGGGCAAACGCCGCCCTCTGCGGCAAGCACAGAAGACGGCGTTTCCAGCGGCCCGAGACGGGAGCGGCTCCAGCCCATTCTCCCCGCCAGATGGCGGGAATATCTTGTTTTGTTATCTCCATCCATGCAAAGGGAGACGTCAGAACGGAGGGAGACGCGGCAAAGCACGGGAAGCGGCTGCCGGAGAACGGCGGTCGTGTCTGGAGACGTTTTCACTCCTTATCACAGCAAATCAAAAAACCCGCAGCGTTACAGTTGATCTGCGGCTCAACCGGCCGGACGCCCTCACGCCTCACGGAACAAAGGGGGTTCCTCCCCGGAAAACCGGGCCCAACAGACCCGCTGGCAGTCTGGTTTGGGCGCTTAGCGGGTCCTCTCGCAGTAGTCTTCGAAAACCTCCGCAAAGGTATCGCTGACTGCAAAGGGCGCCTGGCAGTCCACCTCTGTGTCTACCAGCGCTATATCCAGCCGGGTGGAGATGCTGTCAGCCTCCCCATAGAGTTTCGCAGACAGCTTCCGGATTTTATTCCGGTCGAAGTTGATGGTCACCACCCGCTTCAAGTCACACCGGTAAGACACCTGGTTGCCCTCCGCATTGAAACGGAAGCCGGTGCCGCCGCCGGAAATCAAGCGTTCAGAGGACCGGAGGGCCGCCATGCGCTGGAAGACCGCCGCTATGCTCTGGCGTTGGCGGTTCAGTCCGGACTCTGTGTCCAGGTCCAGTTCCATGCCGTTCTTCGCCCGCCGGATGGCCGCCGCCAATGCGCTGCGCTGCTCCAGGAGATACAGCAGGAAGTCTGACAGCTCGTTGATGCGGTCCGCGAAGGGGCTGTCCGGTTCCTGAAGCTCCACTTCATTTTCTGCCTCGGGCATAACTTTCTTCCGCAGGCTGGTGGTTTCCACGCGAGTGATATTCTCCTCGTCGGAGAGAATGGCTTCTGCCTCGCTCATCAGCTCCAGCAAGCGGTTCTGAAAACGAAAGGCCTCTTTCAGATTCATGGCGCCGTCTCCTTTATTTGGGATGGATACAGCGTACCACAGCCCAGGCTCTCTGTCATGGAAGCGTCTCTTCACTGCCTCCCAAAAACGGGGGCCGCCTCAAAAAACAGGAAACATTTTCCCCCTGGACGCATAGACTAATCAATACAGTCCAATTTTAATAAGGAGAATGTCTTATGAGAAGACGGCAAACCACCGCTGGAGACGTAGACGACCTGATTTTCCAGGATGACTGGCTCACCAGCGACCGCTGAGGGAACGCTCCGGCGTTCCCTCAGCGGTCACTGCGGAACCGAAAGCCCGTCCGCACTGCCGGCAATTCGGAGAAAAAACATCTCCCTCCGGCGAGGCGGCATTGACAAGGCTTTTGCAGGCGCTTATACTAGAAAACCACCGGGACCGCCGCCCCGGCCAGTTCATACAAGGAGCGTACTGCCCATGGATTTACCGTTGAACAACGCTGTGCTGGACGTAGAGCTGTCCGGCATCCGCCGCTTTACTTTTCTGGTCCGGGATACCCCCGGCGCCTGCGCCCTGACCATCGGCGAGCCGGACCAGGATACTCCCGCCGCCGTGAAGGAAGCCGCCAAAGCCGCCCTGGACCGGAACGATACCCACTATCCCCCCGGCAACGGTTACCCTTACCTGTTGGAAGCCATCTCCCGCTTTGAGGAACGCGCTCACGGCCTGCATTACTCCCCGGATGAAATCATCCTTACCATCGGCGCTACAGAGGGACTGTTCATTGCCCTGTCCACCGTGCTGAACCCTGGCGACGAGGTCCTGATCCCCACGCCGGCTTTCAGCCTCTACGAATCCATCACCCGCCTCTGCCGGGGTGTGCCCGTGGCCCTGCCCACGGAGAATTACCAGTTCCAAATCGACCCCGACGCCCTGAAAAAGGCCATCACTCCCCGAACCAAGGCCATTGTCCTCACCTCTCCCAACAACCCCACCGGCTGCATCTACACCCAGGAGACCTTGAACGCCGTCCACAGCCTTCTGCAGGACAAGCCCATTTTCGTTCTCTGCGACGACGTATACCGTACCTTGGTCTACACAGAGGACTATCACAGCTTTGCCGAATATCAGGATATGCGGGACCGCATCATCGTTATCAACAGTTTTTCCAAGCCTTATGCCATGACCGGCTGGCGTCTGGGCTGGTGCTTGGCCGATGCCCCCATTCGGGACCGGATGCAGATTTTCCATCAATACGCCGTGGTTTCCGCTCCCGCCTTCGTCCAGTCCGCCTGCGCCGCCGCCCTGGAAAGCGACACCGCTCCCATTACCGCCCTCTATCGCAAACGCCGGGATTATGTCTACCAGCGTCTGACCGATATGGGTCTGGAAGTCCAGAAGCCCGAGGGCGCCTTCTATCTGTTTATCAACATCCAGAAGTATGGCATGGATTCCCTCTCCTTTTGCGAGAAAATGCTGAAGGAGGGTCTTGTCGGCCTGATTCCCGGCGTATACTTCGGCACCGAGGGCTACATGCGCCTCTCCTACTGCTATTCCGACCAGGACCTGAAAGAAGGTCTGGACCGTATCCAGCGCTTTCTCCAGACACTCTGAGCCGTCCCCTCCCCCGCTCCTCCGGCGGGGGAACGCTTTTTCTGTCAGAAGAATCCATTTTGGTAAAGTGCACAAATTTTGTCTTTGATTTTTTATGGATGATTCTGAGTGAAAAATCTTGACTGTGATTGAATTTGGCGGTATCCTACATAAGGAAACCCGAAATCAACCATTTTCAGTCACAGCAAAGGGGGGAAACACATGCTGGCTGAACAACGCGCAGAGCGCATTCTGGCCGAATTGGCCAACCGGCGGGCCGTTACCGTTTCCAGTCTCTGCCAGGTCACCGGGGCCTCTGAGGCCACTATCCGGCGGGACCTGAACGCCCTGGACCGGCAGGGAAAACTCAGCAAGGTCCACGGCGGCGCCGTTCTCCTGAGCGGCGTATTTCAGGGGGAAGAGCCCGATATGGAAACCAAGCGGAAGCTCTACACCAGGGAGAAAGACCGGGTTGCCCAATACGCCGCCGGCCTGATCAGAGACGACGATGTGGTCTTCCTGGACGCGGGCACCACGGTCCTGCAGATGGCAGAACATCTGCGCGCCTCCGGGGCCCTGTTCCTGACCAACAGCATTGAGTGCGCCTGCCGTCTGATGGAGCGAAACCTGCGGACCTATGTGTTGGGGGGAACGCTGAAGGCGGGCACCATGGCCCTGATTGGAGCGGAGACCTTGGAGGCCCTGGGACGGTATAACTTTACCAAGGCCTTCCTGGGCGTCAACGGCGTTACGGTCCCCCAGGGCTTTACCACGCCGGACCCGGAGGAGGCCGCGGTCAAGGCCCTGGCCGCCCGGCGGGCCCAGTCGGTCTATGTATTGGCAGACTCCAGCAAGTTCGGCCAGGTGACCGCGGCGGTCATGTTCCCGCTGGAAACCGCCTGCATCATCACAGACCGTCTGCTGGACCCGGCATACAGAGACTATACGGAAATCAGGGAGGTGTAAGCTTGTGGTTTATACGGTGACGCTCAATCCCGCCCTGGATTATGAGGTACAAGTAGATGGCTTTCAGCCGGGAGTCCTGAACCGGACAAAGGGCGAGGCCCTGCATTTCGGCGGAAAGGGCGTCAACGTCTCGACGGTGCTGCACAACCTGGGGGTTGAAACCGTGGCCCTGGGCTTTCTGGCCGGGTTCACCGGGCAAGCCCTGGAACGGGGGCTGCAAGCCGCAGGCCTGCGAACGGATTTCACCTGGCTGGACGAAGGGCTGACGCGGGTAAACGTAAAAATCCGCTCCGGCCAGGAGACCGAAATCAACAGCCGGGGACCCTCCATCTCCGCCTCCGCTCTGAAGAGCTTTTTCCAAAAGCTGGACCAGATGACGGCGGGCGACGCGCTGGTTCTGGCGGGCTCCATCCCCGCCGGGCTGCCTGAGAACGTATACCAGCGCATCCTCCGCCGGGTGGAAGGCCGGGGCGTGCTGACGGTGGTGGACGCCGCCAGGGACCTGCTCTTGGGCGTTTTGCCTTACCGGCCCTTCCTTATCAAACCCAATTGCGCAGAACTGGGGGAACTTTTCGGGCGGCGCACGCCCCTGAGCCGCGAGGAAATCCTCACCTACGCCCGCCGCCTCCAAACCCGAGGCGCTCGAAATGTACTGGTCTCCATGGCCGAGAAGGGCTCCCTGCTGCTGGACGAGACCGGTGTACAGCGCTATCTGGGCGTTCCCGCCGGAACGGTACGGCACACCGTGGGGGCAGGGGACTCCATGGTAGCCGGATTTCTGGCCGGATGGCTGCGCTGGGGGGATTATGCCGCCGCCCATCGCCTGGGAGCCGCCGCCGGTTCCGCTACGGCCTTTTCCGATGGACTCGCCACCGAAGAGGCGGTTCGGGCGCTGCTGCCCGCTATCTGACTCCATTTGACAGAGTTCTTTTCCCTGCAAAAATTTGAAGCGAAAGGACGTTTTACTATGAAAGAGCGCGTTCAAAAATTTGGACGGTTCCTCAGCGGCATGGTTATGCCCAACATTGGAGCGTTCATTGCCTGGGGCTTTATCGCCGCCTTTTTCATCGAGGCCGGCTGGTTCCCCAACGAAACCATTGCGGGTATGGTCGGTCCCATGCTCCAGTACCTTCTCCCCATACTGATCGGTTACACCGGCGGCAAGGCCATAGGCGGCCAGAAAGGCGCCGTGGCAGGCGCTCTGGCTACCCTGGGCGCCATTGCTTCCACAGACAGCACCATGTTCATCGGCGCCATGATCTGCGGCCCCTTGGGCGGCTGGTGCATCAAGAAGTTTGACCAGGCCATGGAAGGGCACATCCCCGCCGGCTTCGAGATGGTCATCAACAACTTTTCGGTAGGCATCATCGGCGGCATTCTGGCCATCCTGTCCATCTTTATCATCGGCCCCGCCTGCCTGGTTCTGACCGGCCTGCTGAAAACCGGCGTGGACTTCCTGGTCAGCCACAGCCTGCTGCCCTTTACCGCCATCCTGGTGGAACCCGCCAAGGTGCTTTTCCTGAATAATGCCATCAACCATGGCGTCTTCACTCCCATCGGCACCGAACAGGCCATGGAAATGGGCAAGTCCATCCTATTCATGATCGAATCCAACCCCGGTCCCGGTCTGGGCCTTCTGCTGGCCTACTGCGTGGCTGGAAAAGGCGAGACCCGCTCCTCCGCCGGCGCGGCGGCCTTCATCCACTTCGTGGGCGGCATCCATGAGATTTACTTCCCCTATGTGCTGATGAACCCCGTCGTCATCCTGGGCCCCATGGTGGGCAACATCTGCGCCATCTTCACCCTGTCCATCCTGGGCGGCGGTCTGGTGGCGGCGGCCTCTCCCGGCAGCATCATCGCCGAGATGCTCATGACGCCTCCGGGCGGCTACTTCGCCAATATTGTAGGCATTGCCGTGGGCGCGGTTGTCAGCTTCCTGATCTCCGCCTTCTTGCTGAAGATGTTCGGCAGGGACGCCAGCCTGGAAGAGGCACAGGCGCAGGTTGCCGCCTCCAAGGCCGCTTCCAAGGGTCAGACCGCTCCCGCCGCCTCCGGCGCTTCCGTCAGCGCCAAGGATGTCCGCAAGATCGTTTTCGCCTGCGACGCGGGCATGGGCTCTTCCGCCATGGGCGCTACCATGCTGCGCAATAAAATCAAAGACGCCGGCATCACCGGGATCGAGGTCATCCACCATCCCGTCTCCGAGATTCCCGGCGACTGCCAGATCGTCGTCACGCACCACGAGCTGTCCGGCCGGGCAGCGGAACGCGCCCCCCAGGCCCGTATTGTCCCCATCAAGAACTTCATGGGCGCACCGGAATACGACGCCCTGGTGAAGGAACTGGCGGAAGCCCGGAAGGGCGGCGATTCCGCCCCCGCTCCCACCCAGGAAAGCGCCGCCCCTTCCGCCGCCAATGAAATTCTCCTGGAGAAGAAGAACATCGTTCTGGGCTGTCCTTCTGTCACCCCCGAAGAGGCCATTCGCGCCTGCGGCAAGCTGATGGTGGAAAGCGGTTACGTGGAAGAGGGCTACGTCCAGGGAATGCTGGACCGGCAGGAGGAGTTCTCCCTGGCCATCGGAAGCCACGTGGCCATTCCCCATGGCACCAATGATTCCCGCTCCTTCATCAAGCGCACGGGCATTGTGGTCATGACCTATCCCCAGGGCATTCAGTGGGACGATGAGGTCGTGCGGCTGGTGGTCGGTATCGCCTCCAAGGGCGAGGACCATCTGGAAATCCTGGGCAAGGTCGTGGAAATCGCCTCCACAGAAGAGGATACGGACGCTCTGGTAGACAACACCAGCGCCGACGAGCTGTACCAGAAACTCAACGGCCTGGAGTAACATGAGAGCAAAGGGTGTGCGTCTCTACGGCGCGTTCGACATCCGGCTGGAGGAATTTGACCTCCCGGACATCCAGGACGATGAGATCCTCGTTCGGGTCATGAGCGACAGCATCTGCATGTCCACCTACAAACTCCTGGTACAGGGCAAGGCCCACAAGCGCTGTCCCCAGAATGTGGACACACACCCGGTTCTCATCGGTCACGAATTTGCCGGTGACATTGTCAAGGTAGGGAAAAAGTGGCTGGGTGAATTTTCTCCTGGTGAAAAGTTCGCCCAGCAGCCCGCCCTGAACTACAAGGGGAGTCTGGCCTCCCCCGGGTATTCCTATCCCTACTTCGGCGGGGCGTGCACCTATTGCATCGTCCCGCCGGAGGTGATGGAACTGGGCTATCTCCTTCACTACGACGGCGAGGGATACTTCGAGGCCAGCCTGGGGGAACCTATGAGCTGTATTGTGGGCGGTTACTACGGAAACTACCATACCAACCGCCATAACCATCAGCACACCATCGGCATCCAGGAGGGCGGAAACGTCCTGATCCTGGGGGGCTGCGGCCCCATGGGCCTGGGCGCCATTGAATACCCCATGACCCTGGAGAAAAAGCCCGCCATGATTGTGGTGACCGATCTGTCCAGCGAACGCATTGCCCGGGCCCGGCAGCTGATTTCTCCGGAAAAGGCCGCCCGGCAGGGCATTCGCCTGGAGTACATCAACCCCAGTCAGTGCCAGGACGAATTCACGGAACTCATGGCGCTCACCGGCGGGCGGGGCTACGATGATGTCTTCGTCCTTAACTCCATCCGCTCTCTGGCTGAGCTGGGGGACCGCCTGCTGGCCTATGACGGCTGCCTGAACTTCTTCTCCGGCCCCACAGACAAGACTTTCACAGCCTCCATCAATCTTTACAACTGCCACTATTCCTCCACCCATATTCTGGGCACCACCGGCGGCACCACCCGTGATCTGAAGGAAGCCATCCGCCTGGCCTCCGAGGGAAAAATCCGTCCCGCGGTCATGGTGACCCATGTGGGAGGCATGGACTCGATCCTGGAGACTACGCGGAATCTCCCGAACCTCCCCGGCGGAAAGAAGCTGTCCTATACACAGTTTGACATGCCTATGACCGCCATTGCAGATTTCCGGGAGAAGGGCCGGACAGACCCGCTGTTCGCCCGTCTGGCAGATTGCTGTGACGCCCACGACGGCCTTTGGAACGCCGAGGCGGAAAAGCTGCTGTTCCAGCATTTTGGTGTCCAGCCTGCCGGGTAACCCCCAGCCAACTGGCAGGGTTCTTCTCTCCGCTCAAAGATTTTCCCCCGCAAACGGAAGGCACAGCAGCCGGACATCGCGGCTGCGAAGTCCGGCTGCTGCCTTGTTTGGATTTATTCCACCGTTACCGACTTGGCCAGATTACGGGGTTTGTCAATATCGCATCCCCGCTGAAGCGCTACGTAATAAGCGAACAGCTGAAGGGGCACAATGGCCAGAGAGGGCTGCAGCAGCGGGTGGGTATCCGGTACGGCGATTACCGCCTCGGCGGTTTTCCCCATCCGTTCCCGGAAGGACTCCGTCGTGACGGCCAGCACCGTGGCGCCGCGGGCCTTGACCTCGACGATGTTGCTCATGGCCTTGTCAAAGAGGGCGGCGTAGGTCCCCAGGGCCACCACCAGCGTCCCCGGTTCCATGAGCGAGATCGTACCGTGCTTCAGCTCGCCGGAGGCATAGGCCTCCGAGTGGATGTAGCTGATCTCCTTGAGCTTTAAAGAGCCCTCCAGGCCCATGGCGTAGTCCAGATTCCGGCCAATGAAGAACACGGAATCATGGTTGAAGAACCGGGAGGCAAAGTATTTCGTGTCCTCGAAGTTCTCCAGATACCGCCGCATCTTTTCCGGCAGGGCCTGCAGCTCTGTCAAAATCCCATCATACTCACGTTTCTCCACCGTTCCCAGCAAGTCTGCCAGATACAGCCCCACCAGGTCCAATGCCGCCAGCTGCGTCGAATACCCCTTGCTGGTGGCCACGGCAATTTCTGGCCCCGCCCAGGTGTAGAGCACGTCATCCGCCTCCCGGGCAATGGAGCTGCCCACTACGTTGCAGATAGCCAAGGTGCGGCCTCCCAGGCGTTTTGCCTCCCGGAGGGCGGCCATGGTATCCAGGGTCTCGCCGGACTGGCTGATGGCAATGACCAGCGTGTTTGAATCCACCAGCGGCTGGCTGTACCGGAATTCCGAGGCCAATACTACTTCCACCGGCCGGCGAAGAAGCCGTTCCCAGGTGTATTTTCCCACGACTCCGGCATGATAGGCGGACCCGCAGGCAATCATGTAGATGTGGGAGATATTCCGGGCTTCCTCCGCTGTAAAATGAATATCATCCAGAACCACCCGGCCATCCCGAATGCGGGGAGAAACGGTTTTCTGAATGGCGTCCGGCTGCTCCAGAATCTCCTTGAACATGAAGTGGGGATAGCCCCCCTTCTCGGCGCAGGCCGCGTCCCAATCAATGCGGCTGTGTTCCTTCTCCAGGGGATTCAGTTCATCGTCAAAAATGTCCACGCTCTGGGCAGTCAGGACAGCAATTTCCCCGTCGTTCATGTAAACCACTTCACGCGTGTGGCGGATGATCGCCGTGGCATCGGAGGCAATCAAGTTCTCGCCCTCTCCGAAGCCAATGATGAGCGGACTGTCTTTCCGGGCGGCAATAAGCGCATTGGGATAATCGGAACAGATGATGCCGAACGCATAGGAGCCCTCAATTCGCCTCAGACAGCGCCCCACGGCCTCCAGCATGTTGCCGCACTCCTGATAGTGAAACTCCAAGAGATGGGCGGCCACTTCGGTATCCGTCTCGGAGGTAAAGGTCACGCCCTGACGGGTAAGCTGTTCTTTCAGTTCCAGATAGTTCTCAATGATGCCGTTATGTACCAAAGCGATCTTGCCGTCCCCGCTGACGTGGGGATGAGCGTTGATGTCGTTGGGCTCTCCGTGGGTGGCCCAGCGGGTGTGTCCAATGCCCAGGGTACCCTCCAGGTCCGCGCCGTCGCGGATCAGGTCCGCCAGAACCTGAAGGCGGCCCTTGGATTTTCGCACTTGAAGACCTCGGTCCTCAGAGCGCACGGCAACGCCGGCAGAGTCGTATCCCCGGTATTCCATCTGCCGGAGACCCTCCAGCAGCACAGGAGCCGCCTGCTGTTTGCCTACAAAGCCTATAATTCCACACATGGAAAAAAGTTCCTCCTAATTTTGAAAATTAAGAGGACAAATGCGCAGTCATTTGTCTTCTCAGGGCGGTCACGGCTCTTCTGTTTTGCGGTCGCCCGCATATTTGTAAACCGTGTCACGCGTCCGTCCCAAACACGGAGGGGCATCCGCCGAATCATCGATTGCAGGACTCCCGCCCGGGAAATCCCGACACTCCCCTCCCCTCGTCGTCGTCGGAAGAAACTCCGCCCACTCCGCTTCCGCCGCCTGCGGCGGCGAAAGCTCCGCTCTGCTCCGTTCCTTCCTCCTCTCCCCACCGCAACCGCTTACCTGCTCATCCGTAAGGCGGCGGAGCCGCCAACGGCTGTGCAGCCGCTGGGTTGCGGCGGGGCCCCGGAACAAGTTACGCACGGCATGGCCGTGCTTGGAGCTTTGGTCCTTTGTTTTCCTCTCCCTCGTCCCCCGCAGGGAAGGGGGATTCTCAAGGGAGAACCGGTTCCCCCTTGACTGGAGGCGGAGGAAACGGAACGGAATGAAGTGCAGTTTCTGACGCCGAGACCTGGCGCTTTGATGGGGTTTTCCCATATTTTGATGGGGGTTCCCATGGACCTCCTTTCCGTTCTGCGATTTTACGGCCTTCGGCCTTTCTGCATTATACGGAACCAGAGGCAAAATGTCAACCTGACACAATGGAGGGTGTTTTGCTCCGCTGTTACATGTAAAACATCTCAAAATTTTTCCAACTTTTTCTCCGTCCCGGCTTGCTGTCGACTTGTCAAAATGTTATACTGTTTTTATATCCCTTTTTGGGAGGAATTTACAAAGTCAATTCAATTGGAAAGGAACTTGTATCATGCTTAACGTTAAAGCTTTCCAGATGGAATCCTTCATCCCCGCAGATTATCAGACCACCGCCGCTCCCAGACTGGCTGAGGCCCAGGAAAAGCTCCAGAAAGGCACCGGTCTGGGGCATGAGTTCACTGACTGGGTCCGCCTCCCCGTAGACTACGATAAGGAGGAGTTCAGCCGCATTCAGGCCGCCGCTAAGAAAATTCAGAGCGATTCCAAGGCTCTGGTGGTCATTGGCATCGGCGGCTCCTATCTGGGCGCCCGGGGCGTCATCGAAGCCCTCTGCTCCCCCAACTACAACCAAAAGAAAAAGAACACCCCCAACATCTATTTCATGGGCAACGGTCTCTCGGCTGACGCCATGCAGGAGGTTTTTGACCTGATCGGTGATGACGACTTCTCTGTAAATGTTATTTCCAAGTCCGGCACTACCACAGAACCCGCTGTGGCCTTCCGTTTCTTCCGGGAAGCCCTGGAGAAAAAGTACGGCAAAGAGGGCGCCCAGGGACGCATCTACGCCACCACCGACAAAGCCCGCGGCGCCCTGAAGTCCCTGGCTGACGCGGAAGGCTGGGAGACCTTCGTCGTCCCCGATGGCGTGGGCGGACGCTATTCCGTGCTCACGGCTGTGGGCCTGCTGCCCATTGCCGTAGCCGGAATTGACATCACCGAGCTCATGGGCGGTGCGGCAAAGATGATGGAAACCTGCACAACGGCTTCTTTCGAAAACCCTGCCTGGAGCTACGCCGCCCTTCGGGACGCCCTGTACCGCAAGGGCTGGTCTATCGAGGTTCTGGCCTGCTACGATCCTGCTTTCCGCTTTATGCTGGAATGGTGGAAGCAGCTTTACGGTGAAAGCGAAGGCAAGGATGGCAAGGGTCTCTTCCCCGCCAGTGTGGAATTCACGGCGGACCTTCACTCTATGGGGCAATATATTCAGGCCGGACGCCGGATCATGTTTGAAACCGTGGTGCGTCTGGGGGCTTCTCAGCATCAGCTGCTGGTGCCCAAGGATGCGGCGGACGGCGACGGTTTAAACTTCCTGGCTGGGGAATCCATGGACTATATTCGGGACAAGGCCATGGAAGGCACTCTGCTGGCCCATACGGAAGGCGGCGTGCCCAACGTCATTGTGGAAACCAGCGGCAAGAACGCGGAGGCTCTGGGCGAGCTCATCTATTTCTTTGAGTATGCCTGCGGCCTTTCCGGCTATCTCCTGGAAGTAAATCCCTTCGACCAGCCCGGCGTTGAGGCCTACAAGAAGAATATGTTTGCCTTGCTGGGTAAGCCCGGCTATGAAGACCGCAAGGCAGAGCTGGAGGCCAAACTGGGCAAATAAATCCGCTCTTCCCAATCCGCACAAACAAACGCCGCCCAGCCTAAGGGCGGGGCGGCGTTCTGTTTTTATTCTAAGGCAATCGATTGCTCTTTTGAAATCAGAACTTTTTAAGGAGGCACTATGAAACAGGCAATTCAAATTGGCGCCGGTAACATTGGCCGCGGTTTTATTGGCGCACTGCTGGCCCAGGCAGGCTGGCAGGTCACCTTTGCCGACGTGGTGGAGTCCATTCTCTCTGAGCTCAACAGCAAGCACCGCTACACGGTCCACATCCTGGACCGGGAACCCGGCGAAATCACCATTGAGAACGTAGACGGCGTCAATTCCACCAGCCCAGAATTCACGCAGAAGGTAGCACAGTGCGACCTCATCACCACTGCGGTGGGTCCCAACGTTCTTCCGAAAATCGCCGGGTCCATTGCCGCCGGCATTCAGGAGCGAAAAGCGATTGGAAACACCGCCCCGCTGAACGTCATCTGCTGTGAAAACGGCCTTCGCACCACCACCCGTCTGAAAAATGAAGTCCTCAAACACCTGAATGAGGATGAGACCGCCTTCCTGGAAGCAAATATCGGTTTCGTGGACTGCGCCGTAGACCGCATCTGCCCCAAGCCCAACTTTGAGAATCCCCTGGATGCGGCGGTAGAGCGCTACTGTGAGTGGGACGTGGAGCGCTCCGCCTGGAAGGGTGAGCAGGTGGAGATTCCTGGCATGACCTATGCCGATAACCTGATGGCCTATCTGGAGCGAAAGCTTTTCACCCTCAACAGCGGCCACGCAATCTGCGCCTACCTCGGCAGTCTGAAGAGTTATCGGACCATTTTGGAGAGCATTCAAGACCCCGCTATTGGAGAAATCGTTCACGCCGCCATCCTCGAGAGCGGTGAAGGACTTATCCGCACCTTTGGCTTTGACCCTGACGTGCATCATGCCTATGTCGAGAAGATTTTCGCCCGTTATCAGAATCCCTTTCTTGAGGATGAAGTCCTGCGGGTAGGACGGGAGCCTTTACGGAAGCTGGACCCGGCTGACCGTCTGATTAAGCCTCTGGTCACCGCTGCGTCCTATGGTCTGCCGGTGGATCACCTTCTCTTTGGTCCCGCTGCCGCTCTGCGGTTCCGCTGTCCTGAAGACCCGCAAAGCGTAGATCTCCTTCAGAAGGTTCAGACGGAGGGCCCCGCCGCTGCCCTGGAAGCCACCACTGGTCTGAAGCCTGAAAATCCCCTCTTTGGCCGGATTCTGGACCTTTACCGGGCCCTGGCTTTGGCCATGAAATAACGTTGCCTGCGCTTTCGCACAAGTACCCCGGTCCTTTGCGTCTGGGGCACTTGTTTTAAGTAAGAAAGCGTCTGCCGATGGCTTATCTGCGCTGTTTTCTTTGGCATAATACGCGAAAGACCAACGGTCTTGAGGGTAAAAAGAAACCCTCCCATACTGGGAGGGTTCAGCGCTTCCGAGCTCTTTTATCAGCCGCCCATCCGCCCTGCGGAATCTCCTGGGCATCGCAATCCACAAGCCCTTGCTGCTGCCGGGAAGAAGGGGGACCGGCAGCAGCAAGCATGCCGTGGTATGAATTCCTCATGAAGAGGATTCACACTTGCTGAAATACAGAATATCCATTCTGTTTCTTTCTCTCTTCCTTCACCCTTTGGTGGAAATAGGACAAAGGAAAAGTTCTCTGCGCACACAGGGAGATACTGATGTGCAACGGAGAAATTTTAATGGCGTCTCTCATCCGTCGAAGGTGGAATTCGATGGAATCCGGAGACAAAAGCAGGGAACATGCCGTGTCTTGGGCTGGCGCAGAAGGAGGGATTTGAACCCTCGCGCCGGTTTTATCCAGCCTACTCCCTTAGCAGGGGAGCCCCTTCGGCCACTTGGGTACTTCTGCGTATTTCATTTCAGGATCTGTTCTCATTTCCCAACAAAAGGAACAGTGGCGGAGAGAGTGGGATTCGAACCCACGGGCGTTATTCGCGCCGCCGGTTTTCAAGACCGGTTCCTTCAACCACTCGGACATCTCTCCATAGAAGTCCCCGTCTCTTGAACGAATTATATCTTACCACACCTTTACCCGCTTGTCAACCTTTTTTCCAGTTTTTCCTCTCCTAGCCGTTTCCTGTCCGGTACAGAGTTCCAGCCTGGGGAATCACGCCGTTAATGCGCAGCAGCTCCTCCACGGTGACAAACCAGTATCCCTCCTTCTGAAGGGCATCCACCACCGCCAAGGCAGCGTCTACAGAGGTGGAATAGATGTCATGGAACAGAATGATGCTGTTTGGCTCCGCACATTCCAGCACTGCCTGCGTCACCTTTTTGACATCCCGACTCTCCCAGTCCCGGGGATCTACAGACCATTTTACCATGGGTACGCCGGCCTCTGCCTCCAAAGGGACCTGTCCATAAGGCGGCCGCAGCCAATGGGGCCCTGTCTGTTCCCCCAACAAGGCCGTCAAGGCTTCCTCTGTCTGCCGGATTTCACAAAGGGCTTCCTCCGGTGTCACGCTGTCCAGGCGCTGATGACTCCAGGTGTGGTTCCCAATCTGATGTCCTTCCTCTTCCATCCGCAGCACCAAATCCGGCGCCTGGGCAATTTGCTGGCCAATCAGGAAGAAGGTGGCGGTCGCCCGCTTCTGCTTCAAACCGTCCAGCAAGCGGTCTGTGGTTCCCCGTTTCGGGCCGTCATCAAAGGTAAGGGCCACGTATTTTTCTCCCGCCGGAAGGGCTGCGTCGCCGTCCGCCGGAAGAGAGACTTCGTCCCTCCCCAGCAATCCCAGGCACAGCAATCCCATCAGAACCGTTGCCAGCATCCGCGCTCTCTGTCCCATTCCGGACGCCTCCTTCCAGACATTTTGGCTAGTTTGCCCGGCGTGAGACGGTTTAGCAGCGGAAATTCCTGTTATTTAAATGCTGAAAAGCCCTTTGTCATGAGCCTAGGTTCTCATGACAAAGGGCTTTTCCCTCAGGGGAACTTACACCAGCTCCAAGACAGCGGTCTCTGCGGCGTCGCCCCGGCGAATGCCGGTCCGGACAATGCGGGTATAGCCGCCGTTGCGTTCCGCATAGTTGGGCGCAATTTCCTTGAACAGCTTCTTGCAGACATCCTCCCGGGTGATGAAGCTCATGGCCTGCCGGTAAGCAGCCAAATCGCTCTTCTTGCCCAGGGTAATCATCTTCTCAGCCAAAGGCTTGATCTCCTTGGCGCGGGTGACGGTGGTCTCCATCTTCCCGTAGTCCAGGAAATCCGTAACCTGCTGACGCAGCATGGCTCTGCGCTGGTCAGAGGTCTTGCCGAGCTTACGAGGCATCTCGGTTTCCTCCTTCTCTCGATTTCCTCCGGCAGGCGTCTTCTCCGCCCCGCCGGGCTAAGCGCCGAACGGCGCAGACAGTCAGTTGTTCTCCTCGTCGGCCAAATGCAGGCCCATCATGGCCAGCTTGTTGATGACCTCTTCCAGGGACTTGCGTCCCAGATTCCGGACCTTCATCATCTCGTCCTCAGACTTGGAAATCAAGTCCTCCACGGTGTTGATGTTGGCCCGCTTCAGGCAGTTGAAGCTCCGGACGCTGAGGTCCAGCTCCTCAATGGTCATCTCCAGCACTTTATCCCGCTGGGCCTCTGCCTTCTCCACCACAATGGGGCGGCTGCCGAGGTTGTCGCTCAGGTCGCTGAACAGCGTAAAATGGTCACAGAGGATTTTCGCACCCAGAGAAACGGCGTCCCGCGCGGAGATGGTCCCGTCGGTCCAGACCTCCAGCGTCAGCTTGTCGAAGTCGCTGGACGCACCCACGCGGGTCGGCTCTACGGTGTAATTCACCTTGTATACCGGCGTATAAATGGAATCCACGCCGATGGTGCCGATAACATTCTGCGGGGGCTTGTTGCGGTCGGCGGGGACGTAACCCCGGCCATGGGACAGGGTAATTTCCAGGTTCAAGGAACCCCCGTTGTCCAGGGTGGCGATGTGCAGATTCGGGTTCAGCACCTCCACCTCGGCGTCGGCTTTGATGTCCCCTGCGGTGACCATACCGGGGCCCACAGCCTCGATATACACCGTTTTGACCGCATCCGTGTGAAGCTTGGTCAACAGGCGTTTGACGTTCAGGACAATTTCCGTCACGTCCTCCTTCACACCGGGCAGGGTGGAGAACTCATGCTGGACGCCGGCGATCTTGATGGTGGTCGGCGCGGTACCGGGCAGGGAGGAGAGCATGATGCGCCGCAGGGCATTGCCCAGGGTCGTGCCATACCCCCGCTCCAAAGGTTCCACCACATACTTACCGTAGGTTACATCTTCTTCGTATTGAATTTGGGGCTTCTCGATTTCAATCACGCGGTACCCTCCTTCATCTTCTCAACGCGGCGGCGCAAGGGAACGCTGCCGCCTCTGCTATTCGTCATGCTCGAGGGTAGCCTCCCGTTACTTGGAGTACAGCTCAACGATCAGATGCTCCTCCACGGGGATGTCGATATCCTCCCGGGCGGGCAGACGGGTGACCGTGCCCTTCAGGCCGTTCTTCTCCCGCTCCATCCAGGCAGGGATCAGGAAGACGGGAGCGTCCTGGCCCGTCAGGCGCTTGAAGATCTCGGAAGAGCGGCTGCCCTCAGCCACTTCAATGACATCGCCGGCCTTTACCTGGTAGGAGGGAATGTCAACCTTCCGGCCATTGACGGTAAAGTGAGCGTGGTTCACCAGCTGACGGGCCTGACGGCGGGTCATGGCGAAGCCCATGCGGTACACGACGTTATCCAGGCGGCGCTCCACGTTGATGAGCAGGTTGTCGCCGGTCTTGCCGGGCGCGGCAGCGGCGGCCTCATAGTAGCTGTGGAACTGCTTTTCGAGGATGCCGTAGATGAACTTGACCTTCTGCTTCTCGTTCAGCTGAATGCCATACTCGCTCTTTTTCTTCCGCATCTGGCCGCCGGGATTCCGGTTGGTCTCCTTCTTGGCGTAGCCCATAACAGCGGGAGAGATGCCCAAAGCCTTGCAGCGCTTGGCAATCGGCTGCATATTCCTTGCCATATTGCTTGTTACCTCCTCTTTCGATTACACGCGGCGGCGC
>JAAWLO010000035.1 GCA_022797935.1 Oscillibacter sp. | reverse complement strand
AGAGCGTCATCCACTCCTACGCCCGGGAACAGCTGGCGGGCTGCGGGAAGATGATTCTGGGCTCCGACTCCCACACCCGTTACGGCGCTCTGGGCACTATGGCCGTGGGTGAAGGAGGGCCGGAGCTGGCCAAGCAGCTGCTGAAAAACACCTGGGACGCCCCCTATCCCAAGGTGGTGCTGGTGTACCTTACCGGCGCGCCCAGGCGGGGCGTGGGCCCCCACGACGTAGCCATCGCCCTGGTGAAGGCCACCTTTGCCAGCGGCTTTGTGAACAACTGCGTTCTGGAGTTCGCCGGTCCCGGCGTCGCAGGCCTGCCCATAGACTTCCGCAACGGCATTGATGTCATGACCACGGAGACCACCTGCCTCTCCTCCATCTGGGAGACCGACAGCGAGACGGAGGGCTTTTACCGGGCCCACCGGCGGCAGGAGCTGTTCTTTGAGCTCCACCCCGGCGACAGCGCCTGGTACGACAAGTACATTGAGCTGGACCTCTCCGAAATCGAGCCCATGATCGCCCTGCCCTTCCACCCCTCCAACGCCTGGACCATCCGGGAATTCCTGGACCGCGCGCCGGAGCTGCTGGCCCAGGTGGAGGCCGACGCCCGGCAGCGCTATCCCAAGGCCAAGGTGAACCTCGGCCAGAAGGTTCGGAACGGCGGCGTCTGGGCGGACCAGGGGGTGATTGCCGGATGTGCCGGCGGCCTCTTTGACAACATCACCGAGACGGCGGACATTCTCCGGGGCGGCAGCTGCGGCGACGGGTACTTCTCTCTGGACGTGTATCCCACCAGCGTTCCCGTCAGCCTGGAGCTGACCAAAATCGGGGCTACGGCAGACCTGCTGCAAAGCGGCGCGGTGATCAAGCCCAGCTTCTGCGGCCCCTGCTTCGGCGCGGGGGACGTGCCCGCCCACAACGGCCTCAGCCTCCGCCACACCACCCGGAACTTCCCCAACCGGGAGGGCTCCAAGCCCGGCGAGGGCCAGTTTGCCGCCGTCTGCCTGATGGACGCCCGGTCCATTGCCGCCACCGCCCGGAATGGGGGCAGAATCACCCCCGCCACAGAACTGGATTACACCCCCAGCCGCCATACCTACCACTTCGACGCGGGCGTCTATGAAAAGCGGGTCTACAACGGCTGGATAAAGCCCCAGCCGGAGACCGAGCTGATTCTGGGCCCCAACATCACTGACTGGCCCAAGATGCAGCCTCTGGCGGAGGACCTGCTGGTGGAGCTGGCGGCGGTGCTGCGGGACCCGGTGACCACCACCGATGAGCTGATTCCCTCCGGCGAGACCTCCAGCTACCGCTCCAACCCCTTGCGGCTGGCGGAGTTCACCCTCTCCCGCCGGGAACCCGCCTACGTGGGCCGGGCCCAGGCCGCGGCAGAACAGGAGGCCGGACGCCTGGCGGGAAAGACGCCGGAGAAGCTGCAGAAGCTGCTGGACCGGGCAGGAGCCCAGGCGTCGAAAACCCAGTTCGGCTCCTGCGTCTTCGCCAACAAGCCCGGCGACGGCTCCGCCCGGGAGCAGGCCGCCAGCTGCCAGAAGGTGCTGGGAGGCTTTGCCAACATCTGCTATGGCTTCGCCACCAAGCGCTACCGCTCCAACTGCATCAACTGGGGCATCCTGCCCTTCACCCTGGACGAGGGGACCGCGTTCCCCTATGAGGCGGGGGACTGCGTCTTTGTGCCGGGCATCCGCCGGGCCATTGCGGAGGGCCGGGAGGACATCCCCGCCAAGGTGCTGAAAGCGGACGGCGGCGAGGCGGACATCCTCCTCCATGTCCGGGGACTGACCGGGGAGGAAAAAGAGATCATCCTGGACGGCTGTCTCATGAATTACTACGCCAAGCAGGCAGAGTGACTGTCAAACGGCGTGCCCGGATGGAAGAATATGTGTTAGAGGAAATTGCTGATGGAAACAATCAAAATGACCACGCCCCTGGTGGAGATGGACGGGGACGAGATGACCCGCATCCTCTGGGGAATGATTAAGGAAACCCTGATTCTGCCCTTCGTGGACCTGAAGACCGAGTACTACGACTTAGGGCTGCTGAACCGCAACGCCACCAAGGACCAGGTGACCATAGACGCCGCCCATGCCGCCCGCCGTCTGGGTGTGGCGGTGAAGTGCGCCACCATCACCCCCAACCGCCAACGGATGGAGGAGTATCCGGAACTGACGGAGATGTGGAAATCCCCCAACGGAACCATCCGGGCCATTCTGGACGGCACCGCCTTCCGGGCCCCCATTGTCCTGCCCTGCATCCGCCCGGCGGTGAAGAACTGGGCGGCCCCCATCACCGTTGCCCGCCACGCCTACGGCGACATGTACAAGGCCGTGGACCTGGAGACGGAGGAGCCCGGCGAGGCCACGCTGACCTTCCGGGGCCGGAGCGGCGCGGAGCAGGTCCTCTCCGTCCAGCAGGTGGAGGGGGGCGCGGTCTGGCAGGCCCAGCACAACAAGGAATCCAGCATCCGCTCCTTTGCCCGCTCCTGCTTCCAGTACGCCCTGAGCCAGAAGCAGGACCTGTGGTTCTCCACCAAGGACACCATTGCCAAGGTTTACGACGGGACCTTCAAGCGGATTTTCGAGGAGGAATACGAGCAGACCTACCGGGCGGAATTTGAGCAGGCGGGCATCACCTATTTCTACACCCTGATTGACGACGCGGTGGCCCGGGTCATCCGCTCCAAAGGCGGTTTCATCTGGGCGCTGAAGAACTACGACGGCGACGTGATGAGCGACATGATCGCCGCCGCCTTTGGCAGTCTGGCTATGATGACCTCCGTCCTGGTGTCCCCCGACGGAACCATGGAATTCGAGGCCTCCCACGGCACCGTCACCCGCCACTACTACCGCTACCGCAAGGGGGAACAGACCTCCACCAACCCCATGGCCACGATTTTCGCCTGGAGCGGGGCTTTCAGGCGCCGGGGCGAGCTGGACCGCCTGCCGGACCTGGTCCGCTTCGGCGAGGCCCTGGAGGCTGCCTCCCTGGAGACCCTGGAGAGCGGCGTCATGACCGGCGACCTCCTGCCCCTGGTGGAGCCGGGCTTCCCCGTCCGGAGCGTCACCAGCGGGGAATTTCTGGACGCCATTGCCGCCCGTCTGACGAAGGCCCTGGCTTAAAAACTCCCTGTCCCGCCCAATTCCCTGGGCGGGGCATTTTTCTGCCCGCAGACAGACAGCATCCCCACCCCGCACCGGCGGAATGGGGATGCTGCTTCTTTTTTCGCAGGAGGGCTCAGCGGCGTTTGGAGCCCGTTTCGATAATC
The DNA here is from genome assembly GCA_022797935.1 of Oscillibacter sp. Lineage (GTDB taxonomy): Bacteria > Bacillota > Clostridia > Oscillospirales > Oscillospiraceae > Oscillibacter. Next base: position 19,654 of record JAAWLO010000035.1, on the reverse strand, counting down.
CGGACCACGCCGTCGTCGCTGGCATAAATGTCCAGCTGAGAGGCATAGGCGTGGGCCTCCTCCAGGGTGACCCACTTGCCCAGGTCCCGGTTGTAGCAGGACACCGTGGCGGGAATCGTGTAGGTGCGTCCGTCCATGGTAATGGCGCTCTTGCCGCTCCAGGCAGTGTTGGGCACCTCCTTCATGGCAACCAGCCTCTGAAGGCTGGCGAAGCCAGTGCCATTCTGGTCCACTACCGCCGCCACATAGACGCCGCCGGAGATTTCATAGTTGGTGCGGAAGGGACCAATGCGGCCCTGGTCGTTGATGACCTCCATGTAATAGCTGACGTTGCCATTGCTGTTTTCCTCCATAGTCATGGAGGTGCGTCCATAGAAGACTGCGCCATTGTTCACGCCGCCCAGAACAATGATGTCCACCCGGTTGGCCCAGTTGAGATGGGCATAGCCGATTTCGCTGGCGCTGATGGGACCTGCGCCCAGGTCCTCCAGGCTGACGCTCTCCAGACCGTCCGCGGTGTAGCGGTAAACCGACACGGTTTCCGCCAGACTGTTGACGCCCAGCTTCCGCTTCTCCAGGTCCAGTGCGCCGGACACGCCGCCGCCCAGCCGCGCCAGGCCAATGGAGCGCCGCCCGGTGGAGCTGACCCGGACCAGCCGTCCCTGGGTCAGACCGGCCTCAATCTCACCCATGTCCGTGGCGCCCTCAATGGTAATGCCGCAAAGGAGCTCCACCTTGGCGCTGGTGGTGGAAACGGAGGTGGCAATGCCAATGGCATTGGTCCCCGCGCCGTTGGTGCCGGGCTTCACCGCGCCGGCCACCTGGTTGTCCTCTGTCAGCAGCAGGGTGATCTGGTCACCGGGCTTGTAGCGGGACAGGGTTGCCTGGGCCGTGGTCAGCACGGGGAACTCATGGCCCAGCACGGTAATGGTGTCGGGCTCCGTGGGGCTGGGGGAACAGCTTTCGTAGAAGCCGGTAAGGCGGGTGTCACAGACCCGGATAGAATTGGTGGCGCTGGAATAGGTGGCCACGTCATAGGGCCGCAGGTCCTCCGGTCCGGCCTTGGAGCCGTTTTTGTAGATGCTGTAGCCCCGCATGCCGCCGGTGAGTGCGTCGAAGCCCTTGTTGGAGCCCCGGGTGTAGACGATAATGGCCTCATTGGCGCTGTCGCCGCCGCCCACGAAGAGGTATTCCACGTTCTCCGCCGCTCCCAGGCACAGCGTCATAGCCGTGCCGGGGGTCACCCAATCCTGTACCTCGCTCCAGGACTGCTCCTTGCTGTTGTAGTAGACCTTGGTGTCGGAGGTGACGGCGTACTTCACGCCGGAGCGGTCCGTAATCTGGAAGGGGGTGACGGCGGCGGCCACAATGGCCCGGTTGGCGCTCTTGGCGTCGGGCAGGAAGGTTCGGACCTTACCATTCTCCAGAATCAGCGTACCCTTGTAGCCATTGAGGGAACCGTTGGAAGTCTTGCTTCCCGCCATGGGATAAATCCGGCCGTTGGCAAACTGCATAGCGGTCTCCTTCCCATCGGGCCCCGTGGCCGTGCAGGAGACCAGCACCATGTCCTCCACAATCTGGAGGCCGGTGGTGGACAGGAAGCTGCCGCCCGCCGAGTCCTCGCCGCCCTTGGCGTCACAGCGGAGAAGGTTGGTGAAGAGGATGGCCGCGTTCTGGCGGGTCAGGGGCTGGTCTCCCCGGGCGGTGTCCAGGTCCTCCATCAGGCCCGCCTCTGCGGCAGCGGCCAGGTAGCTGTCCGGCCACACGCCGCCGATGTTCTCATCCTTGTACCCCAGCACCCGGAGGAGGATGGTGGCCGCCTGGCCCAGGGTGACGGTGCGGTCCGGATAGAACTTTCCGTCGGAGTAGCCGGAGATGGCCTTTTTCCCTTTGGCGGCCAGATTGATGTAGGCCGACGCCCAATGGGAGGGCCGCACGTCGGGATAGACGGTGACGGTGTTGTACAGGCCCAGCTGGTCCTCGGCGTTCATGGCGCAGATGACCATCTTGCAGAACTGGGCCCGGGTCAGCTGGCCGTTGGGGCGGAAGCTGTTGTCGGCGTAGCCGTCCAGCACACCCATGAGGCGCAGGGCCTCCACGGAACGGGTAGCGGCGGCGTCGTAAACGTCGTAAAAGCGGTTGGCCGGCGGCGCGGCCCCTGCGGGCAGGGCCAGCAGGGACGCCGCCAGCGCCAGTGCCAGGAGCAGGGATGTGATGCGTTTCTTCATGGATGTGTTCCTCCTCTATTCTGCGCGCAGGGCCTCCACCGGCTGGAGGTTGGCCGCCTTCACCGCCGGATAGATGCCGAAGATGATACCCAGCAGCACCGACAGGCCGAAGGCCCCCGCCGTCACCATGCCGGACGGGTAGATGGTCATCTGAAACAGAATATTGCCCAGGATGACGCAGCCCAGGGTTCCGATCAGGATGCCGATGATACCGCCGATTCCGCAGAGCATGGCCGCCTCAATCAGGAACTGGGTGACAATGCTGCTTTTCTGGGCGCCAATGGCCCGGCGGATGCCGATTTCCCGGGTGCGCTCCGTGACGGTGACCAGCATGATGTTCATGATGCCGATACCGCCCACCATCAGGGAGATGGCCGCCACCCCCGCCAGCACGCCGCCGATGAGGTTCATGGATTCGGCGAAGTAGTCCGTGTCGTTCTGGGGATAGATGCTGTAGTCGTTGGTGGCCCGGTTCAGCAGGCCCTTGAGGAAGCCGTCCAGCCGGGTGACGATCTCGGGAATCTCCTCGGCGTTTTTGGCCACCACGATAAACTCCTCAATGTTTCCCGTCCCCAGCACCCGGTTGGCGGTGTAGGGAATCAGGACGAAGTTGTCCAGCGTGCTGTTGGAATTGCTCTCCGGGTCCAGGCGGGAGGCGTAGACGCCGATCACCTCAAAGCGGAGGTTGTTCAGCTGCACGGTCTTGCCCACCGGGTCGGCGCTGCCGAAGAAAATCTGCGCCGCCTGAGCCCCCAGAACCACCACCTGGTTGTAGTTCTGGATGTCCAGCAGGGCCAGGTCCCGTCCTTTGGCAATGGTGAGGTTGCTGCAGGCGCTGTACTGGTCGCTGCCCAGGTAGAAGTTGGGCGGGGCGCTGGTGAGGCGGCCGTTCTCGTCCACCTCGTAGCTCATGCTGTTGCTGCTTTTGGTGCCGTAGACCATGTTGACGTTGACGTAGGCCTCGGGGGTGACGCCGGTAACGAAGTCTTTCATGCCGTTGCAGTAGTCGTACACCTGGGGGAAGTAGTCCGCCCCCAGGGCCACCATGTTGCCGTTTTCGTCGCTGGTCCAGGCGTAGTTCCGGACGCTGACCTGGATGCGGTTGGCGCCCATGGCCTCGAACTGCTCCATCATCTTGCTGGCGTAGCCGGTGATGGCGGAGACAATGGTCATCACGGAGGCAATGCCGATAATGATGCCCAGCATGGTCAGCACAGCCCGGCCCTTTTTGCCCCAGATAGACTTCCAGGCCATTTTCACTGCCTGTCGGATGTTCAAAACCAGTTCACCTCCTGCTCCCGGTCCTCCACGATTTTTCCGTCCGTCAGCCGGACGCAGCGGCGTGCTGTGGCGGCGATGCCGTTGTCGTGGGTGATGAGGATAACAGTGGTGCCCTCCCGGTTCAGCTGCTGGAGGAACTCCAGCACCTCGTGACCGGTCCGGGAGTCCAGAGCGCCCGTGGGCTCATCGGCCATGATGATGGGCGGCTTCGTGGCAATGGCCCGGGCAATGGCCGCCCGCTGCTGCTGGCCGCCGGACATCTCCGCAGGCTTGTGCTTCACCCGCTTACCCAGTCCCACCCGGTCCAGGGCTTCCAGGGCCATGTCCCGCCGGTCATCCACGTTGATGCCCTGGTAAATCAGGGGCAGTTCCACATTCTCCAGCACGCTCAGGGTCTGGATGAGGTTGTATTGCTGGAAAATAAAGCCGATTTCCTTGTTGCGGATGCGGGAGAGCTCCTTGTCCGTCAGCTCCCGCACGTCGGTGCCCTCCAGAAGGTACTCGCCCCGGGTGGGGATGTCCAGACAGCCCAGGACGTTCATCATGGTGGACTTGCCGGAGCCGGACTGGCCCACCACCGCCACAAATTCCCCCCGGTCAATGGTGAGGGACACGCCGTCCAGGGCCCGGACCTCGCTCTCCAGGCCCTCGCCGTATATCTTGTATACGTTTTTCAATTCCACTAAGCTTGCCATATCAGAATCCCCAGGAGTAGTCCATCTGCATCTGCATGAAGACCTCGGTGCCCTCCTCCACGCCGGAGCGGATTTCCACATTGTAGTTGTCGGAAATACCGATTTCCACCGGGACAGGCCAGTAGCCCTCGGGAATCTGCTCGTCAAGGAGAACATTTTCCACCGCGTTGTCCGGCTTCGCGCCGGAGACGTACACCACCGTCAGGCTCTCGCCGTCCTCAGTGGAGACGGTGCGGACGCACTGGAGCGGCAGAATCAGGCAGTTGTCGTTTTCACTGGCGGTGAGGGAGTAGTTGATGTTGCTGTTGACCTGGAGGCTCTCCTCTGGGTTCTCGGCAGAGATGACCATGGGATAGGTGGCCACACCGTTGTTGATGGTGCTGGAGAGACTGACGCTCTCCACCACGCCCGTGGCAGAGGTCCCCCACTGGTCCAGCTCCACCATCATGCCCGCCTGGACGCTGCTGACGTTCCGCTCGTCCACAGAGGCGTTGACCACAATGGAAGAGGTATCAGAGATGGAGACCACGGTGGTGTTGGCGGCGATCTCGTCGCCAGGCTTCATGGTCAGTCCGATAATCTTGCCGTCAATGGAAGCCACGGCGCTGCAATTGGCCAGATTCTTTTCCGCAGTCTCCAGGGTCTTCCGGGCCTCCTCCAGGCTTTGCTCCACCGTGAAGATCTCCGCCTCGCTGTCCTCGCCGTCAATGCGGACCAGCACCTGTCCGGCGGCAACCTGCAGGTAATCCACCAGGCTGCTGGAGATGACGGTACCGTTGACGGTGGAAAGCAGGTCGCCGGTGCGGAAGTACTCCAGCTCACCCGCCTCGTAGGGATAGATCACCTCTCCCTCCACGTTCACCGTGGCGGTTGCCGCCATCTCGGCACTGAGGGCTCCCTGGTTCTCCACCAGGATGTCGGCGGAAAAGAGCTTGGTCCCCTCGGGGGTGATACGGCTGACCATATGTACCGCTTCAATGACACCGGGAACCGAGCTCATCAGGCTGGGGATGGACACGTCCGCCGCCTGTCCGGCAGACAGCAGGCCCTCATAGGCGTAGCTGTAGTACTGGGTCAGGCGCAGGCGGCTGTCGTCCGCTACCACGGCCACCTTCATTCCCTTCGAAATCTCGTCGCCGGGGTTCAGGTCCGCCACCTCCATCAGCTTGCCGGGGTAATTGGAGGAGAGGTTCAGACCGGCAATGTCCTTCTGCAGGGCCGCCAGCTGCTTTTCATAGCCCAGCACATCCTGCCGGGCCTTGTCCACGGCTGCCTTGGCGTCGTCAGAGTCAATGACAAACAGCTGGGTTCCGGCAGTGACCTGGTCGCCCTCGCTGACCAGCACCTCCTGCACCACACCGGCGGTGGCAATGGTGATGGTCTCGCTGTTTTTGGCCCGGGTGAGACCGCTGCCCTCCACGGTGGCGGTAATGGAACCGTACTGAACCACTTCGTTGATAATCTGGGCCTCGCCCTGTCCGCCGCTGCCGCTCCCCAGGAAGTGATACGCCGCGCCGCCGCCTGCCGCCAGCAAAATCAGCAGAATCAACAGGCGGATCACCCGCCGCCGCTTCTTGCGGGGAAGATCCTTCCAGCGTTTCCGGAGGGATTTCTTTTCCGCCGGAGGAGCGGGGGATTCCGCCGGGGTCTGGGCTTGTTTCTCGCGTTCCATAACGTCTGCCATACGATTTCTCCTTATACTGGGATTTTCAAAGCTGTACCATCTATGCTAGTACAGTTTGCCAAAGAAAACAACAACAAACCGGTAACAAATTCTGAAACTTTCTTCAGAAACTTCCGGAAGGTCCCTAACCTTTAGACGTTTGAGACCGCCCTTTGGTTTCTGGGAGGTTTTCACAAAAATACAGGATTCCGCCGGGAAAAAACCGTCAGAAAACGGGATGCCGGCAAAAAAATCCGCCCCCGGAGCCGGGGAGCGGAGGAATTCTGTGGGAGAAGGACCGCCTCTCAGACGGTGGGAGCCCGTTTGGCCAGCGTCTTTTGGTAGAGGAGGATGCAGGCCAGCGCCGCCAGGCCCACCAGATCGGTGGCGTTTCCGGGGATCATCATGCACAGGCCGCCCAGGGCCAGGGCAAAGCGCAGAATGCCGGGAATGGGGCGGAAGAGGAAGCCGTTGAGGGCCGCCGCCACGCCGAAGATACCCAGCAGGGCACTGATGACAATCTGGACCACCTGGAAAGGACTCTCCATATTCACCAGCAGCATGGCGGGGTTGTAGGCGAAGATATAGGGCACGATAAAGGCGGCAATGGCCAGCTTGGTGGCGTTGACACCGGTTTTCATGGGGTCGGACTTGGCAATGGCGCTGCCGGCATAGGCCGCCAGGGCCACCGGGGGCGTGATGTCCGCCACGATGCCAAAGTAGAAGACAAAGAAGTGGGCGGGGATTTTGCCGATGCCCAGCTGAATCAGAATGGGAGCGCAGGTGGAGGCCATGATGCAGTAGTTGGCGGTGGTGGGCACGCCCATGCCCAGCACGATGCAGCACAGCATGGTCAAAAACAGGGCGATAAACAGGGAAATCGAGGGAATGGGAACCAGGCTGCTGATGTTGATGACGCCGTTGATGAGCTTGGAGGCCAAGCCCGTCACCGTGATGCAGCCGGCCACGATCCCCGCCATGGAGCAGGCCACGGCCACGGTGATACAACTGCGGCCGCCGGCCTCCAGGGCTTTGACAATCATGGAGGCGGTATCCGCCGCGCCGTGGGCCAGGGCCCCTTTCTCCTGCCGGGCGGCGGCGAAGATGTGGGGCAGGCTCACCGCCACCGCCAGCACAATGGCAATGGAGGCGGAATACTGGAGGGACCGTTTGCCGGTGGAGACCATCCACACCAGCACTACCAGGGGCAGCAGCAGGTAGATGCTGCGCAGCAGGCGGCTCATCCGGGGCAGCTGCTCCCGGGGGATGCCCTTCAGGTTCAGGCGGCGGGCCTCCAGATGGACGGCCAGGAAGATGCCGGTGAAGTACAGCAGGGCGGGGAGAATGGCCTTCAGGGCCACGTCGGCATAGGTGGTGTCCATATACTCCGCCATCAGGAAGGCCGCCGCGCCCATGATGGGGGGCATGATCTGCCCGCCGGTGGACGCCGCCGCCTCCACAGCCCCGGCGAATTCCCCCTGGTAGCCGGTCTTCTTCATCATGGGGATGGTGACGGAGCCGGTGGTGACGGTGTTGCCCACGGAGGAACCGGAGACCATGCCGCACAGGGCGGAGGAGATAACCGCCACCTTGGCGGGTCCGCCGGAGGTGCTGCCCGCCAGGGAGTTTGCCAGGTCAATGAAGAAGCCGGAGATGCCGGTGCGCTCCAGAAACGCGCCGAAGATGATGAACACGGCGATAAACTTGGCGCAGACCTGTACCGGAGTGGCCATGACGCCGGAGGTGCCGTAGAACAGGGTGTAGACCACCCGGGCCAGATTCTGGCCGCTGGCGAAGGTGTAGACCAGCAGCACGCCCACCACGCAGAGGATGGGCAGGCCCACGCACCGGCGGCACAGCTCCGCCAGGCAAATCACGCCCACAATTCCCAGGACAATGTAAAACCAGGCGTTGGCCACGGAGCCCGTCACGCTGGGGTCCATCTTGGCGGCGCTGGTCAGGGTCTTGGCCAGGGTCCGGTAATTCAGGCAGTAGTAGAAGAAGGAGCCCGCCCCCAGGACCATGAGGACCAAATCGTACCAGGGCATGGAATTGGGCTTGACGTGGTTCTTCCGGGCGGGATACGTCAGATAACCCATGACAATAATAAGACCCAGGAAGGAGCTGAGCCGGATGTGCATGTCCCAGGTGCAGCGCAGGGTCATCCAGATGCAGTAGAGAGAAAAGAGGGCCATAATCACGCCCACCACGGCCTTGGGTGTTCCCTCCCAGATACGGGTGGCGGACTCCCGGTCGTACTTGCGCATGACCTCTTCCATTTCCGCCGCTGAACCGGTCTCCACTTCCGGCAGGGCGTTTTTGTCTTTCTCGCTCATAGGGTATCCTCCTTGGATAAAATTCTGCAGGGCGTTGTTCCGTCTTGAAAGGGCGGTGGAGCCGCCGCTGCCCTTTCAAGGCGGCAAGGACCGCGGACGCGGTCCTTGCGCCGTCCTTCCGCCGAAGCGGAAATCAATAGGTTCCGGCGGGAATGGTGTAGGCGGAATAGAAGGGAGAGCCGGCCAGCAGGTCGTTGGTGTGGCTCTCGTCCAGGCTCACCAGATAGGTGGGCTGGGAGACGGCCAGGTCCACAATGGCGGGAGTGGGCGCGCCGGCCACAATGAAGGCGGCGTCAATCTTGCCGTCCTTGAGGTTGTCAGCGCTGTCGCCGAAGTTCTGGAACACAGGGCTGATGTCCTCCTCGCTCAGGCCGTAAGCGCCCAGCACGTCCAGGGCGTTGAAGTACACGCCGGAGCCGGAGACGCCGATGGAGACAATCTTTCCGGCCAGGTCATCCACGGACTTGATGTCGGGGTTGGTGGTGACGATCTGAACCTGCTCCATGTAGAGAGCGGCCACTACGGAGAAGTTGTCCACGGGGCTCTCGAAGAGGCGCTCACCGTTGTAGGCGTAGCTCATGACGTCGGACTGGACGAAGCCCAGCTGGACGGCGCCGGCGGTCAGGTCCTCCACGTTGGACTGGGAGCCGTTGCCCTCCACAGCGGTGACGGAGACGCCGCCGTTGTTGGTGACATAGTTAGCCAGCACGCCGCCGAAGGCGTAGTAGGTGCCGGTGGAGCCGCCGGTGGTGAAGGTAAGGGACTGGGACTCGCCGGAGCCCGCGCCTTCCTTCACGGCAGCCACGTCAATGCCCTTCTCGGAGAAGTAGCGGGCAGCGCCGGGGTGATAGGGCACGGCGGTGACGGAGGCGGCAAAGTTCAAGTCCAGCTCGCCGCCCTTGGCGTGCTGCTCGGTGATGGCGTCCTTGTTTTCAAAGATGGCGGAGACGAAGTTGTAGATGTCCTCCTCGGCCACGTCGTCCCGGGCAATGACCACCGCGCCCACGGCCACCGTGTTGGTGTCCACAGCCGTGGCGGCAGGGGCGCTGTCACCGGAATCCCCCGCCGAATCGCCGGAGGTCTGGCCGCCGGAACCGGAATCGCCGCCGCAGGCGGTCAGGAGCATGACGAGCATCAGCAGCGCCGTCAGCAGAGATAACGTCTTCTTCATGGAATCTTCCTCTTTTCCTTTTGGATTTTTTGCGTTTCGCACGCAGCGCTCTTGCAAGCATACGAATATCATACCGCCAATCCCTTCATTTTTCAAGGTTTTTTTATGAGAAGGCTGAATTTTCTGCAAGTTGCCGCCGCTCGCCTTGCATCTCGTGCATTTTTTGTGGAAGTTTCCTGCCTTTTCCGGAAGCGTTTCGCCTTATTGCACATAGTTTTCATCTGAATGCCGGTTATTTTCAGCGAATTGCCAGCTCTCCTTCCCGGTTTTCACGCGTCTCCTCCGGAGCGCTTTTTATTTTTGAAAACTCCTCATTGACAGTGTATACCAGCTGTGATATTTTTTAAAGGTAAAGCGTTTCTTAGAAACCAGGGAAAAAACGGTAAAAAACTCCGGCGGCAGGAACGCCGGAATGGAATCGAAAAGAGGGTAACCGAATGGGAATCTGGAAAATTGTATCCGGTATCTTGTCCATCATCCTGTGCTTTTTTGTGATATTTCAGTCTTTTGCTGCCGGATTATTCAATATTTTGTCGGGAAACGGACAGTCCTCCGGCACCGCCGGACTGATTGTGGCCGCCCTGCTCCTGGCCGGCGGCATTGTCTCCATTGTCACCCGGGACGCCATCAGCAGCATTGGCAATATTGTCATTATGATCCTCTTCGGCGGAGCCGCTGCGGTGGGCTACATCCTGGCGGGGGCCTTCTCAGACCTGATTATCTGGTCCACCTGGTGCCTGCTCTGCGCTGTCATGGCCGCGGTTTCCATGGCCGCGGACAACATCAGCGGCGCTCTTACTTACTTTCTCATTCTTCTCATCGGGTTCCTTCTGGCCCTCTCCGGCATTGGACTGAACCTTCTGCGGGACTCCGAGGCCTCTTCGGATTTCAAGGCCCTTCTGCAGGAGAAAAAGGATGAAAATCAGGCGGACGGCGCTCAGGAGGGCAACGAGAACCCGGAAGAAGAAGCCGGTGAGCCCGATTCTGCCCCGGAGCCAGCGAGCACCGGCACACCGGGGGAAATGCCCTCCTCCGGCAACTTGGGGGACTATCATGTGGAGATAAAAAACGCGCTGCTGGGGGAGGACTACGAGGGAAATCCCGCGCTGATTATTACCTATTCCTGGACCAACAACAGCGATGAGACCACCAGCGCCATGTCTGAATTTGCAGAACAGGCCTTTCAGCAGGGCGTGGAAATGGACAGGGCCACGGTCCGCAGCTCGGACATCTACAATTCCGATGCATATACCAAAGACATCCGCCCCGGCACCGCTCTGGACGTGCAGTGCGCTTATGTGCTGACCAGCCCCACTGCGGAGGTAGAGTTTGAGGTCCGGGAATTCCTAGGCCGGTCTGATACCGTGGTCTCCCGCAGCTTTGATCCCTCCAATCTCTGAAGCCGCTAGAGCTCTGGAAAGGAGGCCGCTCTCTTGCCGGATAAGCATCTGAACGCTCCCGCCCTCTCTGCCGCCCGGCAGGAGCCGGAGGGAGAAAAATCCTGGACGGTCTACATGCTCCGCTGCGGGGATGGCACTCTCTACACCGGCGCGACCTGCGACCTGCCCCGGCGTCTGGCGGCGCACCAGCGGGGCCGGGGAGCCAAATACACCCGCTGCCGCCTGCCTGTGGTTCTGGTTTACCGGGAGGCTGCTGAAAACCAGTCCGCCGCCCTCCGGCGGGAGGCTGCCATCAAACGCCTGCGCCGGACAGAAAAGCTGGCCCTCATTGGGGCGGCATCCTCCGGAGATTCGCACCCTGCCCAGGGCTTACAGCTACCTCCATGATGTGCATTTCATTTTCAAATAGACCGGGGCCCCGCGTCTGCCTGCACGCGGGGCCCCGGCCTATATTCTAATAGAGGGTTTGAACACAGTCCTTCAGCCTTTCTTCGCGGACCCGTGACAGCCGCCGCAGGAACCACAGTTTCCGCCGCACGGTTCGCCCCGGCTTTTTTCCAAACAGACCGCGCCGTCAGGCCAACGGTTCCCACCAGAGCCAGAACCGCAATCAGATTTCCCAAAACACAGGCATAACCCCCAACTCTTTTTTCAATATTCCCTCAGCATACGCCCTGACGGGACACGCCGGACAGGCGGAGGCTCCTCCGGACTTTTCCGAAGGACATACATGCAGAACATGACGCCCGCAAAGATGGGCAGCGCCAAAATCCGGTTCGTCACCACCCGGTCAATCCTGTCGGAGAGGGAGAGGCTGTGTGCCGCCGCCTCCAGGCAGCCCCCGCCCTTGAGGCGCTCACCTCCACCACCTGACAGCCCAGGGCCTTTCCCAGTCCGGCACGGTCCATCTGATCCCCGTCTTTCCGCACCAGGTCTACTGCGTTCACCGCAACCACCACAGGAATGCCCTATTCAATCAGCTGTGTGGTCACGTAGAGATTCCGCTCGATATTGGTTCCGTCCACAATGTTGAGGAGGGCGTCGGGCTGCTCGTTTACCAAGTACCCCCGGGACACCACCTCCTCCAGCGTATAGGGCAAAAGGGAGTAAATGCCCGGCAGGTCCTGAATGATGACGTTTTGACGGCCCCCTTGAGGCGGCCCTCCTTTTTCTCCACGGTGACGCCGGGCCAGCCGCCCACATACTGGCTGGAACCAGTGAGGCTGTTGAACAGCGTGGTCTTTCCGCAGTTCGGATTGCCCGCCAGGGCAATTTTGATATTCATCCGAGATCGACCCTTCTAATTAGTCTTCTCTAATCGCGAGACCGGAAAAAAGAGCCGGAGCTTAGTCGAGACTAACCGCATGGCTGGAAAAAACAGCGGTACGCCGCCAGTTCCCTCAGCCTTCCAGGGAATCCGCTTCCCCGCCGCGCTCCGGCGTCCCCTTCAGGAGACCTCAATCCTTTCCGCATCCGCCTTGCGGAGGGACAGCTCGTATCCCCGGACATGCAGCTCCATAGGGTCCCCCAGGGGAGCCACCTTCCGCACGAAAATTTCCACGCCCTTTGTGATACCCATGTCCATAATCCGCCGCCTCACAGGGCCTTCTCCATGGAGCCGCACCACTGCGGCGGTCTCCCCTACCTTCACATCCTTCAGCGTCTTCATTCCGCCTCCCCCTTTCTGTCAAATCAGAATCCGGTTGGCCATGCCCCGGTCCAGCGCCACCCGGCTGTCCTTCACCTGCAAAATCAGATTGCCGGCCATTTCGTTCACCACGGTCACTTCGCTGTCCACCACAAAACCCAGCTCCGCCAGATGCTGGCGCACCTCGTCCCTGCCGGTAATCCTGCGGATTGTGACGGTCTCCCCCGCCTTTGCCATAGAAATGGGCATTCCTGTACGCCTCCTGCTGTGATTCATTTAGTTAGCAATTGCTAACTTCTCCTTACAGTTCCGCAGTTTAACACAACTAACCCCGTTTGTCAAGAGCCTTTTTCATTTCAAACAACTTTTCCCTTCCCGCTTGAAATTTCGAACATTCCACCATTGCGAAAATCCGGCCGGAGGCTTATACTAAAGGCTGAAACCCGCCCGCACGGAAGGCGGGGGAAAGGATGTCCGTATGAAAATTCTGGTTTTTTCCGATTCCCATGGGAATGTCAACCATATGGTCCAGGCGGCGGCCCTGGAAAACCCCCGCCTGATTTTCCATCTGGGCGACGGCTGGCGGGACGCCGAACGGCTCCAGAGCCGTTTTCCGGACATTCCTCTGGAACAGGTTCCCGGCAACTGCGACTTCCGCTCTTCGGAACCCTCGGAACTTCTTCTGAACATAGAGGGCTTTCGGATTCTGTTATGCCATGGCCACAAGTACGGCGTCAAACAGTCGCTGATCGGGGCAGGTCTGGCGGCAGAGGAGCTGAATTTGGACCTCTTTCTCTTCGGCCATACCCACAAGCCCCTGGTGGACCGCCGGGGGAAAACCTGGTTCCTCAACCCCGGCAGCATTGGCGACCGCGCAGCCCCCTCTTATGGAATCCTTATCCTGGAGAAGGACCGCATAAACCCCCGGACGGTGCTGCTTCCGCAGTAAATCCAGGCGTTCCATTCCCCGGCAAAACAGAAAAAGGAGGGATGTGCCGGTGAAGCGCTGCATTGTGAACAGCGGAATCGTCTAAGAATTCATGGAAAAAGGAGAAACACTATGGCGGTTCCGCACCCCGAAAAGCTCTATCCCCGGTCCAATGACCGGCAGACCATTTATCTGAAAAACGCTGTCCGCAGTCCGAACATTACGGTAGGCGATTTTACCATATACAACGACTTCCAGCATGACCCCCGGGACTTTCAGAAAAACAATGTCCTCTACCACTACCCCATCAACGGCGACCGGCTGTCCATTGGAAAGTTCTGTTCCATAGCCTGCGGGGCAAAGTTCCTGCTGAACAGCGCCAACCACGCCCTCTCCTCTCTGTCCACCTATGTCTTCCCCATTTTTTATGAGGAGTGGGACTCTGGCGTGCCCATTACCGCCGCCTGGGACCAGAGGGGGGACATTACCGTGGGAAACGACGTCTGGATTGGCTATGAGGCCCTGATTTTATCCGGCGTCACCATAGGCGACGGCGCCGTCGTGGCGGCCCGGGCGGTGGTGACCCAGGATGTTCCGCCCTACACCATTGTGGGCGGCGTCCCCGCCAAGCCTATCCGGCAGCGCTTTGACCGCGAGACCATCGAGACCCTGCTGGCCCTGAAATGGTGGGATTGGCCCCCCGAACGGCTGGCACAGTGCCTTCCGGCCATCCAGCGCGGCTGTTTGGAAGCGCTGGAGGCCTGAGCATCCCCAGACAAAACCGAGCAGAGGACAGACCTTCCGTCTGTCCTCTGCTTTTTGCCGCGCCGGTCCGCTTATGACAGCAGCAGCTTGTCGTCCGCCTCGTCGGAGCCGCTGACCTTGCTGAACAGCTCCAGCAGCTGGGGCACCGTCAGCTTTTTTTTCTCCTCCCCGGAGACGTCAATCACAATCCGGCCCTCGTACATCATAATCAGCCGGTTGCCGTGGGCAATCGCATCCTTCATGTTATGGGTGACCATCATGGTGGTCAGGCCGTTTTCTGCCACAATCCGGTCTGAAAGCTCCAGCACCTTTGCCGCCGTCTTAGGGTCCAGGGCGGCGGTATGCTCATCCAGCAGGAGGAGCTTGGGCTTTCTCAGGGAGGCCATCAGCAGCGTCAGGGCCTGCCGCTGGCCGCCGGAGAGCAGGCCCACCTTGCTGGTCAGCCGGTCTTCCAGACCCAGGTCCAGGTTTTTCAGCATCGCCTGATAGCGCTCTTTTTCCGCCCGGGTAACCCCCCAGGTGAGCTTCCGCCGCTGGCCCCGGCGGGCGGCCAAAGCCAGATTCTCCAGAATCTGCATGGTGGGCGCGGTGCCCAGCATAGGGTCCTGGAAGACACGGCCAATATAGGGCGCCCGCTTGTACTCCGGCAGACGGGTCACGTCCACGCCGCCGATTTGGATGCTGCCGCCGTCCACGGTCCAGGTGCCTGCCACCGCGTTGAGCATGGTGGATTTTCCCGCGCCGTTGCCGCCGATCACGGTGCAGAAATCTCCGTCCCGCAGGGTCAGACTGACTCCCCGCAGGGCCTGCTTCTCGTTCACCGTTCCGGCGTTGAAGGTTTTCCAGATTTCCTGAATCTCAAGCATGTCCGGCGCCTCCCGTCTTCACCCGCACGTGGAAATACTTGCTCTTCCAATACGGGATGGACAGGAACAGCGCCACCACCGCCGCGGAGAGCAGCTTCAGATAGTTGGCGTTGAGGCCCATGGCCAGCACCGCCTGAATGACAATGTAATAGAGGATTGCGCCAATGGACACCGCCAGGAGCTTCAGCGCAAAGTTATGGAACAGCCGGCTGAAGAGGACCTGTCCTATGATGACGGCGGCCAGGCCAATGACGATCGCACCCCGGCCCATGTTGATCTCACTGGCACTGTTGAACTGCGCCAGCAGCGCCCCGGAGAGGGCTACCAATCCGTTGGAAATCATCAGACCCAGCACCTTTGTAAAATCGGTGTTGATGCCCTGCGCCCGGGCCATATTCTGGTTGGAACCGGTAGCCCGGAGGGCGCAGCCCAGCTCTGTGCCGAAAAACCAATACAGCACGGCAATCAGAAGAATGGTGAACATTCCAATGACCAAAATGGGATGCCGGTAAAAGGGCCGAATCCCCTTGGCCACATCCTGAACGAAGCGGAGGGACACCAGCAGCTTGTCCAGCATTTCACCGGTGGTCACGTTAATGGCAACCGTGGACTTCATGCCCATAATCGCCAGATTGATGGACCAGAGACCCAGCTGTGTCAAAATGCCGGAGAGTATTGCGGGGATGCCGCAGAAGGTATGGAATACGCCGGTGACCAGGCCCGCCAGCATTCCCGCCAGCACAGCGGCCAGCATGGCAGGCCAGAGGCCGGTTCCGGTGGTAAAGAACATGACGAACACCGCCGCGCCGGTACAGAAGGAACCGTCCACGGTCAGGTCCGCGATATCCAGCAGCTTATAGGTGATGTAAACGCCGATGGCCATAATGCCCCAGATGAGTCCCTGGGACACGGCCCCCGGCAGGGCGTTGATAAAATTCAGCATGGTCAAACCCCTCTCGGAATTTGGAATTGAGCGTCAAAAATCCGGCGCTTTACCGGAACAGCCGCCTCCCCGGTCTCCCCCTTTCGAAGGGACCGGGAGGGCGGGAAAAGAGGAACGAGACCCGGTGTTCCGCAGCCTCGTTCCCCACAGTCCGTCACTCCGCCGCAATGGCCTCGTAGCCATCGGGCACCGTGAGACCCAGGTCCGCGCAGATGGACTCGTTGTACTTCTTGGTAAAGCTGGGGGCGTACTCAATGGGCATCTCGGCAATATTGGCTTCGCCGGCCAGCACCTGACCCGCCATCTCACCGGCCTTGTAGCCGATATCGTAGTAGCTGATGGAGAGGGTGGCCACGCCGCAGCCAGAGCAGATGCCCTCCTCGCCCGCAATAATGGGCTTCTTCATGGGACGGCAGATGTTGTCAATGACGCCGGAGTTGGTGGCGCAGGTGTTGTCCGTGGGGACATAGAGCACGTCGCTGCTGTCGGCGGCGTTCTGGACCACGGAAGCCATGTCATTGGTATCGGAGAAGGGATACTGGGTGCAGGTGAAGCCCAGGGTCTCCAGGCTGGCCTGGACGTTGTCCACCTGATACTGGCTGTTCTTCTCGGCGGAGCAGTAAATCAGACCCACAGTCTTCGCGTCGGGGAACCATTCCTGCACCATAGCGGCCTGCTGGTCCAGCGGCGCCAAGTCGGAGGTGCCGGAGATGTTGGTACCCACCGTGCCGGAGAAATTGTCAATACCCAGAGCCACGCCGTACTCGGTAATAGAGGTCGCCAGAATGGGGATATCCGCTGTGGCGGAGGCGGCAGCCTGGAGGGCGTCCGTAGCATTGGCCATAATGAGGTCCACACCGCCGGAGACAAAGCCGTTGACAATGGTGGCGCAGGTGGCGCTGTCACCCGCGGCGTTCTGAAGCTCAAACTTCACGCCATCCTCGCCGAACTTTGCCTTCAGCGCATCCTGGAAGCCCTCGGTGGCGGCGTCCAGCGCGGGATGGGGGGCCAGCTGGCAGATGCCGACGCTGTAAACCTGCGCGTCACCGGAGGCATCCGGCTCCTGCGTGTCCCCACCACCGGAAGCGCCGCTGCCGGTTCCGCCGCCGCAGGCGGTCAGGCTGAGGGTCAGAAGTCCGGTCAGAAGCAGTGCAAGCAGTTTCTTTTTCATAATAACCAATCTCCTTCATTTGATGTAAGCTCTTATAAAAAACGGCCCTGTCCAAACACAGAGCCGCCTTCCATACAAAAAAGGTGTCCCGGTATTTCCACCCGCAGAACAGCCCGCGCAGCAGGCCTTTCAAACGCTCTGCGAAGCAAACCAGCGGTCTTTCTTTTTCCAGCCGCAGACTGTGCCGGCGCTTTTGTACTATACAGCTTTAAAGGAATAAAGTCAACCGTCATTTTTCACAAAATCACCAGAAAAAACCCGCCGGTTCGCCTGTTTTTCCGGCGGAACCGCCCAGATAGCAAGGGGTATGGCGGCAGCCTTTGTGACAATCCGCCAAAGGCACTGAAAAAATTTTCCTGTTTTCTATTGCATATTGCCAGGAAACGTCGTATAATGAAATCCTCCCGGAAAGCAAGAGGGAGAACTTACAGATAGGAGGTATAACCATGCGCAAAACCACGCGAAAATCCTTTCTCGCGCTGGTCCTGGTTCTGGCAATGTTGGCTGGTCTGTCCGTCCCGGCTATGGCGGCGGAAGAAGAGAGCAAAACCATCACCATCTTGCAGACCAGCGACCTTCATGGCATGATCAATCCGTTTGATTATGCCTCCAACAAGGAGAGCAAGACCAGCCTGGCTCACGCCGCCGCCATCATCCAGGCGGAACGGGCCAAGGACCCGGACCTGCTCCTGCTGGACACCGGCGACACGGTTCAGGCCAACTACATCCAGTCCTTCCAGGACGACGTGCCCAACCCCGCTATGGCCGCGTTCAACTATCTGGACTACGACGCCTGGACCCTGGGCAACCACGAGTTCAACTTCGACTTCAAGTACACAGAAAAACAAATCGGCGAGTTCGAGGGCGTCACTCTGGCGGGCAACTTCTACAAAGCCGACGGAACCCGCTGGCTGGACGCCTACCACATCTTTGAGGTGGACGGCGTGAAGGTGGCCGTCTTCGGTGTGGATGCGCCCCACATTCCCCAGTGGGAAAAATCCTCTCCCGAGCACTATGACAACATGACCATCACCAATCCGGACGAGGAAATCGGCAAGATCCTGGACGAGCTGGAAGGCAAGGCGGATGTCATTGTCGGCAGCGTCCACTATGGCCCTGACGGCGAGTATGGCTGCGCCGGCATGCGGGAAGTCACGGAGAAGTACAGCGACCGGATTGATGTCATGTTTATCGGCCACGCGCACTCTACCATTGACGAGGACATCCAGGGCGTGCCCATGCTGGAGCCCGGTTCCAACGCCAGCCACGTCAGCAAGGCCACCATTACCTTGACGAAGGACGGAGAGGGATGGACGGTGGCGTCGGCGGAGGGCGAGCTTCTGGACTGCTCTGAGGTGACGCCGGACCCGGCTTTCCTGGCGGAGTTCAAAAGCCTCCACGAGCGGAGTCTGGAAATGGCCTCCAAGCAGGTGGGCACGGTCGGCGAAACCTTCATCAAGGAACTGGAAGTGCTCCCCGGCATCCCCACCGCAGTGCTGGAGGACGACGCGGTTACGGACCTGGTGAATAAGGTTCAGATGGAGCAGTCCGGAGCGGACGTGTCCCTGGCGGCTCTGTTTGACTCCACCTCCAACCTGGAGGCAGGCCCCTTCCTGGACCGGGACAGCGTGAAAATCTACAAATATGATAATACCCTCTACGCGGTAAAGGTCACCGGCAAGCAGCTGAAGGCCATCATGGAAGACAAAGCCGGCAGCTTCTTCAACCAGTATCAGGAAGGCGACGTGACCATCAGCTTCAACCCGAATATCCGGCTGTATAACTACGACATGTTTGCGGGCGTGAATTACGAAATCAATATCTCCAAGCCCGTAGGCTCCCGGATTGAGAACCTGACCTACCAGGGCCATCCTCTGGGCGAGGACGAGACGCTGGTTCTGGCGCTGAATAACTACCGTTACGGCGGTTTGGTGTCGGCGGGTCTCATCAATGAGAAGGACGTCGTGTACGAAGGCGGAGCGGTTCGGGATATGATTACGGAGTACGTAGCCTCTCTGGACGGCCCCCTGATGCCCGAAGTGGATCATAACTGGAAGATCACCGGCGCGGACCTGGACGACCCCCAGAAGGACCTGATTTACGAGAAGGTTCGCAACGGCGAAATTGAAATTCCGAAAACGGAAGATGGGCGGACGCCGAATATCGCTTCTCTGAATGGCCCTGCGCTTCGTGCGGAAGGCGTGCTGCCCGCATTGGAAAACGAGACGGCCGAACCGGCACCGGAACCCGCGCCCGAACCGGAGCCCGTTCCCGCGCCCGAGCCGGAGCCCACACCGGAACCGGAGCCCGAGCCGGAACCCGCACCTAAGCCGGAGCCCGTGCCCGTGTCTCAAGACCGCGATACTTATACGGTAAAAGCTGGCGACTGCCTGTGGAGCATTGCCCAGGAGGTGTATGGCACCGGCACGCAGTGGGGCGTCATCTATAACGCCAACCGGTCCAGCATCCGAAATCCGGCCGAAATTCAAATAGGCCAAGTACTGGTAATCCCCGCAGCCTAATTTTAATAGCAACAGAACGGCATGGCGTACGCCATGC
>JAAWLO010000034.1 GCA_022797935.1 Oscillibacter sp. | reverse complement strand
TCGTCTCTTCGTCCTTCGTCTCCCCGCAGGGAAACCCTCGTCCCCCGTCCTTCGTCCCTCCCCCCGCAGGGAGGGGGAATGCTCAAGGGGGGACCGCAGTCCCCTCTTGATTAGAGGCGGAGCAAGGGAGCGGGCGAAATCCTCGCCAGAGGCCGCAGGCCGGCGGCGGGGATGTAGCTTAGCGGACTTTGCGACGCCTCCGGTGCCGTTGCTTTTTTTTCTCTTTTATGCTACACTGCGGGTAGACCACCTTTAAATATCCGGTTTGAAAGACAAGCCCTGGCCCAACAATTTTTAAACAAGGCCGGATTTTCTGGGAAACTTTATAAGAAAGAGGCGACTTTTTATGGATTTTCAAGCCCTCTCCACTGCCCGCTATTCCCTCCGTAAGTTCAGCCCCCAGCCCGTGGAACCGGAGAAGCTGACCCTGATTCTGGAGGCGGGACGCAGCGCCCCTACCGCTCACAACTACCAGCCACAGCGCATATTTGTTCTCCAGTCCCCCGAAGCCCTGGAGAAAGCCGATGCCTGTTCCGGTTCTCACTTCAATCCTCCCGTTCTGCTGGTGGTATCCTATGATCCGTCCGTCTCCTGGAAGCGGGAAACGGACGGCAAAGACCACGGCGAGATTGACGCCGCCATTGCCGCCGCCCAGATGATGCTTCAGGCTGCCGACCTGGGCCTCGGCACCACCTATGTAGGCATGTTCGAGCCGGAAAAGCTTCTCGCCGCCTTCCCGGAGATGGCGGGGACCTGGCCCATTGCCCTTCTGCCCCTGGGCTATCCCGCTGAGAACGCGCACCCCGCGCGGCTCCATGACCAGCGGATTCCTCTGGAAGAGATAGTATCGTATCTCTGACAGCCGGACGTCAAAAAAGGAGACTGCGGAAGCAGTCTCCTTTTTTCTCAATGTCTCCGGCGGCCCCGGTAGCCGTTGCGGCCACGGGAACTGACGTTGCGGCCATACCGGTAGCGCCGCCGGCTGAACAGCAGCTTCCACACGCCCCAGATAACCGCAAGCGCCAGGATGATGCCCGCAGCAATCCGTACGGCGGTGCCGGAGAAGAACACTTTCACGTCCCGCCACAGCACCCGCAGCCGGGACGCCTCCACATCAGTCAGGGCCACCAGGTCCACGGTGGCGCACTCCTCCCCCTCCAGCCGGATGCTCAAGCTTCCCAGCACATCCCCGGCGGTGATGGGGGCTTCCGCCGGGTCTTTTGTCAGGGTGACGACCTTTTCCAAATCCTCCGGCTTCACGTTTTTAGGCAGCAGCAGTTCCACCGCCTCAATCGGGCACAGCGTTACGTGATCCACGGAAGAGAGCGCGACGGGAGCCTCTCCAGCCACATCCTCTTCTTTCAGCACCGTCTGGTAATTAAAGTTCTCAAAGCCCCACTTATACAGCAGATTGGAATCGCCGAAGCTGTAAGTCCACCAGCTGTTGTCCTCCTTCTGCACCCGGTCCGCTCCCAGTACCACGCAGAGGAAACTGAGACTGGCCTTCTGCGCCGTGGAGACCAGGCAGTGACCCGCCTGGGAGTGAGAGCCGGTTTTTACGCCGTGGACATCCGGGTTATAATAATCCCGCCCGCTTCGAATCAGGAAGTTTGTATTATGGAGCGTCCGCTCTTCCGACAGATTGGTGGCGGGCACCGTGTGGTCCCGGGTATCGCAGATGCGCAGGAAATCCGGGTATTCCAGGGCCTCCTTCGTGATGAGGTAGAGGTCCCAGGCAGAGGTGTAATGCTGTGAATCATGGAGCCCATGGGGATTCATGAAGTGGGTATTCTCACAGCCCAGGGCCTTGGCCTTGGCGTTCATGGCCTCCACAAAGGCCTCCACAGAGCCCGCCACCTGTTCGCCCAGAATGGTGCTGGCCTCGTTGGCGGAGCCCATCATCATGCAGTACAGCAGGCTTTCTACGGTCATCACCTCGCCCGGCTGGATGCCGGCGGTGCTGCCGTCCTCCGCCAGCCCCTCCATGGCGGAGGCTGTGGCGGTAACCTCCTGGCTCAGGCTCAGCTTGCCCTGGTCAATGGCCTCCAATACCAGCAGGCAGGTCATAATCTTGGTGGTGCTGGCGGGGTAGAGCTCGTCCTTTTCCTGCTTGGCATAAACCACTGCCCCGGTTTTCTGGTCCACCAGCAGGGCTGCCTTGGACTGGATTTCCGGCGGCGGAATCCGTTTGGGCTCTTCCTCCTCCGCCCAGGCGGGGGTCACAGTCTGGACCAGCAGCAGAAGCGTCAGGAAAAAAACCGGCAAAAAACGTCTTGTTTTCATGTCCATACCCCCGAAATTATGTTATACTGAATTTAGCGGCGGCGGTGCTCTGGGCCCTTTCCGCCGCGAAACGGCTGACTGCCTATAGTATATCAAAAAAATCAGAGGAGTGCAACTGTGGAGAACCGTGAAAAAATAGCCCATTCCCAATGGGTTTTATTGGGTCTGACCGCGCTGTTTCTCTGCCTGCTCTGGGGACTGTACCTGCGGGACCGAAGGGCAGCCGCCCCTTCCGTTCCGGATACTCCGTCCCTGCCGGTGGAGGAGGCGGTTCCGCCTCTGGTAAATCTCAATACCGCGACTGCGGAGGAGCTGGAAAGCCTGCCGGGCATTGGCCCAAAATTGGCCCAGCGGATTGTGGCCTACCGGGAAACGTACGGCCCCTTTGCGGCTGTGGAGGATTTGATGGAGGTTTCCGGAATCGGCGAAGGAAAGCTGGCCGAAATGGAAGGACTTGTGACGGTGGAGGAAACGACATGAAAATTTTAGTGGTAGACGATGAGCGGACCCTGGTGAAGGGAATCAAATTCAATCTGGAAAACGAGGGCTACGAGGTGGAATGCGCGTTTGACGGCGCCGCCGCCGTGGAACTGGCCCGGGAGGGAAAGCTGGACCTCATCATCCTGGACCTGATGATGCCGGAGCTGGACGGCCTGGAGGCCTGCATGCGCATCCGGGAATTCTCCAACGTGCCCATCATCATGCTGACCGCCAAGAGCGAGGACGCGGACAAGCTCATGGGCTTCGAGTGCGGCGCGGACGACTACCTCACCAAACCCTTCAACATCTTGGAGCTGAAAGCCCGGGTCCGGGCCCTGCTCCGCCGGGCTGCCGGCGTTCAGCGCAGCCAGGGCAGCGTGCTGACAGCCGGAGGGATTACCCTGAACACCGATGAGCGCTCCGCCGCTCTGGGGGACCGCACCGTGGACCTCACCGCCAAGGAGTACGATCTCATAGAGCTGCTTATGCGCAATCCCCGGCGGGTCTACAGCCGGGAAAACCTGATGAACGTGGTCTGGGGCTACAGCTACGCCGGTGACTACCGCACGGTAGACGTGCACATCCGCCGCCTGCGGGAGAAGCTGGAGCTGAATCCGGCGGAACCGGACCACATCTGTACCAAGTGGGGGGTGGGGTACTATTTCAAGGAGTGAACGGCCCTTTGGCAGCAGCCTGCAATTCCGCTTCGGCCTGAGCTACATCCTGATTATCCTGGGGGTGCTGCTGCTGCTGAACACCTACCCCCTTCTGGTGTCCGAGGATCTGGTTTTCCGCTCCAAGGCCACCAACCTGCAGGGCAGTGTGTCCGTCATGGTGAATGCCCTCTCCGGCCTGGACCGCCTGACGGAGGAGAGTGTGTCGGGGGCCATGTCTGTGGCGGCGGAGGCGGGGCTCTCCCGCATTCTGGTCACCGACGCCGCCGGGCGGGTGCTCTACGATACCCGTGAAACCGGCGGCGCGGTAGGCAGTGTGGCCCTGTACACGGAAATTGTCCAGGCGCTGATGGGTTACGACGCCTTCAGCTGTACTTACCGGGATGGGGCTTTCCGGAGCCGGGCCTCATCCCCGGTGCTGTACCGCAATCAGATTATCGGCGCGGTGTATGCCTATGAGTATGACACGGAGCAGGCGGCCCTTCTGGCGGGTCTCCAGGGGAATCTGCTGCGGCTGTCCGCCATGGTGGGCGGGGCGGTGCTGGTGCTTAGCCTCATCCTCTCGAAGGCGCTGACCCGGAAGATCGGCCGGCTTCTCACCGCCATCCGGCAGGTGCGGGAGGGCGCCTACAGCCACCGGGCGGACATTCGGGGCCGGGACGAAATTGCCCAGATCGGCCAGGAATTCAACAGCCTGACAGACCGTCTGCAGACCACGGAAACGGCCCGCCGCCGCTTCGTCTCCGACGCATCCCACGAACTGAAAACTCCTCTGGCGGCCATCCGCCTCCTCTCCGATTCCATTTTGCAGACGGAAGCCATGGACCCGGAGACCACCCGGGAATTCGTGGCGGACATCGGCCGGGAGGCGGAACGTCTTTCCCGCATTACCGAAGACCTGCTTCGGCTGACCCGGCTGGACAGCGGCGTACTGGAGCCCCCGGCGGCGGTGGACGTGCTGCCGGTGCTGGAGCAGGTTTTGCGGATGATGAATCTGGTGGCCCAGGAGAAAGGCGTGGACCTGACCTATTCCGCGGGGGAAGACTGTGTGGTCTGGGCCGCCCGGGACGAGATTCATCAGGTAATTTACAATCTGGTGGACAACGCCGTAAAATACTCCGCCAGCGGCGGTTCCGTACAGGTGGCCCTGTTCCGGGAGGAGGACCGGACGGTGCGCCTCACCGTGTCAGACAATGGCGCGGGAATCCCCGAAGCGGACCTGCCCCGGATTTTTGAGCGCTTCTACCGGGTGGACAAGGCCCGGTCCCGGGCGGCGGGAGGCACCGGCCTGGGTCTGGCGATTGTCAGCGATACGGTGAAGCGCCGGGGCGGCGCGGTGGAAGCCGCCAACCGTCCCGGCGGCGGCGCAGTCTTCACCGTTCAATGGCCCGGATGGGAGGGGAGGACCAGCGGATGAAACGATACCTGCCAGTTTTATGGTTCCTCCTCCTCGCCCTGGCGGCCTGCGGGCAGGAGACGGAAGAAAAGGCCGCCTACCAGCTCTATTTTCAGGAGGCGGACCTCACCTTTTCTGCGGGAGAAGGGGCCTTTCGGACCGAGCGAATCTTTTTGGACCAGGAGGAGACGGAGGACTCCCAGCACCTGGCCGCCGCTCTGCTGGAGGAATTGCTGCGGGGCCCTCTGGACGAAACCCTGAAAAGCACGATTCCCGCCGGCACCACCCTCCTCTCCATGACCTTGGAGGGTAGCCGGGCGGTGGTGGACTTCTCCTCTCCCTACGGTACCCTCTCCGGCGTGTCCTTGACCCTGGCGGACAGCGCCGTGCTGATGACCCTGGCTCAGGTGCCGGAAATCTCCTCCGTGCGTATTACCGTCCGCGGCCGGGACCTGGCCTACCGGGACCGGCAGGTCCTCTTTGTGCGGGACGTGCTGCTCTCACCGGAGGAAGATGTGGTTGGTTCCGTGAAGGCCCTGCTTTATTTCCCGGACAGCAGCGGCGTCCTCCTGCCGGAGGCGCGGACGCTGGAGCTCTATGAGGGAGACACCCAGGTCTCCGCTGTGGCCAAGGCCCTGGAACGGGGACCGGAGAACCGCAGTGAGCGTCTTCCCGCCCTGCCGGAGGGCTTCCAGGTAAAATCCGTGTGGCTGGAGGAGGACGTGTGCTATGTCAACTTCTCTCCCGCTCAGCTGGAGGGCCTGGAGGAGGAGGTAATCCGCACAGCGTCCCTGGCTTTGGGACGCTCGCTCTGCTCCCTGGAGGGGGTGGAGGAGACCCGCTTTCTGGTGGGCGGCGAGTTCAGCCGGACGCTGGAGACCGTGGAAGCCTCCGGCTACCGGCCCTGAACTCTGGTGGTTTTGCCTGACAGCCTGGCCTTATTTTTGTTGGTATCGCTGAAATATTCGCCTTTTATACGGAAAAACGCCGTAAGGTTTCCACAAGGCTTGACTTTCCCCGTCCGTTCCTATACACTAAAGGTCGACCTTTTTTGCCAATTTCATCAACGGAAGGAGTTCCTATCATGCCTACCCCTCCTGAGCGGCAATCGCTTCTCTTCCAGACCCGGGGCGTTCCGCCTATTGGTCCTGCGGTCTCCCTGTCTCTCCAGCACCTGGTTGCCATGATTGTGGGCTGTGTCACGCCGCCCATTATCATCGCCGGCGCCATTGGACTGAGCCAAACGGACCGGGTCCTCTTGATTCAGGCTTCCCTGGTGATGTCTGCCGTCTGTACCATCATTCAGCTCTACCCGGTGAACAAGTACTTCGGCTCCGGCCTGCCGGTAATCATGGGCGTCAGCTTCGCCTATGTGCCCAGCATGCAGGCGATTGCCTCCTCCGGCGGCGGCGTGGGCGCCATTGCCGGTGCTATGATTGTGGGCGGAATTGTGGCCCTGATCGTGGGCATTTTCGTGAAGAAAATCCGCCTTCTTTTCCCGCCGGTCATCACCGGTACCGTGGTCTTTACCATCGGTCTCTCCCTCTATCCCACCGCCATCAACTACATGGCCGGCGGCACTGCCAATACCTATGAGCTGGTAGTGGAGACAAAGCACCAGACAGAAGCGCTGGTCTACGGCTCCTGGCAGAATTGGCTGGTGGCGGTTCTGACCCTGATCATTGTCATGGTGCTGAACAACCACGGCCGGGGCATCTGCAAGCTGGCTTCCATCCTCTTGGGCATGATCTGCGGCTATGTGATCGCCCTCTTCTTCGGCATGGTCTCCTTTGCCGATGTGGGCTCCGCCGCCTGGTTCTCCCTGCCCCGGGTGATGCACTTCGGCGTCGCCTTTGACGCCGCCTCCTGCATTGCCATCGGCCTGCTGTTTGCCATCAACTCCATTCAGGCCATCGGCGACTTTACCGCCACTACCGTGGGCGGCCTGGACCGGGACCCTACAGACCAGGAGCTTCAGGGAGGCATTATCGCCTACGGCATCAGCAACATCCTCACGGCCCTCTTCGGCGGCCTGCCTACGGCAACCTATTCCCAGAATGTAGGCATCGTCACCACCAACAAGGTGGTCAACCGAACGGTGTTCACCCTCACCGGCGGCTTTCTGCTGCTGGCGGGGCTGTCGCCTAAATTTGCCGCGCTGCTGACCACGATTCCCCAGTGCGTGCTGGGCGGCGCAACGATTACGGTTTTCTCCACCATTGCCATGACGGGTATGAAGCTCATTGCCTCCCAGGAACTGACGGCCCGGAACACCACCATTGTGGGGCTTTCCGCCGCATTGGGTGTAGGGGTGTCCCAAGCCAGCGGTGCGCTGGGCCAGTTCCCCGCAGGCTTTACCATGATTTTCGGCAAGTCCCCGGTGGTCATTGCCACGCTGATGGCCGTGCTGCTGAATCTGATTCTGCCCAAGGAGCGGCATTGAGGTACCTATGAGCATAGAGATCCTGCGTTTTTACTGTCCCGGCCTGGAGGATGGCGGGACCTTTCCCCTGGACAACACCGGCCGGGGACGGGACCTGTCGCCGAAAATCATACTGGAAAATCTCTCGCCCCGGACCAAGACCCTGGCGGTCACCCTGGAGGACCTGAGCCATCCTCTGAAGGGCTTTACCCACTGGGTGATGTGGAACTTCCCCGCCCGGAGGACGATTCCCGGAAGCCTGCCCCGGCGGGAGCGGCTGGAGTGCGGGGCGGTCCAGGGAGTGGCCTATGGCCTTCACCGCTACGCGGGCCCCAAGCCCCCGCCTTTCTCCCGCCATCATTACCGGCTGACGGTCTATACCCTGGACTGCGCCCTGGGCCTGAGCTCCAACGCCCGGAAAAAACAGTTCCTGAAGGCGGCGGAGGGGCATGTGCTCCAACAGGGCAGTCTGACCGCAAAATTTCCCTAACGAGTTTCCCCGCCTGGAAGCGCCAGACTTCCAGGCGGGGATTTTGGCGTTTGCCGGGCGTTTTTCCGGCAAAACCCATTTCCCGTACGAGAGATCCCATTGAGAAAACGGCATCGTTTCTTCACGGGCAGGGAGCGGGAAGGACGCGATTCTCCTCTTGACATTTCCGGCGAAGGAGCTATAATTTAATACCATAAACTGTTACGCTATAAAGTGCTGAATTTTCCGCTCCGGCGGCGTATATTCAGAAGGAGGACTTTCCATGAACTTTGTCTTCATCTCTCCCAACTTTCCCGAGGCCTACCGCTGGTTCTGCATCCGCCTGAGGGAAAACGGCGTCAATGTCCTGGGCGTGGGAGACGCGCCTTACGACCAGCTGCATCCCGACCTGAAATGGGCTCTGACGGAGTACTTCCGGGTGGACAGTCTGGAAGATTACGACCAGGTTCTCCGGGCCTTAGGACACCTTACCGCCCGTCATGGAAAAATCGACTGGGTGGAGAGCAACAACGAATACTGGCTGGAGATGGATGCGGAACTGCGGACAGACTTCAATATCACCACCGGCCTGAAAGCCCACGAAATTGAGAAGTACAAAAGCAAGCTGGCGATGAAGACTTTTTACAAGCAGGCAGGGCTGCCCTGCGCCCGCTGTGCGCCGGTCACTACCCTGAAAGACGGTATCGCGTTTGCCCGGGAGGTGGGGTATCCCATCATTGTCAAGCCGGACAGCGGGGTGGGGGCCATTGCCACCTGGAAACTGGAAAGCGACCTGGATTTGCGGGAGTTTTTCCGGGACCCGCCGCCGGTGCCCTATTTGATGGAGGAGTATGTCTCCGGTTCGGTGACCACCTACGACGGGGTGTGCAACTCCAAGGGCGAGGTACTCTTTGCCGCCAGTCACATTACCCAGAATTCCATCATGGATATGGTCAACGAAGGGGTTCCCACTTATTACTATGTGGACAAAGAGGTTCCCGCCGACGTGGAAGCGGCAGGCAAGGCCACCTTGAAGGCCTTTGGCGCGTTCAGCCGCTTTTTCCATTTGGAGTTTTTCCGCTTGACAAAGGACAAGCCCGGCTTGGGGAAGGTGGGAGACATAGTGGCGCTGGAGGTCAACATGCGGCCTGCCGGAGGGTACACACCGGACATGCTGGACTTTGGCCAGAGTGTGGATGTGTACCAGATCTGGGCGGACATGGTGGCCTTCGACGAGGTGCGCCACAGCTTTGAGGGGCCGCGCAGCTACTGTGTTTACGCCGGACGGCGGGATGAGAAGGACTACGTACTGTCGCTTGCGCAGCTGGAAGCCCGCTGCGGGGAGCATGCCCGGCTGTTTACCCGGATGCCGGATGCCCTGGCGGGGACCATGGGAAATCAGGTGGCGATTGCCTGCTTTGACAAGCTGGAGGAGGTGGAGGACTTCGTGCAGGCGGCCTTTGAGGAAAAATAATATGGGCTGCCTTTTGGCGTAAAGCGAAAAGAGCGCTCGGTTTTGACCGCTTATTGCGGCGCAGGAATTCCCCTTACCGCTGTGCCTCCCGCCTTTGGAGGAACGCGGATGGGGAATTCCTGCGCTTTTTCCCGCGCAAAGGCTTTGCTGGCGCCCCTCTTCTGTGGGGAAACGAGGGGCGGGAGATATGGGATGGGGAAGGGAAGGTGGTTTTTCCGCCGGTTTCCCTGAATGCCCCGCGCTATTTTCCCACGCAGAATCGGGAGAAAATCCGCTCTACAATTTCTTCCTTGGCCGTTCGGCCCGTCAGCTCGCCAATGGCGTCCAAAGCTTCTTCCGCGTCCGTGAGAACGGCGTCAGGCGTCAGCCCGCTCTCCAAAGCCTCCAGGGCCCGGCGTACCGCCTCCCGCGCGCGGAAGGCCGCTTCTTCCTGCCGCTGGTCGGTCAAAAGTCCGCCGGTCTCCCTGGCGTCCCCGGCGGGAAACAGAGCGGCGACGGCCTCCTCCAGCTGGTCCAGTCCCTCGCCGGTGAGAGCGGAGAGGGAGAGCGAGGCGGCAGGGGAAATATGCCCGTCCAGGATGCTGGGGGAGATGCGGGCAATTCCGGAAAGGTCCCGCTTGGATGCAATGAAAATCCAGGGTTTTCCCGTACGGGAAACGGCTTCCGCCAGGTCGGGGCTCTCCTCTTCGGATGTGCCGTCTTCCACCAGCAAAATCAGGTCCGCTTCCTCCATGGCCCGGCGGGAACGCTCCACGCCCAGTTTCTCCACCTCGTCCTCCGTCTCTCGGAGGCCGGCCGTGTCAATCAACCGCAGCAGCGTTCCGCCGCAGAGTACGGTTTCCTCCACCGTATCCCGGGTGGTGCCCGGCACGCCGGTAACGATGGCCCGGTCATAGCCCGCCAGGGCGTTCAGCAGCGACGATTTTCCGGCGTTGGGCAGGCCTACAATGGCTGTCCGGACGCCTTTTTTCAGCACCTGTCCCCGGCGGCAGGTGGACAGCAGCGCCGTGAGCCCCGCCTCAGCCTTTCGGAGGGCAGCGGCAATTTCTTCCGGTGCAACGTCCTGAATATCCTCGTCCGGGTAATCCACCACGGCATAAAACCGGCTCATGATTTCCAGCAGAGCCTCCTGCACAGGCTCCAGGCGGCGGCGGAGTCCGCCGTCCAATTGGGCGGCGGCGTTTCGGGCGGCGGCGGCGCTCTCGGAATTAATCAGGTCAATCACAGCTTCCGCTTGGGTCAAGTCCATTTGGCCGTTTAAAAATGCCCGCTTTGTGAACTCTCCCGGTCCCGCCTGCCGGGCCCCTGCGGCAAAGAGCGCGGCAAGGACCTCCCGCAGGACCACAGGGGACCCATGGCAATGGAACTCGGCGGTATCCTCGCCGGTATAACTGTGGGGCCCGGGAAACCGGACGGCCAAGCCCCGGTCAATCACCTGGCCCTGGCTGTCCAGGATTTCCCCCAGGGTCATCCGCCGGGGCTCCAAGGCGGAAAAGGGCCTTGCGGACCGAAAAACCTGCCCGCAGAGGGCAAAGCATTCTGGTCCGGAGACCCGGACTACACCAATGGCGGAGGGGGCGGTTCCTCCGGCGGCGATAGCGGCAATGGTATCCATACAAACTCCTTTTCGCAAAAACGGGGACGGGCTCTGGCGGCCCTGTCCCCGTTTTGCTGCATATAATGCCGTCGTTTCGGCTTCAGTTATTTCCGGCTTTTCAGAACGCACCAAACGTTTCTTCCGCTCCGTTTTGGAACAGAAACCGGCAAATGGTCAGATACGCTGGCTAAAGCGGTAGAGAATGACGGCGAACTGAGCGCGGGTGATGGTTTCGTTGGGATTCAGCCGCCCCTCGGCGGTGCCGCTGATGATGCCGTTGGCCACGGCCCAGCTCATGGAGACGCGGGACCCGCTGGGAACCGTCTGGCTGTCCCGGTAGGGGGCCAGACTGGAGGAAAGGCGGTTGGTGCTGCCCATCAGCAGGGCGCAGCGGTGGAGGGAGGTCACCAGCTGGTGGCGGGTGACGGCGACGTTGGGGTTATTGGCCTCGGCGAAACCGTTTTCCGTGGCCCAGCGGCGGGCGTCCGCCATGTTGGCGGGATAGTTGCCGGTGAGGCGGGCCATGACCATCCACAGCTGCTGGAAGGTGATGGTGCCGTTGGGGTTGAAGCGCCCGTTGCTGCCGTTCATATAGCCCCGCTGGTTGGCCCAGGCGATTTCGCCCGCGGCCCAATGGGTAGTGGGAATGTCGGTGAAGAGCTGGTTGTAAGCGCCGATCCGGGGAACGCTCTGCACCGGCGTGGGGCTGGTGGACGGCGGCGTGACCGTGGGGGTGTTGGAGCTGGAGCCGTTGGTGGCGCCGCCGTTGTAGGTGTTGTCCGTCGTGGAGGGGATGAGGGAGAAGGTGGCTTTTACCTCCACCTGAGACTCGGGCATGTTGAAGGTGAAGCGGCCGCTGCCGGAGTTGGTGAGGGGAACCATTTTTCCCGCGGTGTTGGTGACCTGAAGGGTATTGAGCTCATAGCCGGAATAGGCGCTGGTGTAAACCGACACCTGGCTACGGGCCGCCGCGCTACTGGCCGAGGCCGAAACCCGGCCAAAGCTGCCCTGTACGAGCTTAATGTCGTAGAGAACGGGCTCCGCGTCGCTGTCGTCGGGGAGGGTGCCGAGGACGGGGATTTTCTCGCTTTCAACCGTCTGGCAGTCGGCGCAGGTGTGCTCCTTCAGGCCCTGTTCGGTGGCGGTAGCCTCCTGGATGATGTTCCACTCGCTCCATTTGTGGTTGCCGGTGGCGGGGATGACGAGGGTGCCCGCGTCGGTTTTGGCACAGCGTTCGCAGGTATTGGTGAAGGGGACGGAACCGTCATCTTTGCAGGTCGGCGCTTTTTCATTGGCGGAGTCCAGAACCGGGTCGCCATATTTGTGGCCCAGGGGCGGGATTTCCTGCCGCTCACCGGATTTGGTGTCGCCGCAGCGGGCGCAGGTCTGAGCGCCCACAAGCTGTACGCCGCTGGTCTCACAGGAAGCCGCTGTGATGATTTCCGGCTCGGTTTCGGATTTGTAATCATGTCCCAGGGCTTTGAGGGTTTCCGTCGTCGTTGCGGTATGAGTGACCTCTTTTCCGTCTGCATCTTTTGTTGTGTGCTTGCAGGTGCCGGTGACGGTTTTGGTTCCCTCTGCGGTGCAGGTGGGTTCTTTGATCTCTTCTTTGTAGTCGGGGCTCTTGAGGTCAATTTCGTGGGTTAAAGCATCCAGCTCTTTCTTTTGGCCAGTAAAAGTATCATCTTTTGTGCCGCAAACAGAGCAAAGCTTTTGCTCCTCGGCTTCGCCCTTATTTCCGCAAGTCGGCTCTTTCGTTGTTACAAATTCGGGTTCTTTCCACTTGTGGGCGGCAGGAATCGGCACATCTGTTTCCCGTTCCATCTCCGCGCCGCAGTTTTTACAAACGGTGATAATATCCTTTGTTCCGTCTTCAGTGCAGCCAGGCTCTTTCGTGACGTCTTCCTTCTTTTCATCTGCCGCCTCATGGGACAGCTTTTCAATAGGTTCCGTTTTCGTGGTCACATAGTTGCAGCCTACCCGGTCGCACTTTTCTGTAACAATGGATTTTGTGCCCTCTTTACTGCAAGTTGCTTCTTCAATAATGGTCTCTTCTCCGTTTGTGACAGCGACCATGTTATGTTCGCCTTTCGGAATAACTGTCTGTTCAATGGTGATCAGGGAACAGACCTTACACTTCGCACCGGCGGTTTTGCCTGGGGTGGTGCAGGTGGCGGGTTCTTCCGGCAGAACGATAATCTGGTGATCCAACTTGGGGAGGGGCCGTGTTACTGTGGGGAGAGATTCCTTGCATCCCGTCTCTTTGCAGAAGACCTTTTCTGTCTCGCTGCCTGCTTTAGAGCAAGATGATTTTCCTTCTGACTGAACATCGGCTTTCGAAAGATGAATTTCTTTTCCATCCGGGACGCCAGTCAGACCGCCTTCCGCCCCGCTGTAATGAACAGTAGTCAACAGTGTGCATCCGGTAAGTGCGTCTGTGCCCAGTGCTGTAACATCCTTCGGAATGCAGAGGGACCGCAGTTTTGCACAACCCATAAAAGCCGATTCCCCAATCGTGGTTACTCCGGTGGGAACCAATAATGAGGTCAGCCCAGTATTAGTGAATGCCTTCTTCTGAATAGTTTTTACAGAAGAAGGAATTACAATACTGCCCAGTGTATTACACCCGGCAAACATACTTTCCGCAATGGAAGTCATACCGCCGCTCAAAGTTGCCGTTTTCAGGGCGGTGCATTTTTCAAAAGCGCCCTTGCCCACAATGGTCACTTTTCCCGGCACGGTAATACTTGTCAGTCCGCTGAGGAAAAAAGCCTCTTCTCCAATTGTCGTTAAAGAATCCGGAAGCGTCACCGTTTTCAGTGCCTTGCACTCGGCAAACGCACGGGCACCTATTTCTGTTACACCATAAGGCAACGCAATGGTGGTCAAGCCGGAGCTCCAGAAAGCCTGCTCGCCAACGGTTGTCAGCCCACCAGTGGCAATCTTCACGGTTGTCAGCTTGGCGCACTCGTTGAATGCACCTTTCCCTATAGTGGTCACGGTTTTTGGAATGGTTACGCTGGTCAGCTTGTCATTTTTGCTGAAAGCGTATTCGCCGATTGCGGTCACGGTGTATTCCTCGAGTTTTTCCGGAATTGATACGCTGGATGAGTTCCCATTATAACTGTCTATGGTACAGGTATTTCCATTTACTGTATAGTCGTATGTTCCATTCGATTCCGCCGAAACCGTACCCGCCAAAGCGAAGGTCAAAACCGCCGCCAGCAGAATCCATCTGATCCAATGCTTCATATCTGCCCCTCCTAATCCAGCGCCCTCTGCGCGTGTGTTCTGTTCCAGCATAGCACAAGGCTTCCCATTTTTCAACGCCTGGGGAGAAATTTTCCCAGGAAAAAACAGGACGGGCCGAAGCCCGTCCTGAAACATCCCGCTTATTTCGCCCGCTGGCCCGCGGCCTCTTTGGCCTTGATTTCCCGCAGAGCGTCTTTGTGAGAGAGGTTCACACGGCCCTTCTCGTCAATGTCCGTCACCTTCACCCACATCATGTCGCCAATCTTGCAGGCGTCCTCCACCCGCTCAACCCGGTGGTCCGCCAGCTTGGAGATGTGGACCAGTCCGTCCTTCCCCGGGGCCAGCTCCACAAAGGCGCCGAAGGTCATCAGCCGCACCACGCGGCCGTAATACAGTGCGCCCACCTCCGGCACAAAGATGATGTCGTCAATGCAGCGCTTGGCGGCGTCGCAGCTGGCGGCGTCGATCCCGGCGATGAAAATGGAACCGTCGTCGTTGATGTCGATCTTCGCGCCGGTGTCCGCCACGATTTTCTGAATCACCTTGCCGCCGGCGCCAATGACTTCCCGGATACGGGCGGGGTCAATGTGCATGGACAGCATCTTGGGCGCGTACCGGCTCACGTCCTTCCGGGGTTCGGAAATGGCGGGGAGCATAATCTGGTCCAGAATCTGGCAGCGGCCGTCATAGGTGATGTCCAGCGCGTTCCGGATGATTTCCATGGTCAGGCCGTCGTTCTTCAGGTCCATCTGAATGGCGGTGATGCCCTTCTTGGTGCCGGCCACCTTGAAGTCCATCTCACCGTGGAAGTCCTCCACGCCCTGGATGTCAATGAAGGTGGTGAATCCGCCGTCGTCGTCCTGAATCAGGCCGCAGGAGATGCCCGCCACGGGGGCCGTGATGGGCACGCCGGCGTCCATCAGGGCCAGCGTGGAGCCGCAGATGGAGCCCTGGGAGGTGGAGCCGTTGGAGCTGACGACCTCACTGACCACCCGGATGGTGTAGGGGAACTGCTCCACATCGGGGATGACGGGCAGCAGGGCCCGCTCGGCCAAAGCGCCGTGGCCGATTTCCCGGCGGCCGGGGGAACGGGCGGGCTTGGCCTCGCCTACGGAGTAGCCGGGGAAGTTGTAGTGGTGCATATAACGCTTCTCCGTCTCCTCCCAGATGGTGTCCAGCTTCTGGTTGGCGGAGAGGGTGTCCAGGGTGACCACAGAGAGCACCTGGGTCTGTCCCCGGGTGAAGAGGCCAGAACCGTGGGCCCGGGGCAGGACGCCCACCTCAGAGGCGAGGGGACGAATCTCGTTTTTCTGGCGGCCGTCCACCCGGTGGCCCTCCAGGAGCCAGGCCTTGACAATCTTTTTCTGGAACTTGTAGGTGATCTCTTCCAGATACTTGTCCATCTCGGGATACTCGTCCAGGAAGAGCTCGTGCCACTTGTCAATGAGTCCGTTCCAGCGGGTTTCCCGGACATTTTTGTCATCGGTGTCCATGGCGGCTCTGGCGTCCTCCATGGTAGCGGAGACGATCTTGTTGAACAGCTCGTCATCGAAGTCGGCGTGGGGGTAGTCGAACTTCTCCTTGCCGATTTCGGAGACCATCTGGTTGATGAGGCTGATCTGTTTCTGGTTCTCCTCGTGGGCCATCTGGATAGCCTGGAACATGGTGTCGTTGTCCACCTCGTTGGCCCCGGCCTCAATCATGACCACCTTCTTGGCGGTGGAGACCACGGTCACATCCAGGTCGGAGACCTTCCGCTCCTCGCTGGTGGGGTTGAGGATGAGCTTGCCGTCCACAAGGCCCACTTTCACCGCGCCCACAGGGCCGTGCCAGGGGATATCAGAGATGGCCAGGGCGGCAGAGGCGCCAATGAGGCCGCAGATCTCCGGAGAGCAGTCGTGCTCCACGCTCATGACGGTGGCCATGATGGACACGTCATTCCGGAAGTCGTGGGGGAACAGGGGGCGGATGGGCCGGTCAATGACCCGGCTGGTAAGGATGCCCTTCTCGCCGGGGCGGCCTTCCCGGCGGTTAAAGCTGCCGGGGATGCGGCCTACCGAGTAGAGCTTCTCCTCGAAGTCCACGCTGAGGGGGAAGAAGTCGATGCCGTCCCGGGGACGGGCAGAGGCCGTGGCGCAGACCAGGACCCGGGTGTCGCCATAGCCCACCAGGACGGCGGCGTTGGCCAGCTCGGCCAGCTTGCCCACCTCCAGGGTCAGGGGACGGCCCGCCAGGGTCATCTCGTACTTGCGGTAATGGGGAAACTGTCTCTGGGTGATGATGGTTGCCATACAATTGCTCCTTTATCAGTGTTGTACGGGAGCGGTTCTTTTCGTATTTGAAAGGATGTCCGGCGAAGGGGCCAGGCAGTCTTTCAAACACAAAAAGCAACGGCTCCCGCCGGGGGAACGGGAAAATTTGGGTACGGAAAAAAGGGCAGCGGGAACGCCCGCCACCCTTTTAACGTCTTACTTACGGATACCCAGCTTTGCGATGAGGGCGCGGTAACGCTCCACGTCCTTCTTCTGGAGATAATCCAGGAGGCTGCGGCGCTTGCCGACCATCTTCAGGAGGCCCCGGTTGGAGTGCTTATCCTGGGGGTTGGCCCGCATGTGCTCGGTGAGGACGTTGATGCGCTCGGTGAGGATGGCGATCTGGACCTCGGGGGAGCCGGTATCGCTCTCGTGGGTACGGTTTGCGTTGATAATAGCGGTCTTTTCTTCTTTGCGCAGCATAGTGGTTTCCACCTTTCCAAACTCGTTCCCCGCGGGACTGTGCACCGGGCCGGTGAAGCTCCACAGCACAAAGCCCAGGGGGCGTATTCATCCGTTGGACGGACTTCATTACTATAGCATAGGGTGATACGCTTGTAAAGAGGTATCCCCGTCTTTTCGGATAAAATCCAAAAAAATTTTTCCAGTTATAAGGGAAAAAGCCTGCGGCGGCGAAAATTATCTGGCGGAAAGGAGCTCGGAAAGGGTATCCAGGGCACGTTCTGCGTCTTCGCCCTCGGCGGAGAGCTCGACCTGGGTGCCGGTTTTCATAAGGGAGAGAAAGCCCAGGAGGCTCTTGGCGTTGACACTGTGTTCGCCGTGGGTGATGGAGATACGGCTGGAGAATTCATTGGCGGTCTTGATGAAATTGGTAGCGGCGCTGTTTAAAAGTTCCTCTGAAATTTGAACTCCGATTGTGCGTTTCATGATCCCACTCCGTTTCTGCGAAAAGTCATTGGGAAGTAGTATAGCATAATTTGCCTGGATTTCCAGAATTTATTAAACAAATTTCAAGGGGCTGCGGCAATTTTGGCGAGTCACCCGAAAAGCTGCGGAAAGCAAGGGGGAGTTCTTGTAAAAAACTCTTAATAAAATCGGAAGAAAAAGGAGGACGTCTATCTGGGCCGCAGGCACCTGCCCTTAGGAGCCGGAGTGGGGATCATCCTGGGGTTTGCATACGTTCCAAACAAGGTCAGAACTTGCGTCTGAGGAAAGGCTGTGCTGAAGGCAGATGACTCTGTCTGGAGGTGCGAGGATGAAAGGATTTGCCCGAAGAAATCCGCTGGTCTCCCTCTGCGGGCTGCGTATGATGCGCTTGGGCGGGCACTGCGGAGGCTGTGGATTTGGGAATCACTCCTGCCCGATTGCCCGCTGTTCCTTGGAGCATGGCGGCGTGGAATACTGCTTTCCGTGCGGGAAGTGCCCCTGTGAATGATATTGCCGGATAGATCGCTGTGACAGCTTCATCACCCACCAGAGGCAGAGAGAAGACCTGGAAAAAATTCTTTGGATAGAAATCAAGCGCTGCCATACGGAACAGACGAAAAAAACGGCGTGTCTGCAATACCTGCTGGACCATTATCAGGATGGACGAGGGGAAGTTCTTGCAGCGGCCGGTATTTTATGGTACACTGAAAAAAACGCAGAAAGGACGGACGGACATGGAGTTCAGTATTCGCAGACAGCAGCGGCGGAGCGCGCAGAGGACTTCCGCCGTATCCCAACCTTTCAAAAGTTCTCCGGCAGGAGGAGGCGTATTCTCGAAATCTTCCAAAGCCGACCGGCTGGACCTGTCCCGGCAGGCGCTGGCGGTTTTGGAGGAGCTGAACCGTCAGGACCGGGAAGCAAGGCGGAAACTGCTGGAAGCAAAGCGGCAGGGCAGTCAAAAGACCGACATTCTGACAAAATCTCTGAAGACGCTGGAGAAATGCCGGAAAATTGCCGCCCGCATTCAGGCAGGAGACAAGGTGCCCCCGGAGGATGAGCGGTATTTGATGGACCATGATCCTGACGGATACAAATTGGCGCTGGCGGCCCGCCAGCCGAAAGAGAAGCCTAAAGAGTGGGATTCTGTTCTGGAGAAAGAGGACCTGGAGGGCAGCGAACAGACGGCGGTTCATCTGGATGCGCCAGATGCTGGAGGAGAGTGCCCGGAGTAAGGTGAAATTTCCCAAAAATGAAAGGTACCCCAGGCCCGAGGCGGGTTTGGGGTACCTGTTTTGTTATTCCGCCGGTCCGATAATGGTTCCGTCATCCTCTTCCGCTTCAATGCCGTTGGCAATGCGCAGCAGCAGGAAGCCCAGCAGAGTGATCGCTCCGCCGGTGTTCAGGAGCAGAGAGGAGAGGTAGATGCTGCCGTCCGCCAGGGAGGCCGCAGACAGCACCACCGCCGCACTGGCGTAGAGTCCGAAGCGCCGGGTCTGCCCGGCCTGGAAGGAAAAGGAGCTGAGGCGGTAGAAGCCCAGAGTTAGGAATACCAGGGCCAGCAGTTCCAGATAGTACATGGTCAGGGAGGGATTTACGGAGTCCACCCGGTAGACCAGCACCAGCCGCACCACCATAGCTGCCACGGGGAAAAGGGTGAGGGTGGGGGGGAGCATCCGGCCCAGTTCTTTCTCCCGGCGGCGGCATCCGGCGGCCATGAGGAAAAGGATAGCGGCGGCGGCCAAAACCAGCACGCCCATCAGCAGCTGCCCCCGCGAGGAGAAGCCCAGCCCGCCGTCCCGCAGGATACGGTAGAGCTCATGCCGGGAAAAGCCCAGTCCCTCCGGCAGAAGGCGAAAGCACTCCGCCAGGTCTGCCAGACCGCCAAGGGCCATGAGAAACACACCGGCTACCGGCAAAGTCAGCAGGGCGGTGCTGGTGGTGGTGAAATCTCTGGGCAGGGCGGGGGAGTCCTCTTCCTCCTCCCGGGGCAGAAGGCAGGAGGAACCCAACAGGCCGGCTGCCAGGGCGATCAGCAGCACCGCCAGGGCCAGCTCTGCCAGATTGCCGGGAATGGGCAGACCGGTATCCGCCTCAAATCCGGTATTGTTTTGCAGCAGCCGCAGCACAAGGGCAGCAGCGCCGCCCAGCACTGCCGTCAGGGGAAGCGCATATTGTCGGTTCATGACGAAAGCGTCCTTTCCAAATCCGATTTACGGGCAGGCCCGTGAAGCTTGAGAATACAATATATCACAAAACCGGCTGTCTGAAAAGAGGAAATTCCGTCTCTCCCTTTTTAGAAATGTGTTGCCGGGTATAAACTCCGTCGATTTAACCAAAGCAGCCGTTTTTCATGCCTTAAAAGAAGTGCCAGAATATCGTATCATGCAAGGGAAGGTAAGCGGGAAGCATGTCGGGACTTTTGGCGTCTGCATAGGGTCATCGTTTTGGATAACTACGATTTCAACATAAGAGGTATGATTATGAACTGGTATCGCCCAATCTTGTTTGATTTGAACCTCATTAGTACCGTGATCTTTATCCTGATACCGGTTTTGTCTGTGGTGCTGTTCTTTTTCAGAAATAGGATATTCCTATGGGCAGCCTCGATTCTTTCAACCATTTTAGTGGCCATAATCGGCCTAACTGCAGCCGGGCCGTCTCTTTTAACCGTCAGAGAATACGGATGTTTTTGAGAATAACGGTCCCCCTTCAGCTTATAGCCGCCGTTTTCACTGTGATTGCACATGCGGCAGCATATCGATTCAGGTCCAAAAAGAAATAGCGTTCAGCCTGTTTGGCCTATGTCTCGTTTGAAAACACAAACAGGACACTGCAAGACATTCAAAGTCATAGGGCGCCCGGTTTCACTTGTGCGCTTTTGTCAAATTGACGAAAGCTTTGGAAAGCGGAGCACGAATAACACCAATCTGAAAAAGGGTTCCGTCTTATAAGAAAAGAGCCGGAACAGCGGAAGAGAAAAAAGAGGCTGAGGGATCGCTCCCTCAGCCTCTTGCGGTCAGCCGATTAAATACGCGTATTTCGTCAGCACGGTGAGGATCAGCACCTCAATGCCGGCGGGCAGGTCGTTCTTGGCGTCCAGGTCGGCCTCGAAGACCTTTCCGTCCAGCCGGACCAGTACCTTCCTGCCGCCCAGGGGGAGGAAGCCCTGGTTGCCCGTGCTTTCGTCAAAGCCCGCCCGGTTCAGGAACAGGGTGAACTTATCCCGATAGGGGGCAGAGCTGTAGGGGCAGAAGATGGCGCAGTTGCCGCACTCGTTGCACATCCGGTCTACGTGGAGAATCTCATGCCGTCCGTCGGGCATCTCGATAACCACGTTGGCACGGTTGGGGCACACGTCGGCGCAGGCCTGACAGACCACATTGCAGCTGAGGCAGCGGTCTCCCTCGCACTTGGCGGAGGCGCACAGAATTCCCTTTTTGGCAATGGCTTCGGCCCGGGTGGCGTTGGCC
Source organism: Oscillibacter sp. (assembly GCA_022797935.1). Lineage (GTDB taxonomy): Bacteria > Bacillota > Clostridia > Oscillospirales > Oscillospiraceae > Oscillibacter. The sequence continues at coordinate 2,758 of JAAWLO010000034.1, read as the reverse complement.
TTGACCGGGATGGCATAGCGATGGGCTTCTCCGATGACCGCGTTGGCGAAGGCCTGAGCGTCGGCAATGCCCTCCACCACGGTAGCGGGACCCCGCATAGCGTCGCCGCCGGCGTAAACACCCTCCAGATTCGTCTGGAAGTCGGGCAGGCCCTTGGCGTCCACGTCAATGCCGTCTGCCGTGAAGAGGGCGCTGTCCACCTTTTCGCCCACGGCGGAGATCACCGTGTCGCAGGGAATCTCCAGGGTCTCGCCGGTTTCCACCGGGGAACGCCGCCCGGAGGCGTCGGGCTCGCCCAGCTTCATTTTCTTGCAGACCAGCTTCCCATCCTTCTGCTCCACAGGGGCCGCCAGTTCCAGGAAGGCGACGCCGTCGGCCATAGCCAGCTCCAGCTCCTCGGCGTCGGCAGGCATGAACTTCCGGGTCCGGCGGTACACCAGGGTAGAGGACTTGGCGCCCGCCCGGAGGGCTGCCCGGGCGGCATCCATAGCGGTGTTGCCGCCGCCCACCACGGCCACATGGCCCAAGGAGATGTCCGCCCCGGCCTTCAGGTCCTTCAGCCAGCCAATGACAGGCACCACGTTGCCGGGAATGTCCAGCTTTCCGGCCTTCCAGGCGCCTACGGCGAAGAAGATGTGGGTATAACCCTGGGCCTTCAGCTCAGCGGCGGAGGGCGCGGGGGTATTCAGGCGGATGTCCGCGCCCATCTTGGCGATCAAAGCGGCGTCCTTGTCAATGGCCTCGTCAGAGATGCGGAAGCCGGGGATGACCTGCCGGACAATGCCGCCCAGTTTGCCGGCCTTCTCAAAGAGCGTGACGGGGATGCCCGCCCGGCCCAGGAAATAGGCCGCCGCCATACCGGTAGGACCGCCGCCGATAACCGCCGCTTTGACGGAGGTGTTGGCAGGGAAGGGGGTATCCAGCTTGGAGAAATAGGCGTCGTAGCCCCGCTCCGCGGCCACCAGCTTTGCGGCCCGAATCTGGACAGAGTCCTCATAGAAATTCCGGGTGCACTTGGTCTGACAGCGATGGGCGCAGATGGTGCCGGTGATAAAGGGCAGGGGGTTCTTCTCGCAGATGAGCCGCAGGGCGGAGGCATACTCGCCCTTCCGGCACAGCTCGATGTACTCCGGGATATCCTGGCTGATGGGGCAGCCGCCTTTGCAGGGTGCGGTGAAGCAGTCCAGCAGGGGAACCTTCTCGAAGAGCTTCCGCTGAGGCAGAGGCTTCAGGGCCTTGACGTGGAACCGGTCAGACCGGGCTGCCAGGGCCAGGGCCTCGATTCCCTCCACGTCCACGCCGGTGAAGGGCTGGAAGGGCAGGGCGTCCAGCTTGTCGCCGATTTGGACAAAGCGCTGGTAGCCGCCGGGCTTCAGCTCGGTGGTGGCCATGGTGATGGGCCAGATACCCAGGGCGAAGAGCTTGTCAATATTCAGCGCGTCGGCGCCGCCGGCGTAGCTGATGCGCAGCCGCCCGCCGAACTCCCGGGAGATGCGGGCCGCCATGGTGGTGGTCAGGGGGAAGAGGGCTTTGCCGGCCATGTACATTTCTTCGCTGGGCAGTTCGCCGGCCTTCACGTCCACGGGGAAGGTGTTGGACAGTTTCAGGCCGAATTCCACGCCGGTCTGACCGGCCAGGGCCTGGAGGCGGCGGAACATGGGCACGGCGTCCTCGTATTGGAGGTCCTCTTTGAAATGGTGGTCGTCGAAGGCCACATAGTCGTAGCCCATGCCGTCCAGAATGGAGCGGGCGGTCTCGTAGCCCAGGATGGTGGGATTGCACTTGATGAAGGTGTGGAGGTGCTTTTTCTCAATGAGATAAGTGGCGATGCGCTCGATTTCATCCGGCGGGCAGCCGTGAAGGGTGGAGAGGGTGACGCTGCCGGAGACCCGGGGAGAGATGGCGTCGATGTAGTCCGCCTCGGCGGGGAAAAAGTCCTTGAGAACGCGGATGCACTCCTGGAAAATAGGCGTCTTGGAGGCGTCCATCATGCCGTTGAGGAAGGCGTCGATTTTCTCGCCCTGGATTCCCGCCAGGTCGTAGCCGACGGACATGTTGAAGACGAAGCCATCGGGGTCGCCCAAACCGTAGGCTTTGGCCAGGATTTTACAGGCGCACCAGGCTTTGACGTATTCCTCAAAGGCCTGCTGAACATACAGCTCCGTAGACCACTCGCAGTTGTAGCACTCATCCTCTGCCAGGATGCAGGGCCGGCTGATGCAGGCGGCCAGTTCTGCGCCGTCCATCTTTTGGACCGTTTTCAGTTCGAAGAACCGGGCTCCGGCGAAGTAGCCGGCGACAATGTTCTGTGCCAATTGGGTATTGGGACCGGCGGCGGGGCCGAAGGGGGTTTCGATCTTCTCGCCGAAGATGGGGAGGGTTTTCGTGCCCGCACGGTGGGGCTTGTGGACGCCGAAAATGGCACCGTCGCGCTGGTATTCGCTGGTGATCCAGTTCATTAAATCCCGGAACGGGATGGGGGTCATCAGTTCGGACATAGTTGTACTCCTTTTTGATTCCCCCGAAAGGGGGAAGTGTTTCTCGCTTCCGCGAGGGAGGATTGGTTTTTTCCCCGCAGGGGAATGGTTTTTTCTTCGATAGGAGGAGTTTGCTTTTTCCCCGAAGGGGGAAGTCTGTACCTGCCCTGACGGGCGGGGGGATGGCAGCCAGGATGCTGGCTGGATCCATGCAGCACCGTCGCGGCGGGAGGATTCCCGGCCCCTGCCGGGGCCGCCAATCGTGCCGCATCCTCGAAAGC
>JAAWLO010000033.1 GCA_022797935.1 Oscillibacter sp. | reverse complement strand
TGGTGGAGACTACTGGACTCGAACCAGTGGCCTCATGCGTGTGAAGCATGCGCTCTAACCAGCTGAGCTAAGCCTCCAAGTACCAATTTGGTTTTTTGCCCATAAGACGCCGCGCTACACGACGTCTTATGGTGTGGTGACCCGTACGGGATTCGAACCCATGTTACAGCCGTGAAAGGGCCGTGTCTTAACCACTTGACCAACGGGCCATGCTGCCAGAGTGAAACCCACTCCATTTCCGTGCTTCATGAAGACTATGCCCTGTTTTTCTCTTTCCCAAAATCTACAGATTCCGAAGAAGATCCCGAGGGATCAACAAAGCGGTTCCCCATGAAGCGCCCTAAGGCGCTTCATGGAAGAAATGGTAGCGGCACCTGGATTTGAACCGGGGACACTGCGGGTATGAACCGCATGCTCTAGCCAACTGAGCTATGCCGCCATCTCTGCATCCGCAACGGACAACTGATACTATACCAGATGCCGGTACCTTTGTCAATACTTCTCTCGATTTTTTTTGAGAATTTTTCGAAGGAACACGATCCATGTCAGACACCAGAGGGAACCTGTCAGAAAGAGTGTGGAAAACCGATTCGACCAGAGATTTTGCGCCCCAGCCAAGAACAAATCCGATTCCAAGGCTTTTCTTCTCGATATTCACTCAATTTCCCCCATATCCATACCGTTTCCGGTGCTTCAGCAGCATCATCACCGACATCACCGCGCCTAAAAACTCCGCTGCAGGCGTTGCCAGCCACACACCCAGAATGCCTCCCAGCAAAAGGGGCAGCAGCTGAATGCAGGCAGCGGTGAACAAAAACGAACGGGAAAACGCCAGCACCGCAGATACGATACCATTTGACAACGCGGTGAACATTCCGCTGGCAAACACATTTAAGCCTACAAACAGCAGCGCAAACGAACAAAACCGGTTTCCCGTCACAGCCAACGGATAAACAGGGCTGTCCGGATGCGTGAAAATGCGCACCAGCGGTGCGGAAGCCCAAAAGGAAATTACCATGCAGAGGATGGAACTCCCTACGATAAAGCGCAGGCTGAAGCCGATCAATTTCTTCAGCTTCTCGTGATTCCGCTCTCCGTGATAATAGCTGATCATAGGAGCCACACCATAGGAATATCCAATAAAAAGGGCGCTGACAAACATAAGCACGTACATAATAATCGTAATTGCCGCTACGCCGTCCTCACCTATGTATTTCAGCATAGCCAGATTGAACAGCAAGGTCGTGATGCCGGATACCAGGGCCGTGGCGAGCTCTGATAGGCCGTTGGCGGAAGCCTGCAGCAGCATTTTGGGCCGAAATACCGGCTTTTGAAAATGAAGCGGGCTTTCCCGTTGGCAGAATACCAGAAATCCCACTGCGGCGGTGACGGAATACCCCAGCCCTGTGGCAATGGCCGCGCCCAGGATGCCTAAGTCAAAGAGGGCGATCAGGACGTAATCCAGCACGATATTACTTACGCCGCCCGCCACGGTGCAAAGCAAAGACAGCTTGGATTTATCGGCGGCAATCAGGTACAGGGAAAAGTTATACATCAGCAAGATGGGAATGGTAAACACCAGGTAGCCGCTGAGATAGGAACGGCAATACGCAAACACTTCCCCCGAGAGGTTCATGGCCCTTAACAGGCGGTCCATCAGGCCGTAGCCCAGAAGCATCATCAGCGCTCCTGCTGCGGCATTGGTTAAAATCAGCAGGGTGAAGTCCTGCCGGGCCTCCTGTTCCCGCTGTTCCCCCATTTTTCGCATGACCACGGCGCTGCCGCCGGTGGCCAGCATACCGGACACCGCAGTCAGCAGTCCGATAGCCGGTGCGGTCAGGTTGATGGCAGACAGGGCCTTGGTTCCGATCAGGTTGGACACGAAGAGGCCGTCCACCATCGTATAAAATGTGTTGAATACTGTCATCACTATGGTGGGAAAGGCAAAACGCAGAATGTTCCGGCCAGTGACCGGCTGATGATAGGAATCCAGTTTCGGTTCCATAAGCTCCTCCTTTGATTTCCAGCGGTTTTTGGATGTTTTGGACTTGCGGTTTTTCCCCGCAGGAGGTATCATAAACCGTGTGGCCGCCCCACAGTCAAGCGGTATTTTCAAAAAAGAGGAGAAATGTTATGGAGCGCAAAGCGGGCCTGCTGACCTCCGGAGCCTTTGCCGCCCTGTGCGGCACGACCAAGGAAACCTTGCGGCACTATAAGGACGAGGGTCTGCTTGTCCCGGTCCATCAGGGAGAGAATGGCTATTTTTATTACAGTCCAGAGCAGTTTTACGATTTCTACGCCATCTCCATCTTCCGCCAGACCGGGACGTCCCTGGAGGAAATCCGCCGCTGCCTGCGGCAGCAGGACCGTGAGCAAACCCTTTGCCTTCTGCGGGAGCAGCAGAACCGCCTGAAAGCGGAACGGCAGAAGCTGGAGCAGATGGAATTTGTGCTCTCCGGGACGGTACGCAGTCTGGAATGGTGTTATGCTCCCGATATGGAACCGCAGACGGCCTGGTTTGAGACGGAACATCTGCTGGTTCTTCCGGCAGAGGAGCTGGAAGGACGCATGCCCCCGGAAGCGGATGAGGATGAACGGATGAGGATGGTGTTGGAACAGTGCCGGACCCTGTGCCGCCGGTACAGCCTGCACACAGACTTTCAGCTGGGAGCCATCCACGATCCGGCAAACCTGGAAGCCATCAGCCACCTCTACACCCGCGTCAAAGAACCCGGAGGGTTCCCGTATTACCAGGAAAAGCCTGCGGGGCAATACGTTTATCTCTGCTGCCAGGGCCGCTGGGATCTCTCCGGCGGATACGACGCCCTCAAACGCCATATCCAGCGGCAGAAGCTGAAGACAGCCGGAAAGGTGTATGCCTGTGATCTGGCCGGATTCCTTCTCAATGGCCTGGAGAAAAACGCGGCGTCCATGATTTCCGTACGGCTGCTGGAATGATGTCTGCGGATAGCGGCACTCCCCGCAGGCGGACGAAAGGCCAAAGCGGAATCGTCCGGACCCTACAGCACATTCTTCACGCTGAATTCCTCCATCTCCGCCAGCAGCCGCAGCTGGTCCCGCAGGTCTGCCAGCTCTGCCCGGAGTTCACTGTCCTCCTGGGCTTCCGCGAAGGCCCGGGCCCGGTGGTACATGGCCTCCGCGTCATCCACGGCGTCGTGGTTGGTGACAATGTGCAGGTACGTCTGCCGCTCCGCCCAGCCGGCATAGCTCTCCTCCAGGACAGCGGCGGTTTTCGCCCAGTCTCCGGCGTCCATCCAGCGCTCCGCTTCCTCCAGCTGCTCCCGCCAGCGGGCGGTATGGGCGTTCATGGCGGCGCTGTTCCAGATGCAGAAGGTCAAAACCGCCGTCAGCACGGCGGCAGGAATGAGCAGGCCTTTTTTCACGGCGTCTCCTCCTTCTTCACGCAGGTCACCCGGCCGGTCTCATCCAGGGCCAGCAGGAAGGCCTCTTTGTGAGAAGAGAGACCTTCTTTCCGCAGGGTCTCCTGAAGCCAAACGCGGTCCAGGCCCTGGGATTCCAGGTTTCGCCGGAGAAGCCGCCCGTCGTTCACCAGTATCACCGGCAGGGTGACGTCCTCCCTGGTCTCCAGCCCCAGCTGTTCCGCCGTGGGGGGCTGACAGCGGGTCCAGGGGAGGATGGAGAGGTGGCCAGAGTTTTCCAGCACAGCGTATTTTACCTCCTCCACACCGGCGACGCCCTGGCCACGCAGCTCTTCCAGCAGTTCGTCCAGGGTGTAGCGGTTGCGCCGCATGGCCTCCTGCTGAAGCACGCCGTTTCGGATGAGGATGGAGGGCGTGCCGCAGACCAGACGGCGGAACCGGAGGCTGGTCAAGGACAGCTGGCTGAGGAGCATGGACAGCGCCAGCAGCGTCAGAATGGGGATGACGCCGGCCAGAAGGGGAATGCCGAAGTCCTGCATGGGGACGGTGGCCAAATCAGAGATCATCATGGTCAATACCAGCTCGCCTGGTTCCAGTTCGCCGATTTGACGCTTGCCCATCAGGCGCAGGCCGGTCATGATGAGGAAATAGAGAATGACGGTGCGGGCGAAGGCGGTCATCATAGGCGCTTCCTCCTTTGCTGGAAGCAGTATCTGCCGTTTGGGTCCAGCTTATTCCAGACAGAAATTTTGGAAAGGGCGGAAACCTTTTCCGGCGCTGAGACGTTAAAAAGGTGAAGCCCCGCGAAGGAACGGCGGATTCCCTTCCTTCAAAAACGGGAGCACGGAGAGGAGGCGTGGTCTTGCAGGGATTTCGAAAGGAGCCTTCCCCGGAACGGGAACGGCTGGTCCGGCTGTACCAGAAGAGCCGGGAACCCATGACCCGTCTGGCGGCACGGATTCTGGGGGCAGGCCCCCAGGCCGAGGACGCGGTCCACGAGTCCTTCGTGAAGCTGCTGCGGGTCTACGACCAGCTGCGGGAACGGTCTGACGGGCAGCTGGAGCGCTGGCTGGCCGTGGTGGCACGGAACACGGCGCTGGACATCCTGCGGAAAGAGCGGCGGGAGACGCCTCTGGAGCGGGAGGCCTGGGAACCTTCTATCCCGGCGGACGAAGGCGGCTTCGAAGCCCTGGTGGCGCTCATCCGCGCTATGCCGGAGGACTACCGCCGGGTACTGGAGCTGCGGTTTGTGGCAGAGTGGAGCCTGGCGGATATCGCAAAGGAACTGCACCTGACGGAGGGCGCGGTCAAAACCCGGATTTTCCGGGGGCGGCGGCTGCTGATCCGCCAGCTGAGAGAGGAGGGCTATTTGGATGGACAGGCGTGTGTTTGACGCCATGCTGAAAACCGCTCTGGAGGAGGCGCTCCGGCAGGATATGGAAGACGCTCCGGCGGCGCCGCCTCCCTCCCGCCGCCAGCGGCAGCGGATGAAACAGCTTTTGACAGATGCCTTTATCGATACAGAGGCTCCCCGGCGGCGGGGGAATCCCGCCCGCTGGCTGGCCGTGGTGGTGATTGCGGCTCTGCTGACCGGCACGGCGGCAGGCTATGCCCTGGGCGGCGGCCAGCGGTTCCGGCAGCTGTTTGAGGCAAGCCCCTGGGCGGCGGTATACGGCGGCGCGGCGGATACCAACCAGCTGCTGGAGATGGGGGGTACCGTGGATACGCCGGCGGCGGAGTCCAACGGACTGCGCTTCGAGATGCTGGATACGGTGTCCGACGGACAGATGGCTATGGCGTCCGTGCGGATGACCGTGATGGAGGAAGCGGTGCTGGAGCGGATTGCCGCCCGCCCTGGCGGTGTGAGCTTCGCCGTAATGGAGCTGCTGTCGGAGTCTGGGGAAATGGCGCTTCAGTATGGCATGAGCCTGGAGGCCTGGACGGGGAACGCGGACTTGATGCCGGGAGAGTACGACTTGGTGTTTTCGGTCAAGGACGAGAACCTGTCTCAGGGCGGAACGTATACGATTGTCCTCCAGGATTTTACGGGGGATGGAGAATGCCTGCTGGCGGGAACCTGGACGCTGTCCATGACCCTGCGCCCGGCGGAGACCCTGACGCTGGAACCGGCCCGGGCCTGCCGCTTGGGAGACGCTCTCTGGCAGCTGGAGAAGCTGACGGCATCGCCCTTTGCGGTAACGCTCTGGTTCCATCTTCTGGAGGGAGATGAGGAATTCCGATGGGAGGACCTGGAGGGAACGGAAATTCATCTGCGGGACCGGGTTCTGGGCCAGAAGGACTGCGTCTGGGGCGCCAGCAGCGGGGGCGGCTCCTTGGAGCTGACAATTGAATTCCAGATGCCGCTGGATACAAGCCTGCTGGAACAGCTGGTTCTCGGCGGAGAGGTTATTCCGCTGAAATGACCGAACGAAAGGCCCTGCCGGACGGCAGGGCCTTTTTGACTTCGGACTCCGGCGGGGACCGGGGTTTGGACGGATTTGGATGGCAAAAAAATTTTTCTTTTCAGCTGGTGTATTTTTTGTTATACTAAGAAATTGGAGTTTCAAACCGCTCCTGGAGGGCGGAAGGGAGGTTCGCTGTGCTGTATCAGATTCTGGCCGTGGGCGACGTGGTGGGGGAGCCTGGCCTCCGTCACCTGGAGCGGGTCCTGCGGCCCCTGCAAAAGCTGAAAAAGATTTCATTCACAGTGGTCAACGGCGAAAACGCGTCCGGCGTGGGCCTTACGCCAGAACAGGCGGAACGCATCCGGGACGCCGGAGCCGACGCCGTCACCCTGGGCAATCACAGCTTTGGAAAGCCGCAGATTCAGCGCTTTCTGGACGATTGTCCCTGGCTGCTCCGTCCCGCCAACTTCACCGGCCGGGCCCCGGGTCATGGCCGCGAGGTCTTCGACCTGGGCGGCGTCCGTATACAGGTGCTGAACCTCATTGGCCGCTGCGGACTGGCCTGGGGAGCCGACAATCCCTTCCTGCTGGCAGACCGTCTGCTGGAGACGGGTGGCGCGGAGTTTACGCTGTTGGATTTCCATGCGGAGGCCACCAGCGAAAAGCTGGCTATGGCCTACTACCTGGACGGCCGGGTCTCCGCCCTCTGGGGCACGCATACCCACGTCCCTACCGCTGACGAGACCGTCTTTCCAAAGGGCACCGGCTATCTTACAGATTTGGGCATGACCGGTGTGATTGAGTCCGTGTTGGGCATTGAGCCCTGGCAGTCGGTGGAAGGGTTTCTGGGCGGCCTGCCGGGGCGCTACAAGTGCCCGGAGGGACCCTGCAAAATGCAGGGGGCCATCTTCACCCTGGACAGCGCCACCGGCCTCTGCACGGCGGTGGAGCGGGTGGACATACGGTGAAGCGGCGCGTCCGGCTGGCTGGAACAGCCCTTTTGCTGGCCGCGTTTGGCCTGCGGGTTTTCCGGATTCTGGGAAACTGGCCCGCTGTGCGCCGCTTTTACTGGGGCGGGTATGGCAGCCTGTTTTGGAATCTGCTGGCCCTTGCCCTCTTCCTGGGTCCCAGTCTGGCGGCACTGTCCGCCGGCGCGGCCCTTTGGCTGCGGTGGGACCGGGCCAGGGTCCTGGGGACATGGAATGTCTGCGCGGGCGGCGCTGTCCTGTTCCTGGACAGCCTTATGCGGTTTGCCCGCTGGATGGGCGGCCAATCGGGCTATTGCGGGGAGGAGCCTCTGCTGGACCTGCTTGTGCTGGCGGTCTCCCTGGGGACGGTTTTTTTCTCCCGGCCCCCTGCCGGCCGCGGCAAAAACCATCAAAGAAACGAGGATTGCATGGATGTCAATTGAAAAAGTGAGAGCGTATTTCAAAGGCTTCGGAATTGCGGACCGAATCCGGGAATTTGAGGTCTCCTCCGCTACGGTGGAGCTGGCGGCAGTGGCCGTAGGCGTGGAGGGCGCGCGGATTGCCAAGAGCCTGAGCTTTAAAATTGCGGACAAGCCGGTCATCATTGTGGTGGCGGGGGACGCTAAAATCGACAACAGCAAATACAAGGCCCAGTTCCACACCAAGGCCAAGATGCTGACCCATGAGGAGGCCCACAGCCTCATCGGGCACGACGTGGGCGGTGTGTGCTCCTTCGCCCTGCCGGAAGACGTGGCGGTCTATCTGGACGTGTCCCTGAAGCGGTTTGACACGGTATTCCCCGCCGCCGGCAGCGACAACAGCGCCATTGAGCTGACCTGCCAGGAGCTGGAGCGGTATTCCTCTAACTTTACCGCCTGGATTGACGTCTGCAAGGCGTGGCAGTGACGCCGGCGTTTCCCTGGAAAATGAAACAGCGGAGGTGCCTTACATGTTAAAATTCATCCATGCGGCGGACTTTCATCTGGACAGCCCCTTTGCCGCCCTGCCGCCCGGACAGGCCCGGGAACGGCGGCGGGAGAGCCGTGAGCTGTTATTTCGGCTGGCGGACTATGCCAACGCCAACGGCGTCCAGCTCCTTCTTCTGGCCGGGGACCTCTTTGACAGTGCCGTACCCTATCAGGAGACAGGAGAGGCCTTGGCTGCCGCCTTCGGACGGATTCGGGCTCAGATTTTTGCCGCGCCGGGAAACCACGACTGGTATGGCCCCAGTAGTCCCTGGCGCACAGTGGACTGGCCGGAGAATGTCCACATCTTCCAGGAAAACCGGATGACTGCAGTGGAATTTCCCAGCCTGGTGCTCCACGGCGCGGCCTTCACCGGTCCGGACCAAGGGGAGGGACTGCTCACCGGCTTCACCGCTCCAGCGGACGGGCGGGTTCACATTGGCCTGCTTCACGGAGAACTGGAACCGGCAGAGGCCCGCTACAACCCAATCCGCCGGGAGGAAATTACCGCCAGCGGACTGACCTATCTGGCCCTGGGCCACACCCACAAGCGGTGCCCGCCCCAGACCTTTGGACGGACTGTCTGCGCATGGCCCGGGTGCCCCGAGGGCCGGGGCTTTGATGAGCTGGGAGAAAAAGGATTTTACGAGGGGATCATTGACGATTCCGGCAGCGTTTCCCTGACATTTGTCCCCTTTGCCCGGCGGCGCTATGAGATTTTGGACGTGGACGTCACGGGACAAAATCCCCGGGAAGCCCTGGAGGCCGCCCTGCCTCAAAACACGGAAACGGACCTTTACCGTATCCGGTTAAAGGGCGAGTGCGGCGGCGCGGATGCGAAGGCCCTGGAGACGGCGCTCAGCGGGCGTTTCTATGCGCTGGAGGTCCGGGACCATACCCGGGTGACATCCGACATCTGGGCCCGGGCAGGGGAGGACTCCCTGCGGGGACTGTTCCTGCGGGAGCTGCGCCGTCAGTGGGACACTGCCGAAGATGGTCCGCAGCGGGAGCGCATCACCCAGGCCGTCCGCTTCGGTCTGGCGGCGCTGGACCGCCGGGACCTGGATTGAATCCCGCTTTTTTGGCAGAAAAAACCTGTATTTCCAGGGTTCTAAGACCGTTGGAAATACAGGTTTTTCGCTTTTTCACATGTCAGCGCTCCGCCAGCAGCTTGGTCAGCTCCGTCATAAAGCTGTCGATATCCTTGAACTGCCGGTAGACCGAGGCGAAACGCACATAGGCCACCTGGTCGATCTTCCGCAGCTCATCCATGACGCGCTGTCCAATCTCAGATGTGTAGATTTCCCGCTCAGACGAGTTCTGCAAGTCCTGCTCAATGTCTATGACAATCCGCTCCAGCTTGGCCATAGGCACTGGCCGCTTTTCGCAGGCGCGAACCATTCCGGCGAGAATCTTCTCCCGGTCAAAGCTCTGCCTCCGCCCGTCCTTCTTTACCACCATGGCCGGAAGACCTTCCACACGCTCGTAGGAGGTAAACCGCCGCATACAGCCTAGACACTCCCGCCGGCGGCGGATGCTGCTGTTTTCGTCGGCAGGACGGGAATCGATCACCCTGCTCTCCAGGAATCCACAATAGGGACATTTCATACCGGGCCTCCAATCTCCGCCAAGAGGCGGGTGCTCACCCGTACCCAAACAGGCCGTTCCTTTCCGGGTACGGCGTGAATGGCTGCGCGGACTCGCCACGGAGGCAGTCCGCCGGTGCCCAGAGTTGGGACCGCTGTTTCCACCACTTTGTTTATTATATCACAAATTTCCAAAAATGGTAGAAGATTACAAGAATTTTTTTGTATTTTGTCCCTTTTCGTCATTCTCAACAAAGTCCAAACGCTCAATTAGGAAAAACTGGCCGCTCTTCCCCGTCAAAACAAAACAAAAGATAGGACTTTTCTCCAATTTTCCCCAAAGAGGCAAAGCAGAACAGGGGAACCAAGGGAAAGGGCCGGCTTCTGTCATAGGGAATGGCCACGAACCGGCGGTCCTCCGTTTTCCGGCTCAGAACCCCCGGCAGGCCCTTCAGCCGCTGCCGGAGGCCGGGGGAACAAAAGAGCTGTTCCGGCTCCGGGACGGGCTCCCAGACCTCCGGCGGCGGGGCATCCAAGGGGCGGATTTCCCCCTGCCGGATCCGGCCCAGCGGGGCGGCGGTCCGCCGGGAAACACGGCGGCGGATGGTTCCCTGTCCGCCCAGGGGCTCCAGCACGCCCAGACGCAGTTCCCCCTGTTCCCCCACGGCCCAGGCGCACCAGAGACCGTCCGGAAGAGGACAGCGGACGGTGAAGCAGGCATACAGTCCCTCCGGCTCCAAGACCAGTTCGCCTCCGGTCATCCGTCCGTCCAACAGTACGGGGAATTTGTCCATTCCGCATCCCTCCCGCCGCCAAAAATAAGGACCCGCATCATCCTATGTCCCGGCGGGGACAGTTATGCAGAGGGAAAACGGGAATCCTGTGTTTCAGAACCTGCACGTCCGGAGGGGGATTCCGCCCCTGGGCAAACCGGTTCTCAGGTGATGGAATAGCTTCCCCGGACCAGCAGCTTTACGGTTCCCGCCGAGGCCCGGACGCCCCGTCCGGCAATGGTCATCAGATACAGGTGGTTCTGGGCCAGTGCGCCGCCGTTGGCCAGCGTTTCACCGCTGGTCTCGTCCACCAGTCCCGGCTCAGAAGGGGCGGAGCAGACGGCGCTTCCTACCCGCAGCAGGACCTCACAGCCAATGTCCCCCGTCAGAGCCTGTCCCTCCGACAGGGTTACCACGGCGAAGGAGGAGGCTGTGCCGGACCCGCCGCTTCCCGGAACGCCGGTGTACTGGGCAATCTTCTGGTCCACCCGCTGGAGAACGGTATTCAAAAAGGTATTGTTCAGGTAGCTCAGGGTCACCAGCGGGTCCTCCGGCGACCCCGCCGCCAGGGTGGCCGTGGTCATCAGGGCGCCGCTGAGGGCCAGCAGGGCAATCAGCCGCAGCAGCCAACGGTTTTTCTTCATATGTACCTCCCGATTGCATCTCCCGGCGGAAAGAGGAAGATCCTCCGCCGGGAGAACGTGTTTAAACCAGCTGGTCGTGCGGCAGGCCGAAGCTCACCGCAATTGCCGTATCCACCTTCGTCATCACATGTTCTTCCACATGGCCCATGCGCTCCCGCAGCCGCTTTTTGTCGAGAGTCCGTACCTGCTCCAGGAGCACCACGGAATCCCGGCTCAGACCGCAGCTCTGCGCCACCGGAAGGTCGATATGTGTGGGCAGCCGGGTCTTCCCGGTCTGGGAAGTAATAGCCGCCGCGATCACGGTGGGACTGTAGCGGTTTCCGGTGTCGTTCTGAATAATCAGCACCGGCCGGACACCGCCCTGTTCACTGCCCACCACCGGGGAGAGATCGGCATAGTAAATATCGCCACGCTTGACACTCGTATCCACAAAGTTCACACTCCGCCGAAAAGAAGTACCCGCCACCGTAAGGGATTTCCCCCTCGGTGAGGCCACTTTCATTCTCCCACGCAGTTTCGGAATTTATACGCCTCTTTCCGCAAACATTGTGTCCGGCCCGGGCAGGGGCCTTCGCCGTCCGGCGCGGGAAGGGCAAATTCCGGCGTCCTCGCCCCGCATCATCTTATGCGGCGGGGGAGGGCGGGTGTGCCGGTGTCCGTCAGCTGTCTTCCGCCATTGTATAGCCAGCGCGGTTGAAAAGAATCCAAGGGATTCGTTTCAACAAACCGCCGTTAAGCGGCTGCCTGTGCAGGCATTTCTGGGAAACGCAAATGCGCTCCGCGTATCGGCGGACCCAGGGCCCGCCGGTTGAACAGGAGTTATGACTCCTGTTCAGCTGGGTTGATTATATCACAAAAAGCGAAGCTCGTAAACTCCGCCGTCAAAATAATTTCCCCGTCCACGGCGATCTCCCCCCGCAGAGGCGTGCCATCGTTCTGGCGAAGCCAGAGGGTGGAGAGAATTTTTCCGTCCTTCACGCCGCTCTGGTCCACGGTGAGCCGCCGGCAGGGAACACCGTTCCAGTCCTCCTCGTTCTCCTCCAGCAGCCAGCCGTCCCGGAGGGCGTTCATCAGTCTGGGCAGGCAGAGGGCGGGACTGATTTCCTCGTCGCTGAGGGTCCCGGCGTTGAGACTGTCCCCCTGGTATTCCAGACGCCAGTCCGTATTGTTCAGCAGAGCCTTGACGCCGGCAATGCTCTCTGGAGACAGAACCTCCACCGTACTCTCTCCGTTGGGGACGTAATCGCAGCGAAGCACTGCCTCCCAGGCCAGACCCTCCTGGTCACAGGATACCGCTGCTTCCATGGTACAGCCGGTCATATCGTGATAGCGGTCCCGCAGGTCCACGGTCTCCTCCGCCGTCCCGCCGCCGCAGGCTGCCAGCAGCAGGAGCAGGGTTATCATTGGTACGCACTTCCAATGGCGCACCGGAAAACCTCCTCCGTTTTCAAATTTCCTGAAGCTCCGAAAAGACCCGGGGAAAGGCGGCAATGATGTCCTCCGGCGTCATGCAGTAGGCCGTGAGGGCCTCCGCTGCCAAGTCTCCCGCCCGGCCGTGGATCCACACGCCCCCTGCCGCCGCCAGCACCGGAGAGGCGCCCTGGGCCAGCAGAGAGGCAATCAGCCCCGTCAGCACGTCGCCGCTGCCGCCCTTGGCCAGACCGGAGTTCCCGGTGGTGTTTACCAGCGCGTTGCCCTCCGGCCCGGCGGTGATGGTCCGGTGGCCTTTGAGCGCCAGAATACAGCCGTGCTCCCGGGCAAAGGTCCGGACCGTTTCGGCCCGGTTTTCCGTCAGGGTTCCAATCCGGGCAAACTCACCGTCGTGGGGGGTCAGAATGGTGACCCGGTTCCGGCGCTGGTCCAAAACATTTATATGCCCCTCCAGCGCGTTTATGCCGCCGGCATCCAGAACGACGGGCTTTTCGGTCTCCTGAAGGAGCTGCCGCACCAGCGCCGCCGTCTCCTCCTGGGGACTCAGACCGGGGCCCAGAGCCAGCACATCACAGGTTTCCAGCTTTTCCAGAATGGCGGGCAGGGCCTTCCGGCCAAGAGAGCCGCCCCACCGGCTTTCCAGCGGAAACGGCATGGCGGAGGAGCACTTCACGGCCTCTGCCTCCCAGATGCTGTCCGGGACGCCCAAATACACCAGTCCGCAGCCGGAGCGCACAGCCGCCGAGGCCGTCAGGTACGGCGCGCCGGTATAGCCTGTGCTTCCGCCCACAATGAGAACTTTTCCGAAGGTTCCCTTGTGCCCGCCGGGCTTTCGGGGCGGCAGGGCCGCGGCGGCAAAGTCCCGTTCCGCCGTCTGGATGGGACAGATCACCTCCCGGATCAAGGAGGCGGGAATGCCGATGTCCTGAACAGAGACCTGTCCGGAGAGAAGGGCCCCCTCTCCCACGGCCTGGCCGATTTTCGGCAGGCTGAAGGTAACGGTCCGGTCCGCCCGGACGGCGCAGCCCAGTACCCGTCCGCTGTCCGCCTCCACGCCGCTGGCAATGTCGGCGGCGACCACCGCGCCCTTGCTGCGGTTGATAAGGCCGACAGCGGCGGCGAAGGGGGAATCCGGGGCGATATCCCGGGAGAGCCCCACGCCGAAGAGGGCGTCCACCAGCACATGGCTGCCCAGGGCCCAGGCGGTCTGAGAGGCGTCGCCGGGGTCGAAGGGCTCCAGCTCCACGCCGCACTCGCTGAGCTGCCGCGTCTCCTCCAGGGCGTCCGGGGTAAGCTTTTCGTATTGGCCCACCAGGAAGACCCGGACCCGCAGGCCCGCCAGAAACAGCAGCCGGGCCGCGCCAATGCCGTCCCCGCCGTTGTTCCCCGCACCGCAGAACACCGCCCCCCGGCATTTCGAGGGTTTGCCCGGCAGCAGCTCCATTGCCGCCAGGGCCACCGCTTCCGCCGCCCGGTTCATCAGGTCTATGGAGGGAATCTTCCGCTCCTGAATGGCTCTTCGGTCCAGTTCCCGCATTTGCGCCGCTGCTGCCAATTTCATGGTCATACCTCCTGCGTGTCCATGTTTCTCGCTGCCCTTATTTCAGATATTTTTTCAGCTTGTACGCAACCGCCTGAACGTCAATCGGTTTGGCTAAATGGTCGTTCATGCCGCATTCCAGGCACTTTTGGATGTCTTCTGAGAAGGCGTCGGCTGTCATGGCGAGAATGGGAAGATCCGCATCCTCCCGATTCAGTCCCCGGATGACTGCGGTTGTTTCGTAGCCGTCCATAATGGGCATCCGCACGTCCATAAGGATTGCGTTATAATACCCGACGGGGGATTTCTCGAATTTTTCCGCGCAGAGCTGGCCGTTTTCAGCCCAGTCCAATTGCAGCTCCAGGGCAGAAAGCAGCTCCTTTGCCACCTCCCAGTTCAGTTCATTGTCCTCCGCCAATAAAATGCGCTTTCCCCGAAGCATCAGGTCAACTGCCGGTTCTGTACCGGACGCTTCTTCCGCGCCGGAGCCGGAAAATGCGCTTAACGCGTCCAGCAGCGCAGACTGAAACAGCGGTTTCGAAATAAAACCGGAAATGCCCGCTTCCCTGGCCTCGTCTGCGATTTCGCTCCAGTCACAGGTTAAGAGCAGCAGCGCCGGACTGTCTTCTCCGCAGCGCAGGCGGATTGCCCGGGCGGCCTCAATCCCATTCCCATCCGGCAGGCTCCAGCCTAAAAGAACCAGCTGCCAGCGGTCATCCGCAATCCGTTTCACAGCCTCTTCGGCACTGGAACACCACTGGGAACGGAGGCCGCCGGACTGCAGAATCCGAACGGTATTGGCGCATAGCCGCTCATCCCCGTCAACCACCAGTACATTCCAGGCGGGAAGTACCGGCGGGTTCTCCCGCTCTGCCGTTTTTTCCAGGTCAAGCACCACATGGAATTCGCTGCCCTGGCCCTGTTCACTGCGGACGGAAATGGAGCCGTCCATAGCGTCTACGATATACTTGGTGATGGACATTCCCAGGCCGGACCCCTCGGTTTTCTGGACCCGGGTGGTGTCCTCCCGGCTGAACGATTCAAAAATGACCTTTTGATACTCTTTTGACATGCCGATCCCCGTATCACGCACCAGGAAATGGGTCCGGACACGGGACGGGGCCTCCGGAAGTGCCTCCTGATACACCGTCAGGTAAATAGAACCCTTTTCCGGCGTAAATTTGATGGCATTTCCCAGCAGGTTAATCAATACCTGGTTCAGCCGCACGCTGTCGCAGTACACATCCTCCGAAAGAATTTCGTAGGCAGCCGTGTGGAACTGCTGCTTCTTGGCCTTGCTCTGGGGCAGCATGATATTGACAATGCCGTCCATCACCTCCCGCAGCGACATGGGCTCCACATTCAGCGTCATCTTTCCGCTTTCAATTTTGGATATATCCAAGACGTCGTTAATCAGCCCCAGCAGATGCTTGCTGGACAGGGCGATCTTACGCAGGTAATCCTGAACCTGTTTCGGATTATCCGCGTTATCTATGGCCAGGGACGTCATGCCTATGATGGCGTTCATGGGGGTGCGGATGTCATGGCTCATGCTGGAAAGGAAGTTCTGTTTGGCCGCGTTGGCCTGCTCCGCTTCCTTTCGGGCCTGTTCCGCGTCCTTCCGGGCCGTATCCATTTCCCGGTTCATGCACGTCAGTTCCGCCACCTGCTTTTTAAACACGCCCAGATATTGGAAGAATATGCACAGAAGCATGGCAATTACCGCGAAGGAGGCCGCATAGACAATGGTAAGCCAGCGGCTGCCCATCCCCGCGATGCTGTCATCCAAGCGGTCAAAGGGAAGAACTGTCACCAGATACCAATCACAGTAGGGGAGGCTGGTGCAGTACAGATGGCGGCGGGATTCGCCGTTTTCCAGAATAACCGAATAGTCTTCCCCGGCGTTCATGGCCGCCGTCAGCTGGTCAATGCAGGCGGCCGCATCCTGGGTCTGACCGTCAAGAATATGGGAAAGCCGGTCAAAGTAATTTTCGTGCCCCTCATCCTCGTTCCCGACGACGTAGCTGCCGTCCTTGCGGATGACAAAGGAATAACTCAGGGAGCTGTCTGAATCCAGAAAGAGAACCTCGCCCATATATTGGGTGGAAAGTCCCACAACCATAGCGAGACTGCCGGTTCCGCCGGACATAGGGTATTCGCAGGGGACGCCGAACAGAATCACGCCCTCTCCGCTGCTGTCGACCGCAGAGGCCGTCTTGCGCTCTCCGTTCCGCAGGCTTTCTAAAAACGGATCCGGGTGCTTGGGCTCCACAGGGTCGCCGTAAATCATTTCTATCTCGCCGTTGGGGGAATATAGGGCGGCGCACAGAAAATGCCGTGCTCTTGCGCCGTATTCGATGTCCTCCTTGGAGCCGTAATGGCCGTCCCCTTCCGCAATATGCGCAATGGATTCCGCCATAGTCAGACGGAGTTCAATGATCGTTTCAAAGTGCAGCGATACCTGTTCGTTCATTCCGGCCATATAAGCGGAACCGATATCCTCAATCGTGTCTTCGCTCATATTGTGAATGGAGATTCCAAGGAAGGAAAACACAAACACCGTCAAGCAAAGAATGACCGCTATGCTGATTTTTAAAAATCGAGCCAACGCCTTATTTTTCATACGTTTTCCATCTCCACAGGTTTTCGTATTTGAGCTGCCGGAGCGTATGGTTCCAGCTTCTAGCAGCTTCTCAGCCGGCTCATGACCTGGAACATTTTCCGGATGTCCACCGGCTTCGCCAGATGCGCGTTCATCCCGGCGTCCTTCGCCAGGGCGACGTCTTCTTCAAAAGCGTTGGCCGACAGCGCAATGACCGGCACGCTCCCTGCGTCCGCCCGTTCCAGGCCGCGGATTACCCGCGCCGCCTCATAGCCGCTCATGACCGGCATCATCAAATCCATCAGCACGCAGTCAAACGTACCCGGTTCAGATGCCGCGAACACATCCACAGCGGCCTTTCCGTCGTTGGCGGTCACGACCTCTACACCCGCGTCTTTGAGAATGTATTCCACGATTTCACAGTTGATCTCGTTGTCCTCCACCAGAAGCACGCGCATCCCGGCAATGTTGTCCGGCACGCGCCAGGCCGTGTCCGCAGGCTCTCCGCCCCACGCCTCGTCAACGCGAAGAGGAAGCGTGATCTGCACCACACTTCCCTGGCCGGTCTGGCTGTCTATGGAAACGGTTCCTTTCATCTGGTCGACCAGCTTCTTGACGATAGACATTCCGAGTCCCACGCCGTGATAGTCGGTTCTCGCGTCCTGATGCTCCTGGGCAAAGGGCTCAAAAATGTGGGCCTGAAAGTCTTTCCCAATGCCGATTCCCGTGTCTTTGATGATAAAGCGGTACTCGGCGGTCCCATCCTGAAAGGCCGTCTCCTCCGCCCGGACCAATACGGAGCCCTGGGGACGGTTGTATTTGATGGCGTTGTCTATGACATTCATCAGGATTTGTTTCAGGTGCAGCGGATTTTCGACGGCTCTCCTGTGCCGCAGGCCGTCTGCTTCCAGCTCCAGCCGGACGCCCCGCTCCTCCGCCAGAGGGGAGAGCATCGCCATACAGTCCTCCAGGGTCTCGAACAGGTCAAAGGGCTCCGCCGTCCCCGCAGGCCGTCCGCTCTCCAGCTTGCTGACCTGAAGAACGTCGTTCACCAGGGACAGCAGATGCTCTGCGGACACCCGGATTTTCCTCCGGTACTCCCTCTGCTGTTCCGGGTTATCCTGGCTTTTTTCCAGAATGGCCAGCATGCCCAGAATCCCGTTGATGGGCGTGCGGAGATCGTGGGACATGTGGGAAAGAAATTCACTTTTGGCCGAGTTTGCCTTTCGCACCCGCTCCAGAAGCTCCATGATGGACTGTTCCTGCTTCTTTCTGGTGACCATGGTCTCCGTGATGTCCTGGTGGTACCCGTTCAGACAGGCCCCCGGCCTTTTAAAGGTCCTGTCCGGCACGCCGCCGCAGCGGACATAGATCTTTCCCAGCTTCGGGTGATTCCAGGGGTAAATCACCTCGGAACGCCCCGTATCCAGGATTTCTCCTACGGTCTCCTGTACCATCTCTATGTAGTCCGGGTCAATGCGCGCAAACCAGTGCTGGTAGCACGCCTCCGGCCCAATCTCATCCGGTACCCCCAGAAGAATCCGCATGGTTCGGTCCGCATACATTCTCGGCTGGCAGCCCTCCTCCAGTTCAATGGTCCAGATTCCGGTTCTGGCACCCTCCAGAATGTCCTCCAGACTCTGCCGTGCCTCCAGCTTGTACTTTTCCTCCTGTTCCACCAGGGCGTTAACGTCCCGCAGTGCGAAAATTGCGCAGTTCTCCGCCGCGGTCCTCTCCGTGGCGGAAAAATGAAGCTCCAGATGCTTCAGCCCGGAGGCGCTGTCTTTCACCTGATACCGGACGGAAAACTTGTTCTTGACTTTGAGCCGGGCAAGCACATAGCTTTTCTTTGTCACCGCATGCAGCCGGTCCTGGTCCCGGGGGACCACATACTCGGAAATATACCGCTCCATAGCCGCCGCGTAGCCGTCCTGAAAACAGGCGCTCCAATCCACGCCCATCTGCTCGCTGCTGCGGTAAACCTCGCATTCGCCGGTGTCGAAGTTTATCTCATAGATGCCCAGGTAATCCACGCTGAGGGCGCGGAGCACGTTATAGCTCCTCTTTTGAAGCTCCCGGACCAGATTGCGCCGTTTCAGGGAGGAAACGATAAAGTACGCCGCCGTCTGAAGGATATTTGACGCGTATTCCAGCAGCCGCACAGGGGGATTGTCCACACCGTAAAAGCCAATGATCTGTTGGCCGTCATACAGGGGAACCACCACAAGGGAATGAATTCCCTGCCGTTTCAGGTTTTCATACTGAAGCGGCTCCGTCTCCCGGATATCTTCCAGGTTTTCAATCACGATGTGCTTGCCGACACCGAACTTCCGGTACCAGCTTTCGCACACCTCCGGCGGGACGTTTTGGAGGTTCTCCTTTTCCGGTTCCACGCCTGCGGCCACCCATTCATAGGTGTTGTCATCCCCGCCGGACTCGTTCTGTTCAAATATATAAGTACGCTCCCCGTTCAGCGCTTTTCCCAGGTGCTCCAGCAGTACCTCCAGCGACTGGTCCGGCGTTTCCTCCAGCAGGGCGGCGCGCAGGCCCTCGTTGATGACGGCCTCCAGATTCTGAACGCTTTGTATGCCGCCGTGCCGCTCTTGGGTCTCAGCGGCCAGCGCGCGCTCCCCAGTTTGTTCAAAGAGTCCACCCGAATAATCCATATGCCTGTCCTCCAGATTGACCGGCGCCCGGTCATAGTTGCCGCAGCAGATTCCCCATGCGCAGAGACGCTTTTCCGGAACGCACGGTTTCACACGGCTGGTTTTGTTCCGTTTGGTTCCGCCGCATGCATCGGGAAAATCTGTGTCATAATATCATGTCCTTCCCAATTCTGTCAACAATATGGAGCGGAAAACTGTGCGCGGCCGTTCCGGCGGAAAAAGTACTTCCCTTAACCGGTAATTTGTGCTATACTGAACTGCAAAGTCTATCGTCCATCCCTTCCCGGCGGCGCACGGTTTTCAACGGGTGGATTGAGTGGCTTTTATTGCTGTCTGCAAACAAACACTATCCAGAAAAGGAGCGATGGAAACGTGACGGGAAAGCGAGCGGGCTTCCTCGCGGGACGAGGAACGAAACGGAGTCTGAACAGGCGGATTTTGAGAAATACCACCCTCAACATTCTGATTTTGGTGGTCATATGCTGTGTGATTATGGCGGTCTCTCTGCAGTCACTCGCCAACAGCATTCTGTTGGACAGCCTTCAGCCTATGGCACGGCAGTCGGCGAAAACCGTGGAGGCCAACGTCCATATGCTGGCCGACCGCATGATGACCGTTGCCGCAGACCCCCGGATAAGCGCGGCAGCCGGTTCAGAGGATACGCTGCCGTCTCCGGACGCGGAGGCCGGTTCAGAGAACGCGCTGTCTCCTCCGGACCCTGGGGCGGTCTCCGAAAACCGCAGGATGGTCCTGGAAGAGGCGGCGGAGGTCTATGAGCTGTACACAATCGCCCTGTATGACTTGACTGGCCGCCTGGTGCAGGGAACCGGGGATACGCCGGAAAATCTGGAAAGCGGTTTTTTCGCCCTTTTAAAAGAAACCGATAATCTGACCATCCATCCATCCACCATCTTTCAGGGAAAGCTGGGCATTATGATGGGAATGCCGGTGAAAGAGAACGGCGAAACGGTTTTGTATATGATGGGCGTGTATAAATATGACCTGCTCAATGACGTAATCAGCAGTATCAACCTGGGCAGAAGCGGTATGGCCTATATGGTCGACCGGGAGGGGGTGGTCACCGGCCATCCGGACCAGTCCCTGGTTCTCAGCCAAAGCTCGCTGGTCCAGCTCAGCGGCGGGGGCGGGGAGGCGGTGAAGCGGGTCACCACCGGAGAAACCGGGGCGGCCGAATTTTCCGTCGATGGGGAAACCATGCTGGTGGCTTTTTCACCCATTCGAGGGGTTCAGTGGTCTCTGGTCATCCAGATTCCCAAGTCGGACTACGGCCATTTTATTAACGGCGCTATGCTTCTGTCGGTTCTGGCCGCTCTGGCGGGACTGGTTGTCTCCATTCTGGTGATCCTGCGGTTTGCCCGCTCGATCTCCTGCCCGGTAACGTGTGTGACGGACCGGATGGTGGCCCTCTCCGGCGGTGATCTGCACACGGCGGTCCTCCCTGTCCGTACCGGAGATGAGCTGGAGGTCATGACACAGACGCTGGACGCGACGCTGGAGAGCATAAACCGGTACATATCCGACATCCAGCAGGTATTGACCCATATTGCGGACGGTGACCTGCGCATAGGGCCTCAAGTGGATTACAAGGGGGATTTTGTGTTGATTCGCGGCAGTCTGCAGACCATTACCCAGTCCATGAACGAAACGCTTCTGGGCTTCCGCGCCGCTGCGGACCGGCTGACCGCAATGGCAGAGCAGCTGAACGGGCAGTCCGCGCAGCTGCACCAGGCGTCTTTGGAGCAGAACCAGTCTGCCGAGGCACTGGTCCATGAGGTGGGCCATGTGAAGGAGCAGCTGGACCATGTCGCAAAAAGCAGCGGACGGACCCGCTCCCAAACGGAAGAGATTACCCGGCGCGTCCAAAGCGCGAATGAACAGATGGCGGCCCTGTCTTCCGCAATGGATGACATCAGCGCCAATGCGCAGCAGATTACTAAAATCGCAAAGGACATTGAAGACATTGCTTTCCAAACAAATATTCTGTCGCTCAATGCCTCGGTGGAGGCGGCCCGCGCCGGGGCGGCCGGAAAAGGCTTTGCGGTAGTGGCCAGTGAAGTCAAGCAGCTGGCAGCCAAAAGCGCCAAGGCTGCGCAGAGCGCTACGGAAATGGTCAACAACACCAAGGCGATTATCCAAAACGGTGTGGAGCTGACTGCAGATACTGCCGGTTCCCTTCGTGAAATTTCGGATGTCTCCGGGCAAATCAGTACCATTTCGGACCAGCTGGCAGCGGCGGTGCAGGGCCAGGAGCTTGCGCTGGCAGCCATGGAGGAGCGGATTTCAGCTATTTCTTCCATTGCGGACCGCAACCTGCAGACCGCGGGGGTAACGGAGCAGTCCAGCGGTTCCCTGGCGAAAGAGGCCGAGGCGCTCCAGGCGCAAGTGAAAAAATTTATTTTAAAGGAGACGTGCGGCGGATGAAACGGATTCTTGCTACGCTTTTCAGCCTGTTTCTGGTGCTGCTGCTGGCGGCCTGCGGAAATCAGGCGGGACTTCAGGACGGATATTATACCGCCCAGGCATCCGAATTCAGCCACGGCTGGAAGGAGTATATCACCATTCTGGTAAAAGGCGGGAGCATCGTCTCGGTAGAGTATAATGCGGAAAATGCCAGCGGATTCATCAAGAGCTGGGACAACGCGTATATGCAGTCCATGCTCCACATTCAGGGCACCTACCCCAATGAGTATACCCGCAACTACGCAAATCAGCTTTTGGAGGGGCAGAGTGCGGAGAATATTGATGTGGTGACGGGAGCAACCTCTTCTCATGGGTCGTTTCAGATTCTGGCCCAAGCCGTGTTGGAACAGGCCCAAAGGGGAGACTCCAGCATTGTGTTCGTGGACACGGCGCACTGAGAACCGGTATTCCAAACCCTTGAACGCGGCCGGTCTGGACGGCGTCATACAGCGCCGGTTTCCCCTGCGGTCCGGACACGCCCGGACAAACAGAATCAGGATACTCCCATGCAGGCCATCCGCCGCAATTTTGCGGATGGCCTGCATTTCAATTTATCCGGAAGCGCTTCTGAACGGTCTGCGGTCAGGCGCTCACAGTCCGCCGTTCCGCAGGTGCAGGTACACCGTGTTCTTGCTGATGCCCAGGATTTCCGCACACTGTACCACGCTGTCCTTCAGCTGAAAAATTCCCCGGGCGGCCAGCCGCGTGATAATCTCCTTGTTGCGGTTGTGGGCGGTCACGTTCGAATCCGCCAAAACTTCCCTGCGTATCTGGTTTACCGCACCGGCAATCAAATCCGCTGGATTGTCCACGAAATTTTCACTGTTTGCCGTTTCCTGGTTTTCCATGCCGCTGAAGAGGTTTCCAAAAAACTTATGTACGGAGGTGTTCAAATACAAATTGATACACAAAAGGCCAATCACCCGGCCCTGTTCGCCGCGGATTGTAATGGTACCGGAGTGCATAGGCTCTCCTTTTTTATTTTTGCTGAAATAGGAGATGTATCCGGCGTTGCCCTCCTCGCGAATCTTTTCCATCATGTGCAGGGCCAAATCCGTAATCGGCGAGCCCTCTTTTCGCCCGGTGTAGTACCCGTTGATAATCTTTATGACCGACTGGTCCAGATTCTCCAGACTGTGCAGCACAATTTCATAGCCGTCGCCCAGATAATCCGCCAGACCGTCGCACACCTGCCTGTACGATTCCAGTATTGTGCGGTCGGTATCCGTCAATTTTACAAGATATCTCGTATAGTTTCCCAAATTCAACACTTCAGACCCGTATTTATGAACAAAACCAGTATATGCCATCCGCGCAGCGGCGGACCCCTGGTCCGCCGGTTGAAACAGTCAATGCAGCCCGGCTGCCGGAGACCATTGCCCCCTGCGCGCAGGCGAGGGCTTGCGGCGGTAAAGCGTGGCCCAAAGGGGCTTTGCGAGAGGAACTGGCTGGTGGCTGACGCTTCCAATTTTTGAAAATCGCAGCAGAACGAGGACCGGCAGCTGATCGCTCTGCGGGAAATGTATATCCCGGAGCAAAACATCTTCACAGACAAGCAATCCGGCAAAGACTTTAACCGTCCGCAATACAAAAGGCTGGTCAAAAAGTTGAAGCCGGACGATTTGCTCTACATCAAGAGCATCGACCGGCTAGGGCGCAACTATGAGGAAATCCAAAAGCAATGGTGGATCCTTACCAAGGAGAAAGGCGTTGATATCGTGGTGCTGGATATGCCGCTCCTGGATACCCGGCGCGGGAAAGATCTTATGGGGACCTTCCTCAGCGACATTGTCCTGCAAGTGCTGTCTTTCGTGGCGGAAAATGAACGGACCAATATCCGTCAAAGACAAGCGGAGGGCATTGCGGCGGCAAAGGCTAGGGGAATGTGGTTTGGTCGGCCTCCCTACTTATCAGCGATGGAAATCCGGGAATGTTACTGGTACAGCTGCTGCCTTTGTGTAGAGCGGGTAATAGTGCTTGCGTAAATTGATGATTGTCATGCCGCCCTCACTTCCCCTGGGGGTGGTCTGTGTAATAGCGGCGGAGATTGCACAGGCCACGGCGGATGGACAGACACACGTTGCTGTTGTGGACGC